>JAMQPI010000309.1 GCA_023717565.1 Pyrinomonadaceae bacterium | reverse complement strand
CTTCATCCTTCCGCCTTCATCCTTCCGCCTTCATCCTTCCTAGAGGGGAACGCTGACAGTTTTCATGATCTCTCGCAGCACGGCTTCGGCTTCCTCGCTGCGTCGCAGCGCTGAAGCGAAACGCGAACTAACGAGAATTCGGTGGGCAAAAACTGGTAGCACGAGTCGCTTGATGTCGTCGGGAATGCAGTACGTTCGTTCTTCGGTGAGGGCCAGCGCCTGAGCTGCCCGAAACAATGTCAGGCTTCCGCGCGGGCTAACCCCGAGATCGAGCATCTCGGAATCGCGCGTGGCTGCCACGATGCTCATCAGGTATTCGACCAGTGCGTCATCGACGGCAACTGCGGAGACGTGACGTTGCAGATCCACTACTTCTGCGGCTGACATGACGGGCACCAGATCGTCAAGCGGATCGGCCTGCTCGCGATCGCGCAGGATTTGTTTCTCGTCACGCAGGTCGGGATAGCCGATTCTCAGGCGCAGCATGAAACGGTCGAGTTGGGATTCCGGCAATGGATATGTTCCGTGATGTTCGATGGGGTTTTGAGTTGCCACCACCATAAAAGGCGCGGGTAGGGGATGGGTTACACCCTCAACCGTGACCTGCCTTTCGGCCATCGCCTCAAGCAGCGCCGATTGAGTCTTGGGCGTCGTTCTATTGATCTCGTCGGCCAGCACGACGTTCGCGAAAACCGGTCCCGGTTTCCATTCGAATAGGCCGGAATGCTGCTTGTAAATCGACAACCCGATGACGTCTGAGGGTAAGAGGTCGGAAGTAAACTGGATGCGTTGAAAGCTGCAATCGAGAGCTCGGGCAATAGCCTGAGCCAGGGTAGTTTTGCCCACTCCCGGCACGTCTTCGATCAGCAGGTGTCCCCCGGCAATCAACGTAACAATAGCCAGGCGAACGGCCTCGGGCTTACCCTTGATGACGGTCTCGACTGCTCGTTGCAGCTTGTCGATTCTGTCGACGGCCTCAGAGGCTACTAGCGGGCCTTGCCCGTCTACTGGTTGTAAGCGTCTCATCAGTATGGTTTCAGGGCTCCGAGCTAAGCGTTTATTCTACATGCTAAAGCTGAGTCCCGCACCTCAAGAGACCCCGGGGAGCGGGAGAACTGCGTGAAAACAGGAGGATGCCTGCCGCGCCCTTTCGGTTGCAAAGTGACGGTTGCGCCGTCATTGTAGTAAACTGACTTGGTTCCTCAACATGCGCGGTCCGGCGCCAAGGGAATCCCGGAACCTAAGACCGGTTGGGACGTGTAATTACCGCGAGGACTACCATGAAATCAAATAATACCAATCGCAATCGTGAGCGGGGCTTTTCGCTTATCGAACTGATGATCGTGATTGCCATCATCGGAATCCTAATCGCCGTGGGTGTGACTGGATGGCGAGCCGCAGTTCGTTCCGCTAATGAGGCCGCAGCCATCAAGACCCTCAGAACAATCGCGGAGCAGCAGATGCTCTTTTACAACGCGCATCAGCGCACCCGATTTGGCACCTTTGACGAGATGTTGAAAGAGAATCTGCTTGATACTCGCTTTGCCGGTACGACACCTGTGGTCGACGGGTACGTTTACAATATGAAGGTGACCCCGAAATCAACCACGGCGCAGGCCGGTTTCGCAGTCAATGTGGACCCACAAGTATCCGAAGGCGTGGGCGCAACCGGGAAGAACCACTTCTATATGGACGCCGAGACCAACACGATTCACGTCAACGAAACTCAGCCAGCGTCTGCCACCGATCCACCCATTGGGCAGTAACCTAACTTAATCGAATAGTAGAATCTCTATCCGTATCAGAGAGCGCTGTTAACTGGCGCTCTCTTTTGTTGGTGGGTTCAGATTACTTCCAGCTGCGCCTTGTTGGTTGGTGGCGGGAAGGCGGCATCCAATTCGGAGAGATCTTCCTTGGAGAGTCGCAAACTGAGAGCGCCATGGTTTTCCCGTACATGATTTGACTTGCCTGCTTTTGGGATGGCGATCACGTCATCACGCCGAAGGACCCAGGCGAGGGCCACTTGAGACGGCGTGGCTCCGTGACGGGACGCAACCTCTTTTAGCGCTGCCTCTTTGAGCAGCCGACCCTGTTCGATGGGCGAATAGGCCATGATCGGCAGTTGACGCTCGCGACACCAAGGCAACAGGTCATACTCTATCCCGCGGCGCGTTAGATTATAGGCCACCTGATTTGTTGTCACACTTGAGCCACCGGAAAGGTCGACAAGTTCTTCCATGTCGCCCACATCGAAGTTGCTTACTCCCCAATGGCGGATCTTGCCATCCTGAATCAAGACGTCGAAACCAGCTAGCGTCTCGCCCAGCGGTTTATCCTCTCGCCAATGCAACAGGTAGAGATCGAGCCAGTCAGTCTTGAGTCGACGAAGGCTGCCTTCGCATGCCTTGATCGTGCCCCGCAGCGTCGCATGCTGAGGCAAAACCTTGCTCACCAGGAAAACCTGTTTGCGCCGACCTTCGATCGCTTCGGCGATGAGCTCTTCAGATTTACCATCGCCGTACATCTCAGCGGTGTCGATCAGGCTCAGACCGAGATCGAGACCCAAGCGGAGCGCCGCAATCTCCTCTGCGCGATCCTTTTTCCTATCGCCGATGTTCCAGGTACCCTGACCGAGGGCCGGCACGCGCTCACCCGATCGTAGTCTGACTGTTTTCATACAAGAACTATTTTGCTGCGAGCTTTTTTGCAATCTCGGTCGTGTGACGGCCTTGAAAGCGCGCGATGGCCAGTTCGTTTTCGCTGGGTTTGCGTGATCCATCTCCGCCGGCCATCGTGGATGCGCCATAGGGTGTGCCGCCGGTAATCTCGTCCATTCTCATCAATCCCTTCTCAGCGTAAGGTACGCCAACAATCACCATGCCCTGGTGAAGCAGAGTGATGTGAAAGCTGATCAACGTCGTTTCCTGCCCGCCATGCTGCGTCGCCGTCGAGGTAAACACGCCGCCAACCTTCCCGACCAGCGCGCCTTTCATCCAGAGGCCACCGGTCTGATCCAGAAAATTTCGCATTTGAGAGCACATGTTGCCGAAGCGAGTTGGAGTGCCGAAGATGATCGCGTCGTAGTTTGGCAGTTCATCGACGGTAGCGATGGGCGCCTCTTGTTCCAGCTTCGCGCCCGCCTTGCGTGCTGTCTCTTCAGACATCAATTCAGGCACGCGCTTGATCGATACCTTAGCGTCAGGCACGGAACGAGCGCCTTCGGCGACTGCCTTTGCGAGTGTTTCGACATGACCATACATGCTGTAATAGAGAACCAGTACTTGAGTCATTAGTTATCTCACCTTTCCAGAATTCACAGTCCCTGTTGCTGTCAACCTGAACCGCACATTTTCGCAGAACTCTTCATTTGTCTTCCAGCTATTTGCTCCGAGTATAGAACTCTTGCTGTGGACTTTAATCTTCGCACAGAAGGAAAGCATCAAAAATCTATCGTTCAAGCAAAAATGTGCGTCCTCTGTTACTCAATCGTAATAATAACGGACGTATAATGTGATGGACCAGAGAGGGTACCCCGACCATAGAAGCCGAGACAGCCAGGAAAGGTAAGTCGCTTATCAAACTCAATACCAATTCCTTGAACGCATACGGAGGCGATCAACATGTTGAAAAGATGCTTAATCAAACTGACGATAATGCTTGTGATGGTCTGGGTAATCAGCGCGCCGGAGCACCAGACGTTTGCCGCAACGACGCCCCAAACCGCCAGAATCATCAGAGAGGTGCGACACGAGCTGGTGACCCTGCCTTACTACGGGGTCTTCGACTGGCTCGAGTATGTGGTGCAGCCTGACAACAAAGTGGTGCTGCGGGGTCAGGTGGTTCGACCTACTACAAAATCAGACGCCGAGAATCGCGTGAAGGATATCGAAGGCGTCTCCGGCGTGGTCAACCAGATCGAAGTATTGCCCCTTTCCCCAAATGACGATCGCCTGCGACGCGCGCTCTATCGTTCTATCTACGGTACGAATTCACCACTCTTTCGCCATGCAACCCAGGCAGTGCCGCCGATTCACCTTATCGTTCGCAACGGACGAGCGACATTGAAGGGCGTTGTGGCCAACAAGGGTGACGCCAATCTGGCCTACATCAGGGCTCGCGGCGTGCCGGGGCTTTTCGAAGTCAAGAATGAGTTGAAGATTGAGAGCGAGATGCCAACGTAGGGACGGAGCCCAAGCTGCAGATAAGTTGATAACGAAACAATGAGGAGGAAGACATGATGAATCGGAGAGTTGTGATCGAGGGCAGGAGACCCATCTTGACGCGGGCTGCAACCCTGGCGGCGTTCATGGGGTTGGTGTTCTTTCTGGGTGCGGCCTGCAACCGGCAGGGACCATCAGCCTTGCGCTTAACGTCAGGCTCCGAGCCGGCAGCAGTTGCTAACCCTCCGCTAAATAATCCTCCGCCCGGCACGGCAGCCCCGGGGATATCGTATGCCGATGTAGTCAGCCGGGTTTCGCCCGCAGTAATAACTATTCATTCGCAAATGCGCGCGCGCGCGCCCGAACAGTATCCATTCCTGGACGATCCGATGTTCCGCGACTTCTTTGGCGACCGCGGGCGTCTTCCCCAACAGCCTCCACAAAGACGGGAGGGACTCGGCTCGGGAGTGATCGTCAGCGCGGACGGATACATTCTTACTAATCATCACGTGGTTGATGGTGCCGAACAAATAAAAGTCGACATGAACGATAATCGCACTCTTGACGCTCGGGTGGTTGGCGTTGATCCACCTAGCGATCTCGCGTTACTGAAAGTCGAAGCATCCAATTTGCCGGTTCTGACTCTGGGCGATTCGGATCGCGTACGCGTGGGTGACGTGGTGCTCGCCATCGGCAACCCGCTGGGAATTGGCCAGACTGTCACCATGGGAATTATCAGCGCCAAGGGCCGTCAAACGGGCCTGAGCAGCGGCAGCTTTGAAGACTTCCTGCAGACGGATGCGCCAATCAATCAAGGTAACTCAGGCGGTGCGCTGGTGAGTACGAACAGCGAACTAGTGGGGATCAATTCGCAGATCCTTTCGCCGTCGGGAGGCAGTATCGGAATCGGCTTCGCCATTCCTTCAAACATGGCCCGTACCGTGATGGAAACGCTGGTCAGAGCGGGTAAGGTTCGACGCGGCCAGCTGGGCATTACGGTAGGAAAAGTTACTTCCGACGTTGTCGCGCGGCTCAGACTGAAGGACCAGCGCGGACTGTTAGTGGCCCAGGTGCAACCCGGGTCAGGAGCGGCACGAGCTGGTATTCGACAAGGCGATATCGTTACCGCTTTCAACGGAACCGAAGTAAATGAGCCAAACGTTTTCCGTAACCTCGTGGCAGGCACGGCGCCAGGTACTGAGGTGACTTTGACCATCCAGCGGGACGGGCGTGAACAGCAGGTGCGGGCCACTCTGGGTGAGTTTTCACCCCAAGTTCCACCGCCTCAGGAGCAATGAAATAGCCGTGCTAGCCAACTCTGCCTCACGCCAGGTGCCGGCAGTTTAGAGTTCGAGCTTTAGCTTGTGCGCTCGCCAGGGCTGCAACCTAAAGGTTGAACTCTCAACTGCCGGTTTGATTTGCGGAAACTGATGGAGTCAGGAAGCGTAAGCGAGTCGCGCGTTGACATAAGTCAATGCGGCCGTTTCGACGGTATATGCCGTAAGCTGATGACCGTAAACGCAGCCAGTGTCCAATCCAAGCGCCATCTGCCCGCGCCGGGGTTCCGACGCTGGCCAATGACCGAATAGCACGAACTTTTCACCGTGATAGGCCTCGTACCAGGGTTTCCCGTCTTTGCTCTCGCGATCTTCTCCCAGGGTTCGTATTTGCGTTAGGTCTTCGGTGGTCTGAGAATGCAGCTCGACGTTTGGACGCACGCCAGCGTGAACTACCAGGTGGCTTCCCAGATCGATCATGAAGGGAAGAGAGTTGAGATATGGTAAGAAGCTATCTTTGTCCGGCCCTAGTTCTCGGTGAGTTTCCTTCTGCGCCGCCTTGAGATCCAGGTTTTCTCCGTTCCAAACGCGGCGCAGCGCCAGATCGTGATTACCGATCACGGCTGTGAATCGCGAGTCGGTGATAAAGAGCTCCAACACCTCGCGGTCCTTGGGTCCTTTCGTGATGAGATCGCCGACGGAGACTAGCCGGTCACCCGGTCCAAAATCCAATTGCGCCAACAGGTCCATTAGTTCGTCATAGCAGCCATGAATGTCACCGACGACAATTGTGCGTGACTCCATTCAACCCCTCATTTGTTCGTGCCTTCACCTTCGTCTGACCAGGCTTCGCAGTCTATTCGTGACCTGCGCCATCGGGCTTTAGTTCTCTGGCTCTGACAAATGTCTCCAGGACACCCTTTTCTGCCAGGATCTTGTCCCATTTCTTGCTGTCCAGGACTACTTTCGCCAGCGAAGCGGTAGGCATGTGCATCTCGACACCTACCAACAAGGTCAGCAGTTCTTCCATTCCAGGGTTGTGACCCACTAGTAATACAGATTTCCGGTCATCCTCAATTTGCGAGGTGATCTCTAATAGCCGGGTGGGGCTCGCTTCGTAGACCCGCTGGTCAAAACGCAGTTCTGGAGAGCGCTTGGCAGCTCGCAAAACCAGTTCTATGGTTTGCCGCGCACGCACCGCCGGCGAACTGATCACAAGGTCTATGGTAATATCCTGTTTCGCTATGAAATTTCCGACCAGGTCGGCGGCTTTTCGTCCACGGTCGTTGAGAGGTCGTTCGAAGTCCGCCAGACCCTCGTCTTTCCAACTCGACTTCGCGTGTCTTAACAGGAGCAGGGTTTTCATGAACGCTATTCACCTCCGTGGGCCGTTCACACTCGCGTAACATCATTGCATCAGAGTGCTACTATGATTCCATATGGTCGACACCGCTTCCCTGGCAAGCTATTCGTGGTCGAAGGGACTGATGGCAGTGGCAAGTCAACGCAGCTTATGTTGCTTTACCAGTGGCTAAAGGCCGAAGGTTATCCGGTCTTCTTCTCTGAATGGAACTCGTCCCCGCTGGTCAAGAATACGACTAAACGCGCGAAGAGACGACATCTATTTACGCCGGCGACTTTTTCGCTTCTGCACGCCACGGATTTTGCGGACCGGACCGAGCGTGACATCATTCCGCCATTGAAAGCCGGAGCAATCGTGCTGGCGGACCGTTACATTTACACTGCTTTCGCCCGCGACGTCGCCCGCGGCTGTGATCCAGCGTGGGTCCGGGAAGTTTACAAATTTGCCGTGAAACCCACAATCGCCTTCTTTTTCCGCGCCCCACTCGACGTGGCCATTGATCGCATAGTTTCAGGCCGGCCCCATTTAAAGTATTACGAGGCCGGCCTTGATATGGGTTGGGCACAAAACCCCGAGGAAAGTTTCACTCTCTTTCAGGGCAAGATCCTGGGGGAATACGATCGCATGGTTAGTGAGTTTGGGTTAACTTTGATCGATGCCACGCGTTCGATCGAACAGCAACAGCAAGAAGTTCGGCAACTACTTAAGAGTCATCTCGAAAACAGGCGGTTCAGATCCCATTAACAAGAAACTGTTTTACGGCACGCCCCTGCCACATACTCAGGATGAAACATACAGTGGCAAACTGATCGTGATCGAGGGAACCGACGGCGTAGGGCGTTCCACTCAGATTGCCCTGCTGCGCACCTGGCTGGAGTCGCGCGGCCACGCGGTGGTCGACACGGGAATGACTAGATCAGTTTTGGCCGGACGCGGAATCAAAGAAGCCAAAACCGGACACACCCTCGGCCGTCTGACACTGCAGTTGTTCTACGCCACCGACTTCATTGATCGCCTCGAGAACGAAATCTTGCCCGCCCTAAGAGCCGGGTTTATTGTGCTCACTGATAGATACATCTACTCGGCTATTGCGCGCGCCGAGGTGCGCGGGATTGATGCCCCCTGGATACGCTCGATCTACCAGATTGCCTTGATTCCTGATGCTGTCTTTTATCTTAGGATCAATTCAGCCCAAGAACTCGTCGAGCGGGTGCTTACCTCCGGTCGCGGATTTGATTACTGGGAATCGGGCATGGATGTTCACCTTGGTCAGGACTTCTACGATAGCTTTATTGAATATCAAACCCGCATGCTGAAAGTATTTGACCGGATGACTGATGAGTATGGTTTCCAGGTTCTGGACGCCTCGACTTCGGTCCGACGTGTAGCTGCTACGCTGCGGCGCGCGGTAACGCGCGTAATCGAAAGGGATCATCCCGTGGGAATGCCGGTGGCCAAGGCGTCTATCTCTCCCACATAACAGAGCTTTCACCTTCCGAATAGTCACCTCAGGCAAAGCATTGAAACTTGCGGCAATCGACATCGGTTCCAACTCTATTAAGCTGGTAGTCGTAGACGCGGCGGCCAGCGATTCATTCGCAGTCCTAACTCGGGAGAAGGAGTTTGTCAGACTTGGGCACCAAACGCTGCGCCGGGGCCATATCAGCCGCGCCGCCATCAACCGCGCCGTGGATTGTCTACAGCGATTTCGCTCGATTGCCGAAGCCCGCGGCGCCGAGAGCATAATCGCTACCGCCACAGCTTCGGTGCGCGAAGCCAATAATTCTGCCCAGTTTGTCAGAGAGGTCGAACAGAAGAGCGGGATAAAAGTCGAAGTCCTTTCCGGGGTCGAAGAAGCGAGACTGATAGGACTGGCTGCGAGTCAGAGCAGTTCGCTCACCGGGACCACCAACCTGAACCTTGATATCGGAGGCGGTTCGACTGAAATCTCCGTCTTTCGTGAGGGAGTGCCGCTGGCGCTCTTCTCCGTTGACTTGGGTGCGATTGGGCTGACCGAGAGATTCCTAAAGTCCGATCCTCCCAAACCCAAGGAATTGGGTGACCTCCGTCATCAAGTTCAAGCTGCATTCGAGCGGCCAGCGCGTGAGTTGCGCAATGCGACCTGGCAACAAGCCACCGGCACCTCCGGAACGATTCTCGCGTTAGGTGCAGCTTTGCGTTCACGCCTCGAGACTGACTCACAACGAAAAAACCAACCGGCGCAACCCTCGGAGTTTGACATACCCTTCGGTCTGCTCTTGCGACTCAATGTAAGCCTTGCCAGCCTCCCCATTGCTGAACGCAAGCGATTGGGCGGACTCAGTGCTCAGCGATCCGAAATCATTGTCGCCGGCGGTCAAATACTCGAAGGAGCCATGCGAGCCTTGCGCGTCAATTCCCTGTTGACTTGCGAATGGGCGTTGCGTGAAGGCGTCATCATTGATCGCCTCAGGGAACTGGAAGCTGAATCGCGACCCCCGGTCTCACACTTTGCCGACCCCAAGATGCGCAGCGTTCACGCCGTCGGACGCCGGTTTGGTTATGAGGAAGCTCATTCCCTGCAGGTCGCTCGTTTGGCTGAAAAGATTTTCGATAGCCTGGCCCCCATTGAAAAACTGACCCGTCACCAACGCACTCTGCTATCTGCGGCGGCGTTGCTGCACGACATTGGCTACCACATCGCCCACGGGTCTCATCACAAACATGCGCTCTATCTGATCAAGAACTCCGAGTTGACCGGATTTGCCGAAGGCGAACGCGCAGTTATCGCGAATATTGCCCGTTACCACCGAGGTTCTCCCCCCAAAGAGCGGCACCCTGATTTCGCGGCGCTCAACAATGCTGATCGCGACTCGGTAGCTCGCCTGGGAGCAATCTTGAGACTGGCCGACGGGTTGGATAGAAGTCATGAAAGCCGCGTGCGGGACCTTGAATGCCTGGTCGAAGGAAACGCTGTCAATATCACGGTGACGAGTGACGTCGATTGCGAAAAGGAAATGACTGAGGCCGAACGCCGACGGCCCCTGTTTGAGGAAGCTTTCAACTGTAGTTTGACGCTCAACGCCAAGAGGGCAAAATCAAACTCGCGGATAACAAATGGCTAAAGCGAAGGAGATCATAGGTATTGAATGCGATGCCGCGGCGACCGAGGCCGTCCCCCAGGTGTTGTCGCCCAGGCTTGAGGAGATGTTTCTGTTGCACAAGGCAGCGCTTGATTTCAAGGACCCGGAAGGTGTTCACGATATGCGCGTCGCCTCTCGTCGCTTGCGCAGCGCCCTCAGGGATTTTGCTCCTCACTTGCGTAAGACAAAGATGGCCGCAGCGACAAAGGATCTTAAAGAAATCGCCGATAAACTGGGAGTGGTACGCGATTTGGATGTAGCGATCATCGCGCTTGAGAAATTCCAGAAGGGGGCCACTCCAGAGATTTCATCAGGACTGCAACGGATCATCGACGATCAAAAGGCCAAGCTCGATCCAGCGCGAAAAGAGTTGGTGCAGGCTTTGGACTACCAGAGACTCTCCCAACTTAAGCGCAATTTTCTTCAAGCGGTCGAAGATGCGATCGTCCCTCAGGCCGCTACCACACCCACATCCGGCTCTCCAGCCAGGCCCGGCCCCAGCTATAAGGTGTACGCCCGGGAGACGCTTCTTAAACGTTTGCGGGAACTGGAAGCGCTTAGCCCGAGTTTATTTGAGCCGCAGAAGACGGAACCGCTGCACGCAATGCGGATTGCGGCCAAACGCCTCAGGTATGCCATGGAGTTGTTTGCGGCATGCTGGGGGGACCAGTTAGACGTTTTTTCCAACCATGTTGCCAGGATGCAATCCGCTCTCGGCGAACTTCATGATTGCGATTTGTGGATTGAACACTTCGGAAAGCGACTCTCCAGACTCAAGAAGAAGGCGAGCTCAGAGCGCGCGACTTCCCATGACGAACGCGATGCAATGTTATGGCTCTTGAGCCACTTTTCCAGGCTCCGCACAAAGCATTTTCGTGAGGCGCTTAAACTTTGGCATGAGTGGGAAGAAGGGGATACCCACAATCGTCTCATCAGTACGTTGAGGGCGTAGCGTGGTTTGTCCGTGGTCAGTTGTCAGTTGTCAGTGGTTACCTTGTAGAATGCCGGGTAGTCTCAGACAAGTTACAACTGACAACTGACCACGGACCAAGAGATCTTATGTCATTCATGAGCAAGACAGCAGCGTTCCTGGGTAGGAATGCTCTGGGAAATCTGGTCTCTGAATCTATAGCCATAGACTTGGGTTCGGCGGCCACCATCGTTTACGTGCACGGCCGCGGCATCGTCGTCGATGAACCCTCGCTGGTTGCGCGCAACACAATGACCGGAGAGGTCGTAGCAATTGGACTTGAAGCGCAACATATGTACGGAAGGGAACCACGAGATGTTACCGTGATTGCCCCCTTGCTTGATGGAGTGGTTGCAGATTTTGAAAGAACCAAGGAGATGCTCGCGTATTTTGTACGTAAAGCTCGTGGTGGCAACTCGTATTTCAGCCGTCGCGCGCTGATGAGCGTGCTGTTTGGGGTCACGCAGGTCGAGCGCCGGGCCCTGCTTAACGCTGCCGAACATGCGCGAATTGGTCGCGTCGCAATGATCGAAGAAGGCCTGGCGGCAGCCTTCGGTGCGGGTGTCCGCGTGGACGACACTCACGCTTCCGCGGTGGTAGACATTGGCAGCGGAACCACGAACGTGGCCATCGTCGCGAACGGAGCAATTGTTCACGGCCGCGCGGAGCGAATTGGAAGCTGGCACATCAACGCTGCCATCATTGATCATGTACGGCGTCACCGTGGACTCGTAATCGGTGCCCACTCAGCCGAGCGGCTTAAGCTCGAATTGGCATCGGCAATACTCCCTGCCGATCTCGCCGAAGAGATCACGATCAAGGGACGCGATGTTTTCAGCGGCGGACCCGGGGCTATCGAGATAACCGCGGGTGAGATCTTTCCGGTAGCCCAGCATGTGGTTCACAAGATCGTCGAAAGTGTGGGCACAACCCTCACCGAGCTGCCACCGGAGGTTGCTGGTGATATCTACGAGCGCGGAATCATCCTTACGGGTGGCGGCGCGCAGTTCGGGGGCCTGGACGATTACCTGCGTGAATACACCAAACTTCCGGTGCGCGTTCCCGACGAACCCAGATATGCCATTGTGCGTGGCCTCGCACACATGTTTGACGAACCTCTCTGGTTGCGCCGGGTCCTGCGTAGCGAGCGCCAGGGTCTGCTACATGTGGATACTGACTATTTCGACTAGGTGGTTCAACTAACGCCAAGGCGCTGGTTTGAGATTGCATGAGGAGTGAGGATCACAATGAACATCCGAAGACTTAACTGGCCAATCTGGGCTGGGTTCCTGCTCAGCTTAATTGCTTTCCTCAGCTACTTCCTGGTGTTTGTTTGGTTCCCTGTCACTCGAGACTTTCCCTGGGTCAACTTGCTGCTATTCGTATTGGCTACCGCGCTTTTACTGGTGGGAGTTCGACGGGCTTTTGCACCCGATCGGAGCCGCCCGAAGCTCTCGAAGATCGCCGGTGTCATACTGACGAGTCTCGGCCTCGCGATTTTCGGGCTCTTTGTCTTCGCTACTCTTATTAACGCCAGGCGCTTGCCTTCCTCTCAGAGCGCTCCCCAGATCAGCCAAAAGGCGCCGGACTTCACTCTCTCCGATACGAACGGCAAACCCATCTCGCTTTCGGAGTTGCTCGCCTCACCCGTTAAGGGGAAAGTCCCCAGGGGCGTGCTTCTGGTTTTTTACCGAGGTTACTGGTGACCTGCGTGCAACTCCGAGTTTCGGGGCATTCAGAATAATTTGGCCAGGCTCGAGGAAGCAGGGATTCGTCCGGTCGCGATCAGCGTAGACACTCCAGAGGAGTCGCGGAACCTCCGCCAGCAAGCCGGCTACACATTCACGTTTCTTTCTGATCCGAAAGCAGAGGTGATTCGCCGCTACGACCTGCTGCACGCAGGCGCCGGAATCGAAGGTCAGGATGTTGCCAGGCCCGCCGAGTTCTTATTGGATTCGTCTGGGACCGTCAGATGGTTGAACTTGACGGAAAACTATTGGGTCCGCGCCCGACCTGAACAGATTCTCGAAGTGGCCAAGGCACTGCAGTAATTTTTGATTTTTGATTTCAGATTTTTGATTGCCGATCGGAAGAGGTGCGGGGTTTTTGGCCGGCTTCCGTCTCAAAATCAGGTCGTCAAAATGGTAAATCTAAAATCACCAATCAAAAATCAAAAATTAGATCTGAAGATGAGGTGGGCTACCTTGGCTTCGAGATCCCAGTAGATTATCGCGAGTGCCGTCAGGTCGAACGCGGCGTGGGCAATGATTAGCATCCAGAGCCGGCCTGTGACTGCGTAGATCGTTCCGAACAGAAGCCCAAAGATCGTTGCTTGTTCGACGCCGGGGAGGCCCTGGAAGGAATAGTGAGCCAGTCCAAACCATATCGACGTCAGCAGGACGATTGATATTTTGGCCCCCAGGCTAGTGCCGAAAAGCTTGCTGAAGCGTTCGAATAGATAGCCACGGAATACCGTCTCTTCTCCAAAGCCCGCGACAACAATCATCGCGAAGATTGCTCCTGGAAGCGCGGCCCGGTTGCCTACCAAATAGTGAACCGCCTGATTGATCGGGGGAGCACCGAGTAGCGGCATCACTATCGCCTTCATCAGGAATTTGAGCGTCACGCCGAAGATGATGCCGGTGGTCAGAGTGCCGATCCAGCTCCTGGGTTGGACATAACCGATCTCCCGCCATGGCGTACGCGAGCGCCAGGCCCAGACCAACACCAGAATCGCGCTGAGAGGTGCGAAAACAGCATTACCAGCCAGGATCACGAGAATCGCGAGGATTCCCAACGGCCCGAATCCGCGCAGGTGTTCGGCTACAGGATCGTCGGCTGGCCGTACTGCGAGTGTTTCGGTCACCTGGGTACGACCTTCCTGATGAGATCTGGGTGAATCGCTGCGCATCAATTGAGCTTGCAACGAAGAAACTGTCGCTAAAGAATGAATCGAGTCTATTTAGTCAGGCGCTGAACTCGATGAAGCGTTATACGACAGCTTGAGGCAGTGAAGTTTCGTTAACGAGCTTAGCAGGGTTATGTGATTCGACCGTCTTTAGTGTAATACCTAGGGTCAGCGGCAGAACTGTCGTCGCCGCCTCTTGACTCCGGAGGAGTCTGATGTTTATAGACCGAGACACAATGAATATGGAGCTCGTCTGATGAAACGTGTTCTAACAACCCTAGTAATAGCAGCCGCGGTGTTGACCCTCTCTGCAACTCGCACGGAGATGACGACTGAGACTGCCGCGACCAGTCAAGCGAAGCCGGATAAGCGCGTCCACTCATTACGCGTCCTCGTACTCTCAACGATGCTCGCCGACGCCGGCATCGGTGAATGGGGCTTCGCGGCGCTCGTGGAAGTAGATGGACACCGCATTCTCTTTGACACCGGAGCCCACACTGACACCGTGCTCAAGAATGCGAACGAGCTCGGGATTGATCTGGCGAGCATTCAAGAGGTCATTCTCAGCCATAACCACGCAGACCACACTGGCGGGCTGCTCCATCTTCGCCGTGAACTTGCGAAGAAGAATCCCACAGCGCTCTCACGAGCGCACGTCGGGAGAGGCATCTTCTGGAGCAGGCCGAGAGGAACCACGGAGGGGAATAATATGATCGAAGTGAAGCCTGCTTATGAAGCGACGGGCGGCGTCTTCATCGAGCACAGCGAACCTGTCGAGTTGTACCCCGGTGTTTGGCTGACCGGTCCGGTCCCTCGAGTCTTTCCGGAGCGTAACTGGCCCAGCAGGTCAGGACCAGTAAAGACGCCCGCCGGTTTCGTTGAAGAGACGATACCGGAAGACATGTCTCTGATTTTCGACACCGACCAGGGATTAGTTGTACTTTCCGGGTGCGGCCACGCTGGCGTCATTAACACTCTGGAATTTGCCCGCAACCGAGTCCGTCGCGCTCCGGTACACGCAGCAATCGGCGGGTTTCATCTGTTTCAGCTAGACGACAAAAAACTCGCCTGGACGGCAACCAAGCTGCGTGAGTTCGGAGTTAGACATCTGCTCGGCGCCCACTGTACCGGAATTGAAGCTGTGTATCGCTTGCGTCAACTGGCCAGACTTGATCGCAGCACGTGCGTGGTGAGTTCGGTCGGCTCGTCATTCGCATTGGACAAAGGCATCGATCCTCTGGCTCTTGCCCGTTGACGAGCTAGCGTAAGCTTTCAAAGTATCTTCCCGGTCAAGAGTAAAGAACGTTCCACGAAAACAACACGAAACTAGACTCAGGAAATTCGAATACAACCGTTCATGGATCTTATTCCTGGTGCCAGATTAGTCTTGCTCGTGCTCTTGAGTACCATCTACTCCGCCACCTTGGTCCAGGCGGAGTATCGCTTCGACACCCGATCGACGGAAAATGGTCTTCCGCAAAACTCCGTTCACTCCATCATCCAGACCCGCGACGGCTATCTCTGGTTTACCACCTTCGACGGCCTCGTCCGGTACGACGGTGTGCGATTCACTGTCTTCGACCGGGGCAGCACTCGCGGACTCGGCAGTAACCGCTTCAACTGCTTATACGAGGCTGGCGATGGTGCTCTTTGGGCGGGTACGCAGGACGGCGGATTGACGCGCTATAAAGATGGCGCATTCAGAACCTACACAACCGCCGACGGGCTGCCACACAACGGAATCGTGGCTATAGACGACGACGGCAAGAATGGATTGCTCGTATGGACTCTCACTGGTGTTGCGCTCTGGCAGGATGGGCACTTCGTTCTCCACTCGCACGCACTCCTGCATCAGTTCATCGAACGTTCCCACTGGGGCCATCGTGATAGTTCCGGCGCGATCTGGTTTTTCGGCCAGGGCAACTTACGGCAATTGCAAGGCGACCACGTAGCCACCTACTCGCAAGCTGACGGCCTCGCCGACCCCTCGGTCTCTTTTATTTACGAAGACCGCAAGAAACGTGTCTGGTTCGGTACTCAGAATGGCAACCTCTATAGACGCGAAGGTGATCGCTTTGTCGTTCCGGACTACCGCGGGAAGCTTCCGCCAATGCGTATCGATGCAATCAGCGAAGATCGTCATGGCAATCTTTGGGTGGGTACTTTCGGCGGTGGGCTGGCGCGCCTAAGCGGTGATCAGATCACGGTTTTCACGACCGGAGACGGACTGCCGAGTGACCGAGTGGTGTCGATCTTTGAAGACCGCGAAGGGTCGCTCTGGGTTGGGACAAGCAATCACGGGCTGGCCCTGGTGCGTCGCGAGGCCGTCCGTTTTCTTTCGCAGAATGATGGACTCTCCGGAGTCAACGTGTATCCGATTCTGGAAGACACCGCGGGATCCATTTGGATAGGAACTTGGGACGGCGGACTCAATCGCTTTCTTGACGGCCGCATCACTAATGTTCCATTACGTCAGGATCTTGCACAGTATATGATCACGGCGCTGCAACAGGATCGAGCAGGAAGGTTATGGATCGGACACTACCGGGGCGTAGGGCGTCTTGAGGAAGGGAAATTCGTCGACTTCGCCAAAGAGCTGGGGCTGGAAAACAAACCTGTGTTCGTGATCCATGAAGACCGCAGCGGTGCGCTTTGGTTCGGAACCCGCGCGGGACTCTACCGGTATGAGGGCGGTGTGGTAACGCGATACACGTCAGCCGAGGGACTGGCAGGCGATGATGTGAAAGACATCCTCGAAGACCCCACCGGTGATCTTTGGATCGCAACCTATGGCGGACTGAGTCACCTGCACGAGGGGCGGCTCAACTCGTTTACAACTAAGGACGGGCTCGCCAGCGACTACGTCAGGACGCTCTACCGAGACTCCGCGGGGAGGCTGTGGATCGGTACCTACGACGGGGGCTTGTCGCGTTTGCACGAAGGAAAGTTCACTAACTACACCACCGTCGACGGCCTCTTTAGCAACGGTGTCTTTCGCATCCTTAACGATCAGCGCGGCAACTTCTGGATGAGCTCCAACCGCGGGATCTTTCGCGTTAGCCGCGACCAGCTCGAAGCATTCGCGGCGGGAAAAGTTCATCAACTTACCTCTGTTAGTTATGGGAATGAGGACGGGCTCGCGCACACCGAATGCAACGGTGGCCAGCAACCCGCCGGTTTCAGGACTCGCGATGGAAAGCTTTGGTTTCCCACGCAGGGAGGGGTTGCCGTAATCGATCCCAACGAGGTCACGACAAATAGCCACCCGCCACCGGTCGTAATTGAAGACGCGATCCTCGACCGCGAATCTATGGTGCTCGGTCCATCGATCCGGATCGAGCCCGGAAAAGAGAACCTCGAGATCCCCTACACTGGCTTGAGCCTGCTGAACTCGGAACACGTCGCTTTCCGCTATCGGATGGAGGGACTTGACGCGAACTGGGTGGAAGCCGGGACGCGTCGCAGCGCCCACTACTCGCACCTTCCACCGGGTCATTACACCTTCAGAGTCACGGCAGCAAACGCCGATGGAGTTTGGAACGACACCGGCGCGGCGCTGAGCATCGTCGTTGTCCCGCCGTTCTGGCGCACCTGGTGGTTCACAGGGTTGATTGTCCTGACCCTGTGCGGGTTGGCGTTTAGCTTTTACCGCTTGCAGATGTCCAGAATGCGAAAGGCCCATGCGACTCAGCGTGCGTTCTCGCAGCAACTGATCGAATTTCAGGAAGGTGAGCGAAAGCGAATTGCCGCAGGACTCCACGACAGCCTCGGGCAAAATCTGCTGATCATCAAAAACCGGGCACTGCTGGGCTTACAGTCACCGTCTGGCGACAATATGGCGCGCGATCAGCTCCAGGAGATCTCGGGAATCTCGTCGCAGACTCTCGACGAAGTGCGCGAGATTGCCTATGGTTTGCATCCCTACCAGATGGACCGTTTGGGCCTAACCAAGGCACTACAATCAATGCTCAGAAAGGTAGGCGAAGTATCGGAGATTGAGTTCTCTGTCGACATTGACAACATTGATGGACTCTTTCCGGCAGACTCTGAGATCAATATCTATCGTATTGTCCAGGAGTGCGTTAACAATATTCTGAAACACTCGGGTGCTACAACGGCGCGCGTCGCCATCAAGCGCGACAAATGGTCGGTCCAGATTTCTGTCGCTGATGACGGCAAGGGTTTTTCATCAGAAGTAAATAACGCTCGATCGTCAACCGGCCTGGGCTTTGGCCTGCTCGGCATTTCAGAAAGAGCTCGAATGCTTGGCGGCAATCAAACCATTCAGTCGACACCTGGCAAAGGCACAACCGTTACTGTCAGAATCGAACTGCAGGAGAACTCGAATGGACAGTGAAATACGGATCCTGATTGCGGACGATCATCCGATCTTCCGTCAGGGTCTGCGCCAATTGTTCGCATCGGTCGCGGGCATGACGGTGGTCTCCGAGGCCGGAGACGGGCGCACCGCTCTCGCCGAGATCGAGTCGCACAAACCCGATGTTGCAGTGCTCGATGTAAACATGCCGGACATGGACGGGTTCGCAGTGGCGCGCCTCGTCAAAGAAAGGCATCTGCCTGTGGGACTGATCTTCCTTACGATGCACAATGACGAAGATCTCCTCAACGAAGCACTGGACCTGGGAATCAAAGGCTACGTGCTGAAAGACAGCGCCGTGACCGAGCTTATCGGCGCGGTCCGTGCGGTGCTGGCCGGTGAACACTTCATCAGCCCCGCGCTCTCCAAGCATCTCATCAACCGGCGGGCCCGCGCGACTACGCTGGAACACAACAAGCCGGGTTTGAAGGACCTTACGCCAACGGAACGTCGGATTCTGCCGCTGATAGCCGATAACAAGACCAGCCGTGAGATTGCCGAAGAGTTGTTCATCAGCGTTCGCACAGTCGAGAACCACCGCGCCAACATCTGCCAAAAACTCGAACTTCACGGCGCCCACGCGCTGCTCAAGTTTGCCCTGGAAAACAAGTCGGAACTCTCCTGATTTCCTCCAAGTGCGGTTAACACCGAAGGTGTTAACGGCTAGTCCTGCCAAGACGACCCACCGCGCCCGGGTGGTGGTACTGCCCATCGCAGCGCAGCCATAACTCTTAGCTGGCAACACACAACGGGGCCACAAACGTGCCTCCGAACGCTGCTTGCCCGGGGTTAGAACTGCTCAGTGAAATGAGTAGGACTACTCATGCCCAATCGTGAGGGTTTCGCTATTCACGCCCGCCTTCGCGTCCCCGATACTCGCGCACATTGAAGTCAGCAATCAAAAAGTGGGGATTGATGAAACTCCTGATCGTCGAGGACAACGAACAGATGCGCCGGACTATTAAGAGTTTCATGGACGATATTGCCGAGGCGGTTTTCGAGTGTGCCGACGGTGCCGACGCGCTCGCCGCTTACGAACTGCGCCGACCTGATTGGGTGCTGATGGACATAGAGATGAAACGAATGGATGGCATCAGCGC
>JAMQPI010000113.1 GCA_023717565.1 Pyrinomonadaceae bacterium | reverse complement strand
AGGCCGCTTTGGGTCGAGTCTTTTTACCCGGTGAGATTTCGGGTGCCGCTTTCGAATCGGGGCAATTTGTCAGTGGCGACCGGGTGGTTGTGATTAGCGATGGCCTTTGGCGCCGGCGCTTTAACGCCGATCCCAATCTGGTGGGTAAGAACATCACTATCAATCGCCAGGACTGGAGAGTCGTGGGGATTATGGCCGCCGACTTCGCTATGCCGAGTCGGGAGATTGATCTTTGGGTTCCCTGGGACATCGCGCGCACGTACGCGGGGCGTCGTTTCCCCGAAGGACCGCCGCGCGACTGGCGCTTCATGAGGGCGGCCGGGAGACTCAATGCCGGCGTGACCGCTGAGCGAGCGCAGGCACACTTGGCTTCGCTTTATGAAGGTCTGGCTGAGCGTTATCCAAAAACCAATCGAGGCTGGAGAGCGATCTCAAATCCGCTCCATGATGAAGTTGTTGGCTCCAGCAAGTTGACGCTACTCGTGCTGTTCGGAGCTGTAGCGATGGTCCTACTGCTCGCCTGCGCGAACATCGCCGGACTGCTGCTCGCCAGAGCTTCCAGTCGTCAGCGTGAGATTGCGCTGCGTCTTGCTCTCGGGGCATCCCGTCGTCGTCTGATTCGTCAATTGCTCACCGAGAGCTGCCTGTTAGCCTTGGTTAGCGGATTAGTGGGAGTGGGGCTGGCTTGGATTAGTTTGGATTTGCTCCTCTCATTAGCGCCGGCGGACACACCTCGACTCGGTGAAGTTGCGATCGACGCTCGCGTGTTGTTCTTTACGCTTATTGTATCGGTAGTAGCGGGCATTGTTTTTGGACTCGTCCCGGCGCTGAAAGCGACTGAGGGAGAGTTGGCAACGACTCTCAAAAACGCCGGCGCGAAGGGCACAACCAGCGGACTTGCTCATCATCGATTTCGCAACGCCATAGTTATCACCGAAGTATCCATCGCCCTGGTGTTGTTGGCGGGTGCGGGATTGTTTGTGCGCAGCTTTACGCGGATTCTCGCCGTCAATCCAGGCTTCGACACAAACAACCTGCTGACGATGCACATCACTCTCGATAGCCTGGTCTATAGCGGGCGGGCGGCCGACTACTACCGGCAAGTGGTCGAGCGATTGGAAGCTTTGCCGTCGGTTACTGCGGCGGCGGCGGTCACGACCTTACCGATGAGCGACGTCGGCGTTGATTTTAATCGTCCCTACTGGCGTGAGGGCGACCCCGAACCGGGCGGCGAGGCGGACAAGGTGTCGATTCGAATGGCGACGCCCGGTTACTTTAGAACCATGGGCATACCGGTAATCGAGGGGCGAGACTTCAGCGACCAGGATCGCCGCGACACGACAGCCGTACTGATAGTCAGTGAAAGCATGGCGAAGAGAGTTTGGCCTAACGAAAGCGCAGTCGGGAAACGTCTGATGATTGACTACAATCGCGGCAAGTATGCTTATGAAGTTATCGGCATCACCCGTGGCGTTCGCTATTACGGGTTGAAGAACGATCCACGGCCAGAGGTTTTCATTCCACATGCCCAGAATGCATATTTACCCATGAACCTGGTTGTGCGGACGACCGGCGATCCGATGCGGCTGGTTGAAGCCATCAAGGCGGAAGTTCACGCCCTGGATTCAACTCAACCGGTGAGCAACATCATCACTATGGATCGACTGATAACACGATCTGTGGCGGCTGATCGCTTCTCGATGTGGTTACTGGGACTGTTGGCGTCACTCGCGCTGGCGTTGGCGGCGACAGGTATATACAGCCTCATGTCTTATTTCGTCAGCCAACGAACCCACGAGATTGGCGTGCGGATCGCTCTGGGCGCGCAGCAGCGTGACATCTTCAAACTGATACTGGGACAAGGCGCCGTGCTGATCACCGTTGGTTTGGCGATAGGGCTTAGCGCGGCATTCATCTTCACGCGCTTTTTGTCGAGTCTGTTGTTTGGCGTTGGCGCAACTGACCCGCTCACTTTTCTCAGTACGCCGGCGTTATTGGCGTTGGTAGCACTACTGGCTTGCTATGTTCCGGCGCGGCGGGCCGCCAGGGTTGATCCGATGGTCGCGCTGCGCTTCGAATAGCGGCAGGTGAATTCGCCCTTTTCTGTTCGGATTGCAGAATCTTGACAGAGTCATATGAATCGACGCAGAAAGGCCCAGGGTTGTGATTGGAACCCTGGGCCATAGAATTTCTATTACCGATCCGTTGTTACCGGATGCGAGCTGTGACAGCAACGCTGCCGGCATTGTCAGGGAAAGTCTGACTCAGGCCGCCATTGAATCGCCAACGCACGTGCGTCACCGAGCGGTCGTAACCTTCCAAAGCACCTCCGCCACCGCTCACGGGCGCGTAGGTCCATGTCGCAGCATTGTCATTGGAGAACTCTACTTCGGCGGTCATTCCGGTGGTTCCCAGGACTGTGCTCGTCGAATCGAGTTTGAAATCTGTTTGAGCCGGTATCGGATTAACCACTGTGAAGATTTGTGCAGCCTGCCCACCGCTATTGGTAAAGGCGACACCTAAGCTCAGGTCAGTACCTTTGGGCTGGGCCCCGGCAGGAAAGACGCTATTAAGGAGCGCGACGTGGGGACGAGTGGGGGCCGCGACTGTTACTTTGGTGGGTGTTTCGGGAAGGTTGGTGGGTTCGTTGGTGGGCGTATCAATCTTGTCGATCACCGCCAGGCTCACCGGCGCTTTGTCGCTGAACTTTCGGCTGTTGTCAGCTATGAGAGTGCCGAGGAGGGTCTGGCCATCGCCAAAGCCGTTCCTGTTAGTGTCCGACTTGAGCACTTGCAGCGAAGGACCTGACGAGGTGACCTGACCCGACGCACTACCTAGGAGGCCGGACATCGCCAAAATCGTTAGCGCGAGTCCTACCAACAAACCGCGTCTGATTGTTCTTCTCACGAATCCGGTCATTTATTATCTCCTGCGTCTACAGTTCGACTCTGCCTACGGCGCAATGCTAGTGCAAAAGCAGTTCCTTTCTTTACCTCAATGAAAGGGCCTTAACTGGAGTTGGGATGTCCCAAACGCCCCTAGCAGCGATGGGGCAAAACACCCCGCCTCGCCTCTTCTGGCCATTGCGGCGCAACCCGAACCTGAGTCTCGATAAGGAAACATCGCTCAAAATTCCCGTCGCGGCTTTGCCGCCTGATGTGAGGCTGTGGCTACGCCCCGCCGATCAGCTGCAAGAATCGGTTGGGCTGCGCCCCTGGTTCGGGCTCCGCCCCTCGCAGGTCAATTTGGAAGCCAATTGAGAGGCTTGGTGCTTCAACCAACACACTCAATTAATTGGAGCGAAGGGCAGAGCCCAAACGATTGTTGAGCTATCCGGCGGGGCGTAGCCACAGCCTCACATCAGGCGGCAAAGCCGTGACGGGAATTGAGCAACGTTTCCAGAAGGAGCAACGTTTCCTAAGGACCATTGTTTCCTGAAGGAGCATTGGCTTGTCAGGAGGGCGACAAGTCATACCCTTGGTGTTGCGTTGTGCGGGTTCTTAGGGCAACGAGTACGCCGCCAGGGTATCCGACAGCACGCTGCTGAGGGATCTGAGGAAACCCCCGCCGCCCGCGGCAATGACTATGAACTGTTTGCCGCTCTTCTTACCCTGGAAAGTCATAGGAGTCGCATGTCCATTGGCCTCGATCTGCGCTTCCCAAAGTTGCTTGCCAGTGCGCGCGTCAAATGCTCTCAAGCGGTGATCGGTGGTTCCGGCGATAAAGACCAGGCCTCCAACCGTCACAATTGAGCCACCGAGATTTTGCGTGCCGGTGTTGTGAATTCCCTTGGCCTCGAGTTCGTCTACCACGCCGAGCGGCACGCGCCAGACAATCTCGCCTTTGTTCAAATCAACCGCTGTGAGTGTCCCCCAAGGCGGCTGCTGACAAGGCCGGTCGTTCTGATCACGAAACCAGGCGTACTCCTCGAACCTGCCTCTACGAATATATGGAATGGGCGCACCCGCCGGTTGCGGATTCATCAAACCGAGAGCGCCATCTTCGTTCATGTTCACGTAAAGATAACCTGTCGCCGGATCGAAAGAACCACTGGACCAGTTACCGCCGCCATGATATCCGGGGAACATGAGTGTGGGTTCCAAGCCGGGTGGCGTGTACATCCCTTTGTTGGCTAGCTTGTCGAACAGTTCGGTACAGTACGCTCGGGACTCCGGGGAAACGCGGGTGATCTCATCCCGAGTCATGGACTGACGGGTGAGCGCGGGGGGTTTAAGCGGAATTGGTTGCGTGGGCCAGGTGGCTTCCCCGGGAACATTGCTCTGGGGCACTGGCCGCTCTTCAACTGGAAAGAGTGGTTTGCCGGTCGCGCGGTCAAACACGAACACAAAACCCATCTTCGTAACCTGGGCTACTGCCGCAACCGGCTTGCCAGCCTGTCGCACTGTGATCAGCGTGGGTTGGGCAGGTATGTCGTAGTCCCAAATATCGTGGTGGACCATCTGGTAGTACCAGACTAGTTTGCCCGTGGCGGCGTTAAGCGCCACCAGTGAATTGCCGAAAAGGTTCTGGCCTTTTCGATCGCCGCCATAGAAATCATAGGCAGGCGAACCTATGGGCAAGAACACCAGGCCGCGCTTTTCGTCCACACTCATGATGGACCAGACGTTGACGCCCAGTCGGTCCTTCCATGAATCTCCAGCCCACGTCTCATTGCCGGGTTCGCCCGGATGCGGCACTGTGTGAAACGTCCAGACGAGTTTGCCGGTGCGCACGTTATAGGCACGCACATCACCGCTTGGTCCTTTCGCCGGATATTCGGGAAGACCCCAACCGATGATCACCAGGTCATGGAAAACAACCGGAGGCGACGTAACCCGCGCACCCCAGGACGGTTCTTGTTTCCATTTGTCTGCTCCGCCGCGGCGCAAATCAACGTAGCCTGAGTCGCCAAAATCCGGAGCTGGCTTTCCGGTCTCGGCGTTGAGAGCGATCAAACGACCATCGACTGTTCCGTA
>JAMQPI010000096.1 GCA_023717565.1 Pyrinomonadaceae bacterium | reverse complement strand
GAGCCGAAGGTAAACGACGACTCACTCGGGCATGTTCGGAGCTTCTTCACTCCACCGGAGTGAGACCGGGACTCAACGAATATCCCAGCGCCGTTCGAAGGGGCGGGTGATACCAAGCGAGTATCGGTCAAGTTGAGTTCCGCCCCTTCGAACGGCGGGGACATAGAGTTGGGCGTCCAGTACTATAGACATTTCACCCCGATGGGGTTAACCAGGTTTTTCTGCCGGTGTGTGCCAACCTCGCAGGCTGCTCCTGGATAAGTCACTAGGGCGTTAGTAGCGATGCGACGTTCCTCAAGTCCAACAACTCAACCCGAAATTTAAACCGTTGACACTCCTTAGAACCATTCACTAAGATGAACCCACCTCGTATGAACCATTGCACAACTTGAAGCAGTGTCAGGTCAGTTTGGTGCGAGTGTCTGTTCTTGCTCTGGTTGTTTCACCCACATGATGTGTGCGGCAACACGCTGTTTTCCGATTCATAATAAGACCTGAACTCAACCTGAATTTCAAAACAGGAGAAAAATATGCCCAACGCTCTACTGCGCTCCCTTGCCGTGCGGGTCAAAGGACTAAGTATTTGTCTGCTGGTCACGCTCGTATTGGCAACCGCCATAGCCGCCCAAACTCAGATCACCAGCGGGACGATCCAGGGAACGGTGGTCGACGCAAACGGCGCGGCTGTCCCCAGTGCTAGTGTCGAAGTTAAGAACGTCGACACGAACTTCTCCAGAAACCTATCCACCGATGAGGACGGACGTTTCGTGGCCCTGTCATTGCCGCCTGGGAAGTACAACGTCACAGTTACCAAGCAAGGCTTCGCCACCCTGGTAGTGGAGAACGCCAACCTTACGGTAGGACAGGCGATTTCGCTTCCCCTGTCCATGAAGGTTTCCAGCGTGGACGAGCGAGTAACTATCACTGCGACGCCAACGATCGACACGGTAAAGACCGAATCGAGCACCACGCTCGGCGAGAATACGGTAGGTAACATTCCTATTTTGGGACGCAAGTTTGAAGACTTGCTCACTCTCACGCCCGGCGTCAGCGTCGTGCAGGGGCCAGACGGCGACGAAATCACCTTTGCCGGCCAGCGCGGAATCTTTAATAACGTCAGCCTGGATGGAGGCGACTACAACAACGGCTTCTTTGGGGAACAGGCGGGAGGCCAACGCGCCGCAATTGATATCCCACTGGACGCAGTCAGGGAGTTTCAGGTGGTTGCTACCGGGGCCAATGCCGAATTCGGTCGCACCGCCGGCGGCGTTATCAACGTAATTACGAAGTCAGGAACTAACGAGCTGCATGGAAGTATCTTCTACTTTCAGCGACTCGAAGCTCTTACCGCGAACGACTCTGACGGCAACCCTCTGACAGATTTCCGCCGCGAGCAGTTTGGGGGCACGATTGGGGGACCAATTAAACGCGACAAGGCGTTTTTCTTTTTCTCCAGTGAGAATATTAATGAGCAGCTGACCAGACCCAACCTAAGCGAACAGATTGGAACCACTCCCTGTCCGATTTCTGCTCCGGTGATTACTGCCAATGAAGCTTTGATCAATGGCAATCCGGACTGCCAACGGCAAGCGCTGATCACGTTCTTTAGGGCGAACCGCGGCCAGGAGGAAGGGTTGCCGATTAGCCATAAGATCCGAAACAACGCTTTGCTCGGCAAGGTCGACGTGGACATAACGGAGAACAACCGCTTAACGATATCCCACAACTTCGACTATTCGCGCAACGCCAATCAAACTTTCGACGTTGCCACTTACGGAAACTCGGCGAATGGGACCGAGGGGCCTTCAAAGATTAACGCCTTCAATGCGAATCTCTTCACAACCTTTTCGCCAACGACGATAAACGAGCTCCATTTCACGTATGGGCGAGAGGAAAGGCCGCGCTCCGCGGTTGAATCGAACGTCCCGGCCGACACGGGCATGGGCTTCGGCCCTACCTTTCGCTTTGGCCACCCATTCTTCCTCGGACCGAACGTTGACGAGACCTTCTGGCGCACACAGATTAAGGACAACATCTCAATCGTATCGGGCCGCCACACGGTGAAGTTTGGCGGGGAGTGGATGCACAGTCTCAACTCGCAAGTCTTCCGCGGGTTCTTCGAGGGACGATATCTTTTTGACAGTGTCACGGGGTTTCTTCGGTATGCCTCTCCGGCCGCCGCTGGGGGCTTCGGCCCGAGTACAGTCGGTTGCTCGGACGGAACTTTCGTGACTGCGCCAGCGACCTGTCCTGGCGTGACCACACCGACGGGGGGTCCGCTCCTGCTGTATCTCCAGGGCGCGGGACCATCGGGACCGGCAACTGACGCTGCCGGGTTCTCCAGCATCAAGAACGAAGACTTCGCACTCTTCGCCCAGGACAAGTGGCAGATTCGATCGAACTTCACTTTGAGTTACGGCCTGCGCTGGGAAGCCCAAATCTTCCCAGACCCGGTGGTGGCACCGGCGCAGACAGCATATGGGCTCTTCTTAAATGATCCACGCTTCCCTTCCGACGGAACGTTGCACAATCAGAAGAAGATGTTCCAGCCACGCCTTGGCTTTGCGTGGGATATCGCCGGCAAAGGCAAATCTGTTTTGCGTGGAAGCTGGGGGATCTATAACGCGCGGCAGAACATGCTTACGCAGGTGGGCTCCATTACCACTAACGGCGTCCAACAGCAGACTATCTTTCTGAACACTCCCATCATCTCGTCTGGAGTGCCTGGTCCTGTCTGGCCCGGACTGGTGACGCCGACCGCCCAGACGTGTTCGGATGGCGTGCGGACTAACCCGTTCCCGTGCTTCTCAGGAGTACGGGTTTTCAGCCGCGACTACGCTAATCCGCGCATTTATACCGCCAACATCGGCTTTGAGCATGAGTTGGTGGAAGGCCTTTCCATTTATTTCGACTTCACCCACGCCAAAGGTGTTCACCTGACGCGGTTTCTGGACTACGCCCGGGTAGGCTTCTTCGCCCCGTTCCTCGGCGAAACCATGGTTGCCAGTGCCAACGGAAAATCGCTCTACAGAGGTTTCACGGCCGGAATGCGGAAGCGTTTCAGCCGCGGCTTCCAGTTTGAGTGGAACTACACCTTCGCGAAAGACCAGGATGATGATTCCAACGAGCGCGATCCCTTCACCGACCGGGCTTTCGATATCAACAATTTGCAACTTGACTACGCGCTCGCCGACCGTGACGTTCGTCACCGTTTCAACTTCTATGCCAACTTCGACCTACCCTGGGGATTTGAGTTTAGCCCGCGCGTGCAGGCGCGAACTGCGCAACCGGAGTCGCCGGGTTGCGTCACTCGTTGTTTCCCACGAAACACATTGAGAAAGAACAACGAGTACTTCTCGTTCGACTGGCGGTTGCAACGACCATTCCGCTTCGGTGAGCGATACGCGCTGGTCCCAATTGTCGAGTTGTTCAATACCTTCAACACCGTCAACAGTCTCGACCCGACCATTGGGTCACCACTGTTCGACTTCAATGGTTTCCTGCGCACCGGCGTCGGTGACCCGAGACAATTGCAGCTTGGGATAAGGTTTACGTTCTAAGACAAGCGCCGAACTTAGGCTGAAGAGGGGTGCGGCATGCCGTACCCCTCTTCTTCTTTAGACGCTAGGGCGAGAGACGGATCCCTAGCTCCAGTTTCTTCGCAATTATTTTCGCTGCCTCATCCGCCGAGAGCGCCGTAATATCCAGGGCAAATACTGATGGCGGAATTCGAGGGTTGTCAAAAGTCCCAGCCGCATTCAACTCGCGAAATAGCCTTAAGGAATTCAGCTTCCCAAAATCCTGACGAGAAGCACTGGTCAGCCGCTTTTCGAGTTCCTCGAGTGAACAAGTAAGCTCAACAAACAGAACCTCCCCGCCCTTCACTTCGACAAGACTCTGCGCTTCAGGGATAAAGCTGTCCCGAACCGTTGATTCTGGAGCAAAGGTAAAAATCAAGCCGCCGAGACCGGCCTTGCCGGCTTGTGCGAACACCTCCAGCCAGATTTTTTCCCGTAACTCAACAAACGGTTCGCTCCCGAACTCAAAAACAGAGGTAACCAGATCAACCGTCAGGTGATTGTGGAAGAGCTTGTAGCCGGTTATCGTCGCGAGCTCACGCGCCACAGTCAGTTTTCCGACTCCTGGCAAACCGTGAAGGAAGATGAGCTTCATTTAGTTGTTGCTGGTCTGCTGTTCTGCCGATTGTCCTATCCCAGGAAGTGTAGGGTGAGTTCGGAGAATGATTCGAGGTAGATGTCGGGATTTGCGTCTCGAAGTCGCCAACTGGTGGGATACGTGCTGCGCACACCCAAAGTCAGAAGCTGCGCGCGTTTGCCCATCTCGATGTCTTCGGGACTGTCGCCGACATAGCATGCTTGCCCATTCGGCCGGTTGAGTCTCGCGAGAGCTGTGTTCAGACCTTCAGGATGAGGTTTCTTATTAGTCATCTGCTCATTGCAGATCACCACCTCAAAGAGTTCGTCCAGCCCCTGCTGTTTAAGCTCTCGTGTGAGCCTGCACTCGCTCCCACTGCTTACGATCCCCATCCGGTAACCTCTTTGGAGCAACAGTCGCAGTGTGCTCTCGGCGCCCTCGATCAGATCAGCGGTTTGCTCACCATAGTGTTGTACCCACAGATCGTCGGCCGTTGCCCACTTTTCCTTCGGCAAGCCCATAGCCTCATAGATTGAGTACCAGTTTGGCGAGTAAACAGCTTCGTATATCTCCTGTGGGAATTCGAAGCCGAGAGAACTGAAGGATTTTTGAAACGCGGTGAGACCGAGTTGAGCAGAGTCGGCTATAGTTCCGTCCCAGTCGAAGAGCAAGGTTGTAATGTGTTCTATGCGAGGATTCATTTTCAACAAGCAGCTTGATTGATAGTTTGTCTTTTCGTGCGGCTTAGTGTGATTTCGTGGATCAACTGCCCGGGCGGGGTCAATCCGCCATCATCACCGTCAACTCGCGCAGCGGCATCGATTCACTGGCATCAGCCTTGAGCGACTCCTCACGGTTTACGTGCTGATAGAGAATGTCGCGCTGCTGCGGGATAAAGCCGGCTTCGCGGATGAGGTAGCGAAGCATTTTTTCGTCTGCCCTATTGTGTGCACCTGCCGCCGAGACCACGTTCTCTTCAATCATGATCGAACCCATGTCGTTGGCGCCAAAGCGTAAGGCCACCTGACCGAGCTTCAAGCCCTGGGTCAACCACGAGGATTGGAAGTTTTCGATGTTGTCGAGAAACAGCCGCGAAACAGCCAGCATCTTCAGATAGTCGATGCCGGTTGGCTCCTCCTTGATGCGCCGGCCCAGCGCGGTGTTCTCTCGCTGAAAGGTCCAGGATATGAAAGCGGTAAACCCTCCAGTTTCATCCTGCAGATCCCGGACGCGCTGTAAGTGCCGCACCCTATGCTCGACCGTGTCGCCAATGCCAAACATCATCGTCGCGGTTGACCTCAAACCCACTCGATGAACAGCGCGCATGACTCCCAGCCACTCATCGGTGGTGCACTTGGTGGAGACACGCTTGCGCACTTCGTCATCCAGAATTTCACCACCCCCGCCGGGTAAGCTGTAAAGACCGGCGTCCTTCAACCGTGACATGATCGTCTCGTAATCAAGACCCGAGATCAGGTGAATGTTATGAATCTCTGGAGGCGAGAAACAGTGAAGTTGAAACTGCGGATACTTTGCGTGCAGCGTGCGCAGTAGGTCTTCATACCACTCGATGCCAAAATCCGGGTGTAATCCACCCTGCATCAGCACACCGGTGCCGCCCAGTGCGATCGTTTCGTCTATCTTCTCGCAAATCTCTTCGAGAGTGCGTACGTAGGTGTCGGGAGCTCCCGGACGGCGATAGAAGGCGCAGAAAGTGCAGACGACGTTGCAGACGTTGGTGTAGTTGATATTGCGATCGATGATGTATGTGACGACGTTATCCGGATGTCGACGCTGGCGAATGATGTCCGCCGCCGCGCCGATTGCCGCGATGTCATGCGACCCAAGCAACTCAGTGCAATCGTCGGCAGTCATTCGCTCACCTGCCAACACTTTGTCTAGGATTGATTGGGTGTTTGAAGCCACGGACATAGTCTATTGCTTAGCCCGTTAATTCGCAAAACGCAGATGAGGTCAGTACCGGTCGCGTCGGGTCCGTCTGCGCAACACGACTCCTAGCGAACCTCGACCCGACGCGCTACGGTACGGACCTCTCCATGAACATTAAGGGTTTTACTTGTTCAATCAATCGGTGTTTGTACGCTAATTCAAAATACAACTGCATTCCCTGCTTCATCGGTTCATCAATATGGAAGGTAATGTCGTCGGTGAGATATTCCTTGAGCTCCTGGCGCGGCAGGGGAATCTCGGGTCCATAGTGAGAGAGAATTTCTTCGATTTGCTCGACCCCCTCATCGCGTGCGGCTGCGAAGTCAATAGCCGCAACTCTCGATAAGTCTTTGTTGCGCACGGCCCATACGGCAAAGACGAAACCCAGACCCGTGTGCTCGCGCCAGAGGCTTGCCATATCGAGGATGCGTAAACCATTTCTAACGAAGGTCATCGCCGGGTCGCCAATAATCAATGCGGCATCATTCTCTTTCAGCATGAGCTCCACGTTGGGCGCTGAGGTCACCCATGTCGGCTCTACACCGAGAAACTCAAGAAAGATGATTTTCATCAACGCGGCGGATGTGCGTGATGATTCGTCCAGCGCGACCGAGCGCACCTCTCTGAGGTCCCTGGCTCGGGTCACCAGGACCACGCTGCGAACTTTTCCTTTCGAACCGACACACACATCCGGTACTAGCGAGATTTCCGGTATTCGCTGGTATTCGATCACAGGGATCAGCGCCGCTTGGACAGCCCCCTCTTCCAGTAGTTGTGCGCAGCGCGCCGGAACCGGATCGGTGAAGCGTACCGTTCCCTTTCGAGAGCCATGAACAAAACTCCAAATTAGCGGAACGGAATTCAGATAACTCGATGCCGCCAGTTGGGGCAATGGTGCGTGATGAGGCTCAGTACTGATGGTGGTCTCCGCGGTGATCGAAGTATTCAGGGACGAGTTGATGCTAGCTCAGCATCAAGTGTTGCAGCAAGAAGTCTCGTTGGCGGCAGAGGCCGGTCCTCCGTAGGAGGCAGATGTTTATAGACCCGAGCCCAATGTGACCTCTTCGCCGTTCTGAGAGGCGGAACGATACAAGAAGAGTACCTGCCAAGTTGAGGTCCGCCCCTCAGAACGGTGGAGTGGAGGTCGGCGTGAGTGCTATACACATCTTACCCCTACGGGGTGAGCTAAGTTGCTCAACGTTGACACTCCTCTTAACCCACAACTACTATGCCCGCGGCTGCAAATCAGGTAAACCTCTATGCGAATTTACGATGTGAGCGTTCGACTGTCAGAAACAACACCAACTTATCCGGGCGATCCTGGAATTGAAATCCGCAGTTGGAAATCGCTCGCCGACGGCGATTCTGCCAATGTCTCGCTGCTTCACATGGGCGCGCACTCCGGTACGCACGTCGACGCTCCGGCGCACTTCATCGCCGGCGCTGGCCGCGTGGAATCATTGTCGCTGGAATCTCTGATCGGTGAAGCTCAGGTGGTAGTAGTCCCGGACAGTATCACAACGATCGACGCCGAGTTTGCGACCACGCATTGCCAGCCCGGCCGTGAACGCATTCTCTTCAAAACTCGGAACTCCAACTTCTGGTCCGGCGAGAATCCTGTTTTCCAGTCTGACTTTACTCACCTTGATTTAAGCGCGGCTGAATATCTTGTTGGTCAAGGCGCGAAACTGGTAGGTATTGACTATCTTTCCATAGAACAATTCAAATCAAAGACGCACGAAACGCATCTGGCGCTCCTCTCAAAAGGAATTGTGATCCTCGAAGGGTTGGACCTCCGTGAAGTGAACGCCGGCATTTATGAATTGATCTGCCTGCCGCTGAGAATTGCCAGCGGTAGTGGCGACGGTTCGCCCGTGCGCGCGATCCTGCGAACTCGAGACTAGCCGCCGTCAGCTGGGACAACAAAACATGCAAGATGATCCTGGTTACCGTGAACGCGTTTATCTAATCGTTCGCACTATTCCGCGCGGGCGGGTCATGACGTACGGGCAGCTGGCGGAAATCCTCGGGGAAGGCTACACACCGAGAACGGTCGGCTTTGTGATGCATGCGTCAGGTGACAAAACGCCCTGGCACCGGGTAATCAATGCGCAGGGTGCCTGCTCTACCGGAAAAGTTGTGTTACCGCACGATAAGCAACAGCGAATGTTGGAACGCGAAGGTGTGAGTTTTAATGAACGGGGCCGCTGCGATCTGGAGAAGTATCTCTGGATTCCTAAGACCCATAATAGTAAGTCCACTCCTAAGGACACTCTTTTCAGAAAAAGCACGCCGCAAAGGAAAAAGAGATGAGCTCAAACTTGCCCGATCGAAGCACACCCTACGCTGTCAGTCCGCCACGCTACTCAGTGGCCCACCAGATGGTAACCACGGCGTTTAAGGTGCCAAACTATCGCGTTACTCAAAACCTGGGCGTGGTGCGCGGAATCGTGGTGCGCTCGCGCAACATCTTCGCCACGCTCGGGGCCACGCTCCAGACAGTGGTCGGCGGCAACATCACAGTGTGGACCAAGCTCTGTGAAGACACGCGCTCCGACGCTTTCGACATCATGATTCAGCATGCCTCGGAGATTGGGGCCAACGCGATTATCGGCGCACGCTATGACACAACTGAGCTTTCGACGGGAGTAACCGAAGTTCTGGCTTATGGTACCGCAGTCATAGTGGAGCCTGATGACTCAGAAAAAAGCTACCGTTCATGAACGTCGAAAAACTCGCTGCCAGTCAGGTCGCACGGATCCACGCAGCTCTTGAGACGGTTCCTTTCGCCAAGCTGCTGGGGATTGAACTTGAGGATGTTGCGCCAGGCACAGCCACGCTCGCTTTCGACATCAGAGACGATCTGAAGCAAAACAACGGCGTGGTCCACGGGGGCGCGATTGCTTCGTTAATTGACTCGGCTACCGCTTTCGCGATCATTTCTCAGCTTCCTCCGGACGAGCGAGCAACTACCGCCGACCTAACCATCAGCTATCTCAGACCACTAACAAACGGGAGGGCCCGCGCCACGGCTCGGGTGATCCGCGCCGGTCGCCGCCTGATTGTGGTGTCGGCCGAGTTGGTTGACGATACTGGAAAACTTATCGCGACGGCGCTTACCACGTACATTAAGATTTGACGCGGGTGCCTGGCTGACAAGAGCCGTTGACCAGACAGAACCATTTGCCCGTAGCCAATGGATCCTACGCTCAACCAGCACAAGCACCGCTCAACCACAGAACCATTTGCCGTAGCCAATGGATCCTATGCTCAACCCGCCTGCAGCAACTCAACGCGAGGCAAGTTCTGCGTGTTGAGCGGTTCCTTCTCGGGTTGAGTGGTGGATCCATTGGCTACGGAGACTGTGTCAGAAGTCGCGGACGCTAACTCAGGAGACGAGAATGGCTGGGTGCGAGTCTGACCAGATTGGCGTTGAGTTGAGCGACTTAGGTCATGACTAATTCGCTTTGGCCGCTGGCTCGC
>JAMQPI010000089.1 GCA_023717565.1 Pyrinomonadaceae bacterium | reverse complement strand
CCGCGAGCTTCTCGAATCGAACGGCGAAAAGACTTGATCGCTTCGTCTTCAAAAGCAGCTTCGCGATTGATGCGGCCTTCAACCGCGGAGGCTTCCGGAAAGATCGGGCGCAATCGTCGGGCGGCGTCAATCTCCGCGAGTGCCGCCCTGGTTTCCCGCAGATCGAGAAGTACGCGGGCTAGGCCTACTCGCGCAGCCGGGAAGGCCGGGCGCAGCTTCAAAGCCCGCCGGTAAGCTTCGGCGGACCTTTGGCGCGATTCGTCATCTTTAGCTTGTTCACGTGCGGTTTCAGCCTCCTGGAATGCCAACTCAGCTGCGTCAGTTGTGGGTACAAGCTTTACTGTCGCACTACTTCTTCCCGGTAAAATGGGAACTGTCGATTCTTTGAAGCCGTTAGCTCGCACGCGCAAGCTATGACGGGCCGCAGAAACGTTCTTTACCGAAAGTTTGCCGGAGGCGTCAGTAACACCGCGGCGAATCTCATCAATCCAGACGATGGCATTTGGTTCCGAGGTGATCGTGAAGGTTCTTGAGGACTGAACAACGCCGGTTGCGGAGCGTTGTGCGAAAACCGGATTCGCAAACAAAAATAGCGTCAACAAACCTGCGAGACATTCGAACTTGTGAGACCACATTCCAAGTACTTTCTTGCTCACGATTCACGATTCACGACGCCGTTCACTCTTCTTCGCCGCCAATGACTCGGCGTCTGCGCACAGTTGAACCGCCTCGTTCGACAGCTGGACTTGAGTTGGGAGTAGCAGCAGCACCTTGTCTCGACACTGCGCGCGTCCCCACCTCAGGACGAAACTTGCCATTCGCATCGTAAAGCCGCTCATATTGCAGACGGTTGCGCACGACACCTTGAATATATCCGCGTGTTTCTTTGAACGGGACAGCTTCCGCCCACTCGTCCATCTCCGCCGGCAGTGAAGCCCGCCAATTGACGGCTCGCATTGGACCCGCGTTGTAAGCGGCGGCGACATATTCGATACGACCGAATTTATCTATCTGGTCGCGCAAGTAAGCGGTGCCCAGTTGTATGTTCAGCCGCGGCTCAAAGAGCGAGTCGGCGGTAATCGGGCGGTTAACGCCATACTTTCTGGCAGTCAGTTGTCCAGTGGGAACCAACACTTGCATCAACCCATAAGCGGCGGCCGGTGAACGCGCCTTGGTGATGAACACTGTCTCCTGCCGAATCAGCCCAGCCACCTGATAGGGATCGAGATTTTTTGAGCGCGACTCCTGGACGATGATGTCCCAATAAGCGAGGGGGTAGAAAACGTCCCACTCTTCGGGGGTCATTTCTTCGGGCTTCATCTGCGAATAATCTGGGAAACTCTTTCTCAGCGTGTTAAGCGCCCGTACGTTGTCATCTTGAGAACGATAGATCTGGGCAATCGCCAGATTGACTTTGGGGCTGTTGGGGGCCGAATCCAAAGCCCGAGCCAGTTCCTCGAGCGCCCACTCGTCGACTCCAATGTTCGTCAGCTGATCGGCTTTCGTAATGCGAGTTTCTTCGGCGGGGGTGACGGTTTCTTCCGCCACAGTTACCGTCTGCAAATTGGCAACCGCGCGCGCCACTACCGAATCGTCCGCAAATGTTTTCGACTGAGTCTTGCCGGCGCGAGTCATGCCTTCGAGCCGTTGTTTGGCGAGATACCCGTACCAGTTTGCGTCGTAACGTCCGAGCATGGCCTGGTAAAGCGCGTGAGCTTCCGGAAGTTTGCCGGCCCGTTCAGAATCACGGGCCGCCCAGTATCCTGCTCGACCGCGGTTGTCATTGTTCTTGTCAACATAGTAGGCAAGGTGCTCGGTTAACAAGCGGGAGGACTCCGCATAGTTCTTTGCTTCGTGCGCCAGCCACGCGAGATCGAATTGCGCTTGAACCACCTCGGCGGAGCCAGGTGCAGAACTCACGGCCGTGCGCAGAAAGTAAGAGGCGTCGCTGAGATTCTTCGCGTCCTCCGCAGTCTGCCCTACACTGACGAGTGCTCGCGGTGTAAAAACACTATTCGGAAAACTGCGGCGCAACTCTTCCACAGTTGCTCGCACTTGTTCCCATTGACGCGAACGCGCGTAATTCTGAGCCAGGTAATAAAGAGCTTCGGCGCGCGCTTCTCCCGCAGACGACGGGACTCGGTTCAACGCTGAAACTGCCTCGACGGCTTTTTTGGCATTGGTCGCCGAAATTCCGCGCCGTAGTTCGTTCTGTGGCGTAGACAACGCGGGAAACTTTGCGAACGCTTCGGTGTAAGACTGGAGCGCCTCGCTGTGCTTATTCAACTCATAAAGCCTCTCAGCGCGAGCCAGGGCCTCTTCCGCCGTCGCCGGAGACAGTGTTGAATTGAGTTGCAGGATCAGCGTCGCTGCAGTAGCGCTTTCCTGAGTCCCGGAAGCAAAGAAATAGAGGCGACGGTAATTGGCCAGCGCCCGGGTCTTGTCTGATCCTTTGTATGAATCCCCGACCAATAACAGAGCGCCCGCGTCGTCCCTGACAGTCAAATCACTCAGCAGAACCGGCACGGCCGAGGCTTCGCCTGACTTAATTGCCAGGCCGGCCAGACGCATCTTCGCTTCCCGGGCGCGATCCGAAGATGGGTAGTCTTTGCTTAATTGTTGGTAGACGGTTCGCGCCTCAGCAAGGCGGCCGGTTTGCTCGAGCGCATTGCCCCGCATGAATAGCGCATAGTCACCTAGCGAGGTGTGGTCCCGAATGATATTTGTATCAAGCAGCGCAGCCGCTCCCGCATAGTCGTTCGCGCGAATCTTGATCCTGGCTCGTACCATTCTGGCCAGGCCTGCTGCTTTGGTTCTGGGGAAGTCTGACTCTATCCGCGCCACCACGTCGTCAGCGGGCAGAGTATCGCCGCGCGTCTGCGCGCGAAGATTATCGAGAGCCCTGACTTCGGCGGGGGTTTGTTGTCGGGTCAGACAGCTCGCGGTCATGAAGGTCGGAAGCGAGGCTCCGACGACCACCGCGAGACCAATCAGAATGAGGATGAGTCGATGCTTACCGAATTTCCTTACCAACTTCTGTGCTCCTCCCGCGAGTAACCGTAAAACGTTTTAGCTTGGGGAAGAGGCAACGTTCGGCGCTTCAATTGAGCTGGCAAGTTAGTGACGCCTCATGCGGAAACAGTTGCCCCGGGGTAAGCATCCCCCAATTTCGCAACATCACCCACAGCTAGCGTGGTAACTAGCTCATGGTGGAAGTAGTCGTACTTCTGTGCCACTTCCGGTTTCACACGTTTATCGTACATGTCGCGGGAACGGTCAATATACTCACGCAGACGCGCATAGAGATCATTCTGTTCACGACCGTCCTGAACTTTCTGCTCGTTGTAGAGTTTGATTTCGGAAACCAGCAATCGAGCAAAACGCTGCGCATCGATGTGCAGACGTTTTTCTTCGTCACTCGCAACCTCAACAGGTAGCTCCACATCCGTTCCGTAACGTCGCCGTGGGGCAGCAGGCTCGGCGACTGCGGCAGGCGGAGGCGTTGCAGGCGTGCTGGTAACCTGATCAAGTGACCGGCTCGTAACCTGATCAAATTGAGCGTGCGTTTCGGGTGGTGCAGGTGGCGGTTCGAATTGAGGGACGGGTGCCTCGTAATGTGGAGACGGCGTCTCAAAGTGCGTGGGCGGCTCCTCGGTGAACTGAGGCGCTTCCGAGACGTAGGGCTCCTCGGCCACCTCATACCTCACAGGGGCAGGCTCTTCAAAGGTAGCTGCGGGGACCGGTTCCTCATATTCACGCTCGGGCACATAAGCCGGCGCAGATATTTCTGGAGCGGGTGCTTCCGCGGGGGGCGCAGGTTCTTGTGCCGGTTGCTTGGCAGGAACGACACCTGCCAGCAGCTCCACGGCCATACCCGAGACTCTGACCAACGTCTCGAGAGCTTCGAGATTAATGGCCTCCGAATCCAGTCCGGCAGAGTCGGCGTAGAGCACTGCCACCGTTCGGTTGCGCACCGTTAGTGGGACGGCGACTATTCTTTGCGGCGGTTCTTCGCCTAGTCTACTGAGAATCAGATGATCCTCGGCATGAGACTGGGGGCCGCCACTAAAGGTAGTTCGCGATCTAGCCACATTGCCAATGATGCTATCGGCAAAGAGTGGTACGGAGATTTGTTGAATGGTACTGTCGCCGACCGTGCCTTGAAAACCGCGTCCCCGCCAGCCAATGGCGCGCTCACCTTTGATCGCGAAGAACGCGACGCGCGGGGCGAACGACGCTGCTCGGTTAATCAGAGTCTTGAGTACTCCGGCCTGGGCAGACTGCTCACTAATCTCTGACACGCCGGCCTTTACGATGGCAATATCGCTGGATGCTTTGGCGCGCGTGGATTCCGAGGCAGCCAGATCTATCCCCTGTTCATGCGCAGCCCTGAGATGCTCGAGAATGGAAGCCGCCACGGATCCGTCCAATTGAACGTCGCTCTGGCGATCGAGCAGGCGGGTGAGCGATTCATTTAGTTGGCTCTGGAGTTCAGAAATCTCCTTCCTGACTCCGCTCAGGCGCCCCTCGATGTAACTCTCAATCTCATGACGCAAGCTTTCTTCTAATTGTCCGCTGACCACAGTTTCAGTTCCTCCGTTGGGAAGTTGTTTGGATGAGCCCCAGGTTTCTTGGGTAAAGGCCCTTAGTTATCTCTATTCCCCGAGAGACTCGCAGGGCGGAAGGTCTCTTGAAAGTAATTATGGACGTGCAAGATTCAGCGAGTCAAGAAATGGTTTGGGTGAGGAGGGTCCCCAAGGCTGGATGCCACCTTGATTTGGGGGCCATTTGACTCCCTCGAAGGCCTAAGTTATAAGTCGCTCCACGCAATCGCGCCCCAACTCAGCAATCTGATACACATGGCAGCTACCATTCTCATCGCCGACGACTACGAGGACAACCTGGAACTCCTGAGGCTTGTGCTGGTCGCTGCCGATTATCGAGTGATTGAAGCAAGAAATGGCGCAGAGTGTCTAAAGCTGGCTCAAAAGCTGCGTCCCGACCTGATAATGGTCGATCTGTCAATGCCCATCCTCGATGGCTGGGAGATGTTTCGAGCGTTGAGGGCTGATGAACGGACAGCTTCGATACTCTGTATTGCCGTAACTGCTCATGGTGAGGCTAACCGCGATCGCGCTCTGCAAGCCGGGTTCAATGGCTATCTTTCAAAACCATTCCGCGGCGCCGAGTTGCTGGAAACTGTTGCCAGACTGCTATCCTCCTCGCCAGCAGCCACCTATGCTGGCGATAGCTCGCTTACTCGGGACACTATTAGCTAGAGCAGTTCATTCCCTCACTTATGGGCTATGATCACTTGCTCGATTGATGGCGGGAGTTGATGAATCTCGCTACGGGCAAAACCGGCGGCACTGCACATTCGCTCCAGTTCCGGAAAAGTATAAGCGTCGCCCGCAGGTGTGCTGCCAAGCATCATCAGGCTGAAGCCTGCGGTTTCCGGTGGTGAGATGCGATCTTCGTTGGGTACAAATTCCAGTATTACCGCACGTCCATTGTCCGCGAGCGCAGCGTGCACCTTGCGCAGGAGCGTTTCGCAAGTTGGTGGATCGAAATGGTGCAGGAAGTTGGTTAACAGCACCAGGTCATAGCCCGTGCCGTAATCAACATCAAACGCACTCCCCGGGGTTGTTTGGTAACGCTCGGCGATACCTGCTTTGCCGGCGTTCTCCCGGGCCACATCAAGCACGTTTGACCAGTCGAGCGCGACGACCTCGGCTTGCGGATTCTTCTTAGCGAAGGCAATGCCATAGAGTCCATGACCCGCGGCAATATCCAGGATCCTCAACTTTCGATCGGCCTTCTCATCCACGAGATTGGCCATCAACTGGGCCGGCATAGCCATCATGCCTGTCATGGCCCGCGCGAACTTCACCCAGATGGGATGGTCCGGTGCGACCGTCCCTTCTGCCGACGCAACTGTTCCACCCTTGCGCACGGCCCCGGCAAGATCCTTGAAGCCATCGGTGAGCATCGGTGAGAGCAGGAACTCGAGACTGTTTCCTAGGTAAGCAGGTGAGCGTTTATCCAGAAAGAGTGCGGAGTCTGGGGTAAGTTGGTAACTCCCGCCCTCTTTGGCTAGAAAACCCCCGATACAGAGAAAATCGCAAAGAATTCGTATGCCGCGCTCGGCTGCGTTGCTCCGCCCGGCGATATCGAGAGCGGTTGTCTTGCCTTCGCCGATCGCCGTAAAGACTTCCAACTCGATGGCAGCCTTTAAAGCTTCTGTCCGTTGGTAGGCGTTTACAGTTTGAAAGAATAGTTGTGGTGTTGGTTGTTGCAGACCAGGACTGCTCATCTCTGGGTCCTCCTAAGGTTTCAAGTCTTATGCAGCTTGATCTATTAGTACCGAATTAGCGGAGCATCCTTGCGACAGCGCAGCGCACGGTCTCGGGTGGTGGGTCCATACGCGATGGCTGTGACCATACCGTCCTGAACCTGATACTCAACGCCACGACGTTCGTCGCGATAGTAAGTTGCTCCCGAATCGCCAGTGTACCACTTGTACTTTTCGATGTTTCGTATCTTCAGATTCGCAACTGGAATCTCTTCATGCAGGGTGATGCTGATGTTCACGACCGTGTCTGGACTAACTTTCCAATTACCCCAGTCGGCCGGGAGGCCCTGCTCGCAGGGCTTGCGCGCATACATCACCTGTACGCGTCCTTCCTGCTTCTCGTAAAGCTCGATTGCTCCCTCGGTACCGATGATTGGCTTACCCAGCACTCGCCTGACGTCCGCCCGCTTCGAACGCAGCGGCACAATCCCTCGCCATGTTTTGGCCGCGGTTGTGTCGGCCATTCCTGCGACCAGGTAACAGCCGAGGAAGAAGAGAATGCATGCCTTTTTACTTTTCATATCCGCGTTAATTCGCGCAAATCCGCGGCTAGATCTTGATCGCGGACAACTACGGCGTGAAGGTGCGATAAAAATCGATGCCCGAGAAGTTCAAGTGCAAAGTCTTTCCATTGACTAGAGTGTCAAAAGTTATCCGTTCAGCCGCATTGTTGTCCCCTTGTGGCCGAAAGACTCCGGGTTCCAGGGGAATTAGAAACTGCTGGTCATCTAGTATTAGCCGCCCCTTGCGAACAAACAAGCGGGTGCTTCCATACCATGGACTATCGGATCTGTAACGACCGGTGAGAGTGTCCCACTCTTTTGGATACTCGAAGACCTTCGGTCCTGAGTAGCGTTCGTTGGTCCACCAGTCAGGGCCGTGGAATGCTTCAACCACTTTGTCGTTCTCGCGTCCAAAGCTCAAGGTGAACAGATCGTAGTCCGGGTGCTTGACGATGAAGCGCTCTCGGCCCGCTTGTTCCAGCACTATATGTTGACCGGTTTGCTGCAGTATTAGTTTGTCGCTTTGAGCTGTCAGCACCAGCTTCTTTCCGTCGGACGCAGTGAAAGTGCCGGCAAAGTCTCCCGCGTTGTTGACACTGTCCGGAGTCGTTTGTGGTGGTGGAAGCGCGGGTAATTCCTGATTGCGGGACGCCGCGTACAACAGATCCAAAGCGTACCGAGTGACTGCTACTGGTCGATAGCCGCGCAAATTGGCATTCACTGAAGCGAAAGCTGCGAACCCGTCAGTCAGGTCGGCATACATCGCGGAACTGAACGCGACCATGCCGCCGGTGTGACGTAAGAGGGTGCGGTTGCCGGCATCGCTGGTCCAAAGCCCATAACCATAGCTCGCGTCTTCTCCGCGAAATGGCGCCTTGATAACGGGTGTAACCAGGAGTTGAAAACTCTTTTCCGAGACGACTCGGCCACGTGGACCCACGCCTCGATTCAGCAGCATTTGCAGGTACGCCACCATGTCGCCCGCAGTTGCCGCCACGCTGCCGGCGGCTTCCGGGACTTCCACCCAGGGCGCCTCGGTGAGTTGGCCTTTCAGAGGGAAAGGCCGATCTTCGCGGAAGGGAACATAGCCAGTAGCCATTCTCTCTTTGATCGCGTTAGTAATTACTGGCGCGCTGGCAGCCATTCCCAGCGGTTCGAGAACGCGCTTGAACAACACTTCCGGAAAGGGGCGTTTGTCGATCGCTTCCAACAGGAAACCGAGCAGCACGTATCCGATGTTGGAGTAAAGAAAACGGGAGCCTGGCTCCCAGCCCGTGGTCAGGGGGGTTGCGGCAACACGAATCAGCAATGGCACGGCGGAAAGACCCGCTGTGTGTGTGAGCAAGTGGTGCGTCGTGAAAGGTGGGTATTTGGATTCGATCTTCAACCAGGGCAGGTATTCGACGACCGGTTTGTGCAAATCGATCTTGCCGTCATCGGCCAGGCTCAAGACCGCTAATGAGACGAACGACTTAGAGATCGATCCGATCTCAAACATCGTCCCTGGGGC
>JAMQPI010000087.1 GCA_023717565.1 Pyrinomonadaceae bacterium | reverse complement strand
AGATCATTCCGTCCCAGATCGACGAGCATGGTGTGTTCCGCCACTTCCTTTTCGTCAGTTCTCAGGTCTTCGCCCAACATCCAATCCTCAGTTTCCGTTGCCCCGCGCTTTCGGGTTCCAGCAATGGGTCGATAATCCAATCGCTGTCCGTGACAGCGAACCAACATTTCCGGCGATGCCCCCACAATCGTTTCCTCCCCGAGGCGGAGGTAAAACATGTACGGCGAAGGGTTGATGGCCCGCAACGCCCGGTAGATCTGCAGCGGGTCATCATCAAACTTCGTGGAAAACTTCTGCGAGAGGACTACCTGGTAACAATCACCGGCCGCGATGTACTCCTGGATGCGACGTACTCCGGCTTCGTAGCCTCTCCGGGTCCAGGTGGATTCCGGTTCAATACTGCCATCCCTGCCTGGTCGATTGTCGGCAACTGTTTGCGGGACTCCTTTCCGCAGTTTCTCTTCGACGACCGCTGTGCGGTTTACTGCGTCGTCATAGAGATCTCTCAGTTTCGCATGGCTGCCTTCCGCCTCTTCCGTCAACACGATTGATACAATCTCCATGCGCTGCCGGAGACGATCAAAGGCAATCACGTCGCGATAGAACATCCAGACAGCATCAGCTGGCCTCTGAAGTGGCTGAGTGTTTGACGCATCCTGGTCGTCGGTTCTCAAGACGGGCTCAAACCAGGCTGCCGCATCGTAGCCCAAATAACCAACTGCTCCTCCGGCGAAGGGCGCCAGGCCCGAACGCTGCGCGAGCACTCGTTCCCGAAAATAATCGCGCACCCAATCCTTGGCCACTACTGGATAGATCTCAGTCTTTCCGTTTCGTTCGACGAAGGTGTGCAAGCCACGGCCGCGGACAATCATTTGAGGTTCCACGCCGAAGAATGAATACCGGGCAATTCGTTCGCCACCCTCAACAGATTCGAGCAAGAACGAATATGGTGAATTACCGGCGACGCACATGAACGCCCCGATCGGCGTTTGCAGATCAGCCAGCACAGCCCTCACGACAGGCACGACGTTGCCTTGACGTGCCTGTCGTTCAAAGTCCTCGAATGATGCGGGTTCCAGGTCAAACATGAAGTCAATAGTAAGGTTGGGAGACTAAACGATTGCGCGGGGTTATATCAACCGATTAGCCGCAAGCCAGTGACCACCATCAACTACCAGGACAGTTCCATTGATATAGGCGGCGGCGTCGGAACAGAGGAACACCGCGGCCCTCTCAATATCCGCGATCTCTCCGAAGCGACCGAGCGGTATTCTCTGCCGCAGTTTTTCTTTTATGGGCTCTGGCACCAGTCGCTTCATTCCTTCCGTATCACCAATTGGACCCGGTGCAATAGCATTTACGCGAATACCGTGGCGCCCCCATTCAACCGCCAGATTTCGGGTCAGCGCGTCAACACCGGCTTTGGCCGCTGAGACGTGCAACTGCATTGGGGTGCCCAGGTAATGAAGCGTCGCGCTGATGTTTAGAATTTGGCCGCGGTTCTTTTTCAGTTCCGCAAACGCCGCCCGACAGACATTGAACGTACCCTTGAGATCGATGTCAACCACAGTTCCAAAACCGTTAGGCGAGAGCTCTTCCGCTGCGCAAAGAAAGTTTCCCGCCGCCCCATTGACCACGATATCGACTTTGCCAAACTGCTGCACGGTAGCGGCAATGGCCTTCTCGACATCCTCAGGATTGCGGACGTCCGCGGCCGCTGCGAACGCTTTTCCGCCCGCCTCGTTGATGGCGTCAGCTGCCGGCTGCAGATGTTCCATCTTCCGGCTCACCAGGACCACCCGAGCGCCCGCCTCCGCAAGTGCACGGGCGACACCACCGGTGATTCCCGTTCCGCCACCGGTCACGAAAGCAACCCGCTCATTTAGGATTCCATCGCAGAATATTTTCTTGGACATGATTACCATCGGGGAAACAGGGCAAACGGAGTAAGACCCTTTCCATTTCTCACTTTCTATAATTTCTCATCTGTCATTCTGAATAGCGACTCCTCAAGCTGCGTGTCATGAGGTCAGTACCACCATGCGGTAGCGGTGGGTCATGAGGTGCGATTCCTCTCAGCGTAAGTGATCAGGAGCCATGACCCACCGCTCCCGCATGGTGGTACTGACCTCGTGACACGGCGGCTTGAGTGAGTCGTTATTCAGATCAAAATGGAAAATGCTTCCGTTCCTTCCCTTTTACCCTTTTCCCCCTTTACCCTTTTCCCCTATTAGTTTGTCGCTTTCGCGTTTCAACAATTCTAACAGATCGTCAACGTGCCGGCGCTCGGTAAGAAAACTGTTTATGTTCACTCGCATCGCCCTCCGCCCACCGAGTATCGTGGTGGTGATCCAGGCTTCACCGCTCCGCTCGATTTGCTGCTGCAGTCTCTGTTGTAACCGATCCTGATCTTCAACGGTCCCATTGCGCGCAGTTTCGGGCAGAAATTTAAAACAACATACCGCCGTTTCAACCTCTCCCAGCCGCTCGAACCCACTCATTTCATCAAGGCGGCTGGCCAGGTAATGCGTCAAACCAATCTGCCGCTCGATTATTTCTTCATAACCTCGGCGGCCCATGAACTTCAGTGCCATCCACACCTTCAGGGAGTTGAATCGCCGGGTTCCCATTTGACCGTAACGGAAAAAGTCGTATTCGATGTCGGCGCCGCCGCGATCTTCACTAAGATACTCCGGACTGATGTCGAAGGCCTCGCGCAGTACGCTCGCACCGTCGCGCACCAACACGGCCCCACAGGCAAAAGGAACGAACAGCCATTTATGCGGATCAAAGATAATCGAATCAGCCTCTTCTATTCCCTTCAGCTTGGATCTGTGTTGGGCGGAAAAAGCCAACGCACCACCGTAGGCCGCATCAACGTGAAACCAGCAATTGTTTTCCCGGGCAATCGTCGCCAACTCTGGCAAAGGATCGATAACTCCCGTCGAGGTAGCGCCCGCGACGCCGACCACGCAACACGGTATCCGTCCTGCTTTGCGGTCGCGCGCTATCTCAGCCCGCAGTAAATCGGTTTGGACATGAAAGCGATCGTCCGTCGGGATCTTGCGCACACCTTCACGACCGAGACCAAGAATGTCTGCGCTTTTGACAACTGAGTAATGACTCTGTTCGGAAGCATAGACAACAAGATCGGCAGGCGCCGCCCTAACCCCCTGGTGAATCACTTCGGCGTGGGACTTATCGCGAGCACATTTCAGGGCTATGAGATTTGCCTCAGAGCCGCCACTCGCCAGGGTGCCAAAGCTCCGCGGTCCATAGCCAAGCAGATTGCAGAGCCAGCGCATGACGCGCGCTTCGATCATTGCCGACGTTGGACCATTACGCCAGGCCCCGGCATTCTGATTCAGCGCCGAGCTGAGCGCATCGGCCCAAACCCCAATCGGCAAGGGCGTGGGATTAAACTGGCCGTAGTAACGTGGACTGGGCACGCCCATCGCGTGTGCGGCGACTTCGCCGGTGAAGCGATCCAGGATTTCGTCGACGGCGATCCCGTTTTCCGGCAGCTCCTCGGCGAAAATCGTCTCGAGGTCTGATGGCTGGGCGCGGGTGGCGACCGGGCGTGAATCCAGACTCGCAGCAAAGTCTGCAATGATGCGAGTCACCGCCCGCCCAAGGTGTTCGTGTTGCTCGGCCAGATCTTCCATGGCGAGTGGTCCTTTAGAGCTCATGATGATTCGTTTTTTTGAATTAGAAGAATCTCACGCAACGAGGCAAGGAGCAAACCGGAGCAGCAAGCCGACTGTTGCGAGCCGCTCAAGCCGCAGCCCGTAAGGTCAATACCACACGCCGGAGGGTTCTGCACTCCGTAGTTAAACATGCGCCTGCGACGCACCACCGAACATGAAAATCTGGTTGTCGGGAATTGTACAGATGATCTACCATTCGTCCGACGATCAACCTGCGTTGAGCCTCGGCAGCCACTGGGTTGATCAGCTGACA
>JAMQPI010000298.1 GCA_023717565.1 Pyrinomonadaceae bacterium | reverse complement strand
CACATCAGCTCAGCACAAGCATTCGGCGGCGGCGAGCGTTATCTTGCCGATCTCGCAAACTCGCTTGCCGCCAAAGGTCATGATGTGTTTGCAGTGGTGCGCCCCGGCTCTCCTTTGATTGCCGCACTCACTGGCCTCCCCACGCAGAACCTGGTCCAACTTCCTTTGCGCAACGCGCTTGATGCAAAGAGTGCGGGACAGCTCGCGAGCTTTGTAAGAAAGCAGAAGATTCAACTCATACATGCGCACATGGCCCGAGATTACCCGCTCGCCGCCTACGCAAGCAGACGCAATCCGGAAGCGCGGCTAGTAGTTACTCGTCACGTACTGTTTCCGCTCAACCGTTTGCACCGATTCACTCTTTCCCGCGTGGCCCGGGTTGTGGCCGTATCCGAAGCAGTCAGCCGCCAACTCTGCCTGCAAAGAATAGTCCCCAGCGACCGAGTCACGGTGGTTCACAACGGAGTTGACATTGCCCGCTTTGAGAGCGCGATGGCAGGATTCGATCGGCAAGAGTTTTGTCATCAGTGGGGCGTGCCGGCCAACAGCATCCTGGTTGGCAGTGTCGGATCGCTTAACCCACTCAAGGGACATGAAGATTTTCTTCAGGCTGCCGCCGGGCTTGCGGACACCTTTCCAGCCGCGTATTTCATCGTTGCCGGAATTGACATCACCGCCGGACAAATAAGTCGAGCTAATCTGGAATCTCTGGTACGGAAACTCAAACTGGAGTCCAGGGTTCGCTTCATCGGGAAGATGGACGATATTGCGCCTCTATTCTGCGCTTTGGACATATTTGTTTCAGCGTCCCATTCCGAATCGTTTGGGTTGGCAATTGCCGAAGCAATGGCGACCGGAACGCCGGTGGTGGCGACTAAGACCAAAGGGGCTAAGGAAATCGTTCGGGACGGCGAAACAGGCTTGCTTGTGAATGTTCGGGACGTCGCAGCACTAGCGGCGGCAATCGGTGACCTGCTCGGTGACAAAGCCAAATGCCAGCGAATTGGTCAGCGAGCTCACGAGGACGTGAGACTTCGCTTCAGCCTCGATAGGATGGTTGATGCTACCGAGCAGATTTACCGGGAGAGCATTGCGCCGCGGTAATCCACGCCAGCCGTATTCTTAGACATCGAGCGAATATGAAACGCATCACAACAACCGGAACCCTGATTGTTACAGTTCTATTTCTTCTATTCAGAAGCGCACAAGCTGCTGATTCCGAATGGAAAACGCAAATCCAAATCAAGCTTCCGGCTAAGGCAAGCGCTCTAGCATATTCATCCGACGGTTCGCGTATAGCGGTTGGGCATCCTGACGGGAGCGTTTCTATCTGGGAGGTCAAATCAGGGGAGCGCGTGCGTCTGTTGAATGCCCACACCAAAGAGGTCAATTCCGTTCAGTTCATATTACAAGATAGCCGACTTCTCAGCCTTGGCGATGATAATAGGGCGCGGTTGTGGTCAACAGCAGATTGGAGTGATGCGGGTGTAATCGAGGGCGCGGCATTCTCTGGTGGCGTTTCTCCTGATGGTCAATGGCTCGCCGCTCAAGACCCCAAACAAGCCATCTGGGTTTGGGATCTTTCAACCCTGAAGCCCTTAATGCAGCTTACCGAAGCTGGTAAAGGTGGAACACAAAACATCACATTTACTCCCGATGGCAAATATGTTGCGACAGCATATAGCAAGCCGTTACTAATCAATGTAGAGACAAAGCAGTTGGTCTCATTTGTGAGCAGCGGAGATAAGAAGACCGCGTTAAAAGTTGAGCAGCAGGGAAATCAGGCCACTTTCTCGCTTGGTACCATGCAAGATGACGATGCTCCTACTCACCGTGTTATTCCGAGTAGAGTAGGTTCATTAGTTGGGCTTGGTCGCGGATGGTACGGACGATCGACCTTTGTTGATGTGTGGGATGTGGGCACTATGAAAAGACTGGGTCGCTATAAACCTAAAGATGCTGGGACTCTTACAAGTTTTTCCTTTGATAATTCGCTGTTAGCCGTCGAAGGCGCCGAGAAGGTCACCATCTGGAACATTTCAAGCGGTAAACAAATCAGTTCAGTTAAAGGTGGCGGGATAATGCAGTTTTCTCCAAAGTCCATGGAGTTAGCAGCGACTGATGGGGATAGTCTGACTATCTTTGTTCCCAAGAAATAACTGCTCACTGCCTAAAGTCCATCAATCTTGGCGGCGAGGATGAAGTCGCTTTCTGTCAGTCCGTCTATCTTGTGAGTCCAGATCGTAATCTCGGCGCGGCCCCAGCCAAAGCAGATGTCGGGATGATGGCCTTGCTCTTCAGCAAGATTGCCAACGCGATCGACAAACGCCTGGGCCTCGCGAAAGTTCGCAAACTTGTAAACCTTGCTCAAGTGGTGCTCGTTGACGACTTCCCAGCCATTGACTTGAGACAAAAGGTTCTTGATTCCCTCACCCTTAAGCGGGGGTACGCCTCCGCGACAAGGAACACATTCGCGACTCGCCAGTTCGTTCATATCGTCTCCGCTCCGAAAGCTGCTTTTTTCAAGATTGCGATCTGACCCGCATGATAGAGATCGTGCTGGATCACTCCGTGAATTGTTACGTAAACGGAAGGCATGTTTTGCAGGATGGGTTCATCAAGCCGGGCGTCCGCGAGGAAGGCAATTGATTCCCTCAGTTTGTGATGACCTTCTATTAGCGCGGCTTTGGTGGTGGCCCAGGCCGCCTCGGTAGTGTCGGCGATGGGAGGCCAATCTTCAGCGGTGGAAAGCTCGGCTCGATCTCCTGCGAGTCTGCGGCGGCAAGCGCCTTCCCAGGCCGCAATGTGAACCACCAGTTCCCAGATGCTATGCGCGCCGATCACCGGATGCGCAGCCGCCTGCTCAGCAGTTACACCCTCAAGAGTTTCCAAGACCCCCGGACCATGCCAGGCTCCCCCTTCAAACGCCAGTCTCAACTGTGTCTCAATTCTCTCGATTTCGTTCATATTGTGCTCGTCGAAACATTTCCGTAGCAGCCACAACCTATCCGCAGATTACGCAGATTTCTTAAGACTCAGTTGGGTTGAATATTTAATATACGTTCAAATGGGACGCGTCCTCTTTAGATCAATGGCTTACTAAACAGATCAATTGCTTCCTAAACCCTGCCCTCGGCTGCCTAGCTTCTTAGTCTGCGTAATCTGCGGATAGTAGTCTAATTCGATTGAGAATCGCCTTTAAGGTTTTCCAGATCCGCGCGCAACTCCGCACGTTCGGCGTAGAGTTTTGCCAGCGGACCGGGTAAGGCTACGAGCTCAGCCTGATCTGGTTCAAAACCGCGCTCCCGCATCTGACGTTCAAATTCCTTTTCGACTTCGCGTAGTCGTTCCTTAAGCTCGACTTCCCGTTCGGTCTCCCGGTAGCTCATTGCGGGCTTATTCTACACGCAATCTCAGCTCTCCTCCCATCGTCACTGACTACGCTCCTCGTGAGGATCACGCGCCCGCTACCGCTGAGCGCGCGACTTGCTAAGAACGCTCTCCAGCAGATAGTCTTAACCCGAAGCCTTCAGCAATCAAAAGTACAAATTCCGGCAGGCCACAACAGCGCTAACGGCGGTTGTTGCGGTCTATTAAGGCCGTATCGAGGAGGATTTGTGGCGACTCTTCATCCCTTCAGTGCTTTGCGTCCGCGCCCTGAGCGGGCCAAACAGGTGGCTAGCGTTCCCTATGATGTCGTGAACACTGAAGAAGCGCGCAATCTGGCGGCTGGAAATCCTCTCAGCTTTCTACATGTATCGCGTCCGGAAATTGATCTGCCGGAAGGGACCGACATACACAGCGACGCGGTCTACAGCCAGGCCACCGACAATTTTAAGACCCTGATTGAGAACTGTCCCCTGGAAAAGGAAGACCTTCCCAGTGTTTATCTTTATCGACTAATCATGGGCGAGCATGAACAGATTGGCGTCGTGGCCTGCTGTTCGGTTGATGAGTATGACAACGATGTAATTCGTAAGCATGAACGCACACGCCCGGACAAAGAAGATGATCGCACCCGGCATCTGCTCGCCTTACGAGCCCAAACCGGACCGGTGTTTCTCACGTACCGGGCGCGGCGTGATATCGACACGATGGTAATGGAGACGATGATGGCCAACGCCCTCTACGACTTCATAGCTGACGACGGTGTTCAGCATACAGTCTGGCGCGTTCCTGATCCGGTGCGATTCGTGCAGGCCTTTCGGGATGTCCCCAATCTTTACATTGCCGATGGCCATCACCGCGCAGCCAGCGCCAGCCGCGCCCGTGGCGAGATGAAAGAGCGGGGCCCCCAGCATACCGGCGACGAAGAATACAACTTCTTTCTGGCGGTAGTCTTTCCCGATGATCAGCTGCAGATTCTCCCCTACAATCGAGTCGTGCGCGACTTGAATGGTCAATCAAAGGAAGAGTTTCTCTCGCAAGTGAAAAGGTTCTTTGAAGTGTTCGCGAACGGAGCTGCCGCACCTAAGGCACCTCGTAACTGGAGTATGTACCTTGATAACCAATGGTATGGGCTAAAAGTGCCTGCCAATGCGCCGAAGCCGCGAGGTGCGGTCGCTTCATTAGACGTTGCCCTGCTCCAGGACCGATTGTTAGATCCGGTTCTGGGGATTAAGGACGTGCGCACGGACAAGCGGATCGACTTTGTTGGCGGTCTGCGGGGCACGCAGGAACTCGAGCGTCTGGTCAACGAAGGAAAAGCCGCCGTCGCCTTTTCCTTGTATCCGACAAATGTCGCGGACCTTTTGCGCGTGTCTGATGCGGGCGAAATCATGCCGCCGAAGTCGACGTGGTTCGAGCCGAAGCTGCGGGATGGGTTGTTGATACACGGGATTTGATTTTTGATTTTAGACTGTTGATTTTTGATTACGTGCAGTCCGGGGGCTTGTTTTCGAATCACCAATCGACAATCGCAAATCAAAAATCAAAAATGACATGAAGGTTCTAGTCGCTGATAAATTCGAACAGTCGGGACGCGATGGTCTAAAGGCCATCGGCTGTGAGATTTCCTTTCAGCCGGATCTGAAGGACGAAGCGCTCGTAGAGGCGATAGGCAAGGAAACCCCGGATGTGCTGGTGGTGCGCGGTACGAAGGTTACCGAGGCTATGCTGGCTGCCGGCCAAATCAAGCTGGTGGTCCGCGCCGGAGCCGGTTTCAACACCATTGACGTGGCTGCTGCGTCAAGGCGAGGGATCTACGTTTCAAACTGTCCGGGTAAGAACTCGATTGCTGTAGCGGAGTTGGCGTTTGCGCTGGTTCTGGCACTGGATCGCCGCATCGCCGATAACGTGGTTAGTTTGCGACGCGGTGAGTGGAATAAGAAGGAGTTTTCCAAGGCGCGCGGCTTATACGGTCGGACACTAGGCCTGATTGGTCTCGGCAGGATCGGGCGGGAAATGATCCCACGAGCGCGGGCCTTCGGCATGCCGGTTATCGCGTGGAGTCGGAGTCTAACTCCTGATCGCGCGGAAGAGATTGGAGTCGAATACAGGGCCGAAGCCGTGGAGGTTGCCAGGGAAGCAGATGTGGTAAGCGTGCACCTGGCGTTGAATCCGAAAACGAAAGACTTCATTGACGCTAAGTTCTTTGCAGCAATGCGTGCCGGGGCTTACTTCGTCAACACCGCCCGGGGCGAGGTGGTGAATCAGGTGGCACTGGTTGAAGCAATGAGGAGTCGCGGATTGCGAGTGGGGCTTGACGTGTTCGCAAACGAGCCCACCTCCGCCACGGATGAATTCACCGATCCAATTCGAGAAGAGCCAAGCCTCTATGGCACCCACCACATCGGTGCTTCAACCGATCAAGCACAGGAAGCCATCGCCGCGGAGACAGTCCGCATCGTGAGGGAGTTCAAGGAGACTGGTAAGGTCCCGAACGTCGTGAACCTGGCTCAGCAAACGCCGGCGACCCACCGACTGGTTGTCCGGCATCTGGATCGTCCGGGAGTGTTGGCGAGTGTGCTTGAAGCAATTAAGGCCGAACAGATCAACGTGCAGGAGATGGAGAACATCGTCTTCGAAGGAGCTGCCGCTGCGGTCGCGCGCATCAATCTGGATAACGCGCCGTCAACGCAAATGTTGGAGCGCTTGCGCACCGGAAATGCTGACATCATCGAACTCGATCTGCTGAAGTTGAGCCACCTATGAATACCACTCTGATTACCGGCGCCTCGAGTGGCATTGGCGAAGCCTTTGCACGAAGATTTGCGGCGCTGGGCCGAAATGTTCTCCTGGTGGCGCGGTCTGAAGACAAGCTTGTTTCATTGTGCAATGAACTGGGTCGCATCAACAGCATCAGGGCCCAGTATGTGGCCATGGATCTTTCAAAGTCTGATTCGCCGGCACGTTTGTTTGAGGAGACGGAAAAGCGTGGGCTTGTCATTGACATGCTCATCAACAACGCCGGCTTTGGTTCAATGGGAGAATTTGCCAACCTTGATTTGGCCCGTGAGCTGGAAATGATCGACTTGAATGTGAAGGCGTTGGTTGATTTGACGTATCGATTTCTGTTGCCGATGCGCGCTCGTAAACACGGTACGATCATCAACGTCGCTTCTACCGCGGGGTTTCAGCCAGTGCCATTCATGGCGACTTATGCCGCCACTAAGGCGTTTGTGCTCTGTTTGTCGGAAGCTTTGTGGGAAGAGAATCGACCGCACGGAGTACATGTAATGGCTCTTTGTCCTGGCGTAACCGACACCAACTTCTTTGAGGCCGCCCAGATTGAAATGCCACCCATGCGTTCGTCGCAGTCACCTGAAGACGTGGTTGACACCGCGTTGCGCGGGCTGGCTCGAGGCAAGAGTCACATAGTTTCAGGCTGGACAAATCTGCTCATGATCGAATCTGAGCGACTAGTGCCACGTTCTTTCGTCGCCAGGATTGCTGGGCGAGCCTTGCGGCCGCACTTTGGCGACGGAGACAAGGACACCTCAGTTGGGAAAGAGGCGAAGGACAAGTAAGGAGTAACACGATATGGTAAGCAAGCAATCTCTCGTCAGTGGAGGAAGAATGACTGAGCGGATATTTAACTTTAGTGCCGGTCCGGCGGTGTTGCCGTTGCCGGTTTTAGAAGAGGCGCAGCGCGACATGTTGGCCCTTCCCGGAGTGGGCATGTCAGTGATGGAGATCAGCCATAGATCCAAAACCTTTGACGAGATTTTCGGTCGCGCCGAGTCCGGCATCAGAGATTTGCTGGGCGTGCCGGACAACTATCACGTCCTATTCCTGCAAGGTGGTGCGAGCCTGCAATTCTCCATGGTCGCAATGAATCTGCTGACGGAACATGCGAGCGCCGATTACGTCATCACGGGCAGCTGGGGCAAGAAGGCGTTGAAAGAGGCCAAACGTGCAGGTTCCGCGAAGGTCGCGGCTAACATGGCGGATGGAGGGTTCACCAGGGTTCCGACCGATGAAGAGCTGACTTTGGATCCAAACGCGGCCTACGTTCACATTACTACCAATGAAACAATTGAAGGCGTGGAATGGAAACAAGAACCAAATGTAGGCGATGTTCCACTGGTGGCCGATGCTTCGTCAGACATTCTGTCGCACGTGATCCCGGTGAAGAAATACGGCCTGATCTATGCGGGTGCGCAGAAGAATATGGGACCCAGCGGAGTCACGCTGGTGATACTCCGCGACGATCTTTTGCAGCGAATCCCTGAAGGACTTCACACGATGCTCGACTATCGCACACACGTTGAGAACAAGTCGCTCTACAACACTCCGAACACCTGGGGCATTTATATTCTCAGTCTGGTATGCAAGTGGGTGAAAGACAAAGGTGGCCTCTCAGCAATGCAGCGGGAGAACGAGGAGAAGGCTGCTCTTCTGTACGATGCAATCGACTCGACCGACTTTTATCGAGGACACGCCGATCCCGACTCGCGTTCATTGATGAATGTCACTTACCGTCTGCCTTCCGAGGAACTCGAGAAGAAGTTCACCTCCGAAGCCACTGCCCAGGGCCTTGATGGATTGAAAGGACACCGTTCGGTGGGCGGAGTCCGAGCGTCCATCTACAATGCTTTCCCGCGAGCAGGTGTCGAGGCGCTGGTTGGGTTCATGAAAGAGTTTGAGCGAAAGAATGGATGAGGGTTGGTCAGTAGTCAGTGGTCAGTTGTTTGTGGTCTCCTCGTTCATGACCCCGCTAGGGGTGAGATGTTTATAGACCGGAGTGTTATACAAGACCCAGCGCCGTTCGAAGGAGCGGAAGATGCCTTGATGAGTACCATTCAACTTGAGTTCCGCTCCTTCGAACGGCGCAGAATCCGGGCCGAACACGAGCTATAAACATCGCACCCCTAGCGGGGTCATGACCAATCCAACACTGACCACCATGGATACGCCCGCGCCCGACTCTCCTTCCGACAACGAGTTTGTGACCTTGCGAGTTAGTGCCGATGATACTGGCTCGCGTCTGGATGCTTACCTTGCCGCTCATATCGAAGGTTGGAGCCGGGCGCGACTGCAACAGCTGATTGCAGACGCGGAGGTCCTGGTCAATGGAAGACCTGCGAAGTCCTCTCAGAAGCTGCATGAAAACGACGAGATCGAAGTAGAACTGGTTTCTTCGCCGATCGTCACCTTTGCTCCGGAAAACATTCCGCTGACAGTCGTTTACGAAGACTCCGAACTGATCGTGGTCAATAAACCAGCCGGCCTGGTGGTCCACCCGGCAGCGGGAATACATTCGGGCACACTGGCAAATGCGCTCGCCTTTCATTTTCAACAGCTCTCACAACAAGGTGGAACAATTCGGCCCGGGATCGTGCACCGCCTCGACAAAGACACATCGGGACTGCTGGTGGCCGCCAAAACGGAAGTGGCCCATGAAAAGCTCGCGGACCAGTTTCGCGCTCGCGAAGTGTTCAAGTCCTACGTTGCCCTCGTTCACGGAGTTTTGGAACACGATAGCGGTCGGATCGATCAACCCATCGCCCGCGACCCACGCAATCGGACGCGCATGGCGGTGATCCGCGCCGGCCGTGGATCGTTGTCGCTGTACACTACTCGGCGTCGATATGATCGATTCACTTTACTCGACGTTGAATTAAAGACCGGGCGCACTCATCAAATCCGGGTGCACCTTTCCTGGTTAAAGCATCCGGTAGTGGGCGACGAAGTCTATGGTGAGGGCCGTGATAAGACCGTACGTGATCCGCAAGTGAAAGCGCAGATTCGTAAGCTGGGCCGGCATTTCCTTCACGCTGAGCAACTCGGGTTTCGTCATCCAGGCACGAACAAGCCAATGATGTTCAAGGCACCGTTGCCGGTGGAGCTCGAGGAATTGGTCGCGACTCTGGAATCCAGCGTGAAGGCGGGTGCCGGGTATCAGGTGCCGGGTGTCGGTAAGAACAGCCTATGACCCAAGCTTGGTGTAAACCGGCACCTGGCACCTGACACCCGGCACCCTTCTTAGGGCATGGGTTCGAAGCGTTTCACGAGTTGTTTGAAGCGGTCATCGGATCTGAGGTCATCGAAAATTGGATCGACTCGGATCAACACAAGTCCCGGATGCCGGCTCTCATAAGCCTGGTTGAGGTATTCAAGCGCTCGTTCACGATCGCCAAGTCCAGCGTAGATGATCGCCATGTAGAGCCCGGAAACATACCGTTGCTTTGAGAGCGCTATCAACCGTCCCACGATCGCGACCGCTTCATCAGGCCTTCCCGCCTTTGCGTAGACAAATCCCAGTGAGGCTGCGACCTCCGGATTCTTCTCAACCGCTCCGTCTTTCAACCCTGCGTCTCCGGGTAGCTCCAGCAATCCACGAAGCTGGCGAATAGCCTCCTGGTACGATCCTTTTTTTGCATACGCCAGTCCCAGGTAGTGATGCGCGACCCAGAAACCCGGATCGATCTCCAGCGTCCGCTGATACTGAGTGATGGCGTCGTCGTACTGGTGTTCAAAGTAAGAGTAGAGGCCGGCGTTTGAACTGATGATCGGCGACAAAGGATCTAACTGCTGGGCTTGCTCAATTTCCTGCCGCGCCCGGTCGAACTTTCCCATCTGGACTAGATACGACGCATACCACTGATGCGCAGTAGGATACTTCGGATTCAACTCGAGAGCTTTTCTGAAGTCGGAATCAGCGCCCAGCCAGTCCCAATCATAGGCCAACTTAACAAACGCCCGTGAGGTGTACCCTTCGGCGAGCGAAGGATCGATGTCCACCGACTTCTGGGCAGCCGCTTTTGCCAGAGGCATGTCGTTTACGGGCGCCACGACTCCGATATCACAAAGCAAGGCATAAGAATCGGCAAGACCGGAATAAGCGAGGGCGTACGCGGGGTCTCTTTCCTGGGCAGCTTTGAAGTGTTTGATCCCGTTTCGCAGGCCGGCTTCACCGCGCTTACTCCAAAAGTAACGCCCCTTCAGATAGAGCTCGTACGCTTCGGCGTCCTTCGTATATCTCTTAGAAAGTTTCTCTTCGTCCTGGCCGGTCAGTCGAAACCTGAGTTTTTCGGAAATCGTCCTCGAGATTTCATCTTGCACCGACAAGATATCCGACAAACTGTTGTTGTACTCCGCGCCCCAAAGTTGAGATCCATCCGATACGTCAATTAACTCCGTTTTGATCACCAAGCGGTCGCCCTGTTTAACCAGGCGGCCCATCAGGACAGCCCCCACTTGCAGGCTGTGTCCTACTTCCATCGGATCAATGTTGCGCCCCTTAAACCTGAAGACAGCATTGCGCGACATGACCCTAAGGTTGGGTAACTGCGAGAGGCTGTTGATGATGCTCTCCGTGATCCCGTCCGAGAGATATTCAACGTTCGGTTCGTTGCTGTCGTTAACGAAGGGCAGGATGGCCACCGAGTTAATCGGCGGCCGGGAATATTTGACGTAGATCCACGCCACCGCCAGCACCAACAACACCCCGCCTAAGATCATCGCAGCAGTCTTGGAGCGCCAAATTCTCCGCGACCGTTCCCCAGACAACATCACGGGAGCGGAATCGATTTGCGTCTCTCCCCCTCTAGATCTCACACCTGTGGCGACCGGCGCCTCCCGAGTTAACGTGCTACGCCCTCCTTCCGAATCGGCGTCATAACGAGGGTGAAATCCGGAGACGGTAAGTTCTTCTCTGAGCCGCTCAAGATCGATCTTTAAATCGGTTATGGTTTGGTAACGTTGGCTCCGATCTTTGGCGAGGGCCTTAGAGGCTATCCGCTCCAGTTGTCGAGGGACTTCGGGCGAATGGTGCGACAGTGGCAATGGATCGTGATCGATTAACGATACTCTGACGTGACTATCCGTAGGCCCGGTAAACGGCGCTCGACCTGCCACCATCTCGTAAAGAACGACACCCAAACTAAAAATATCAGTACGCGTATCAACGTCCTCACCCTGCGCCTGCTCCGGTGACATATAACCTGAAGTGCCCACGATCGCTCCCGGATTAGTATTGCTAATAGTCATCGTCTTTGCGTCGGGGTCGGACGGGGCATCTCGTTCCACCAGCTTCGCCAGGCCAAAATCCAGTACTTTGATCAATCGATCTCGTACGAACCGATCGTTCCGAAGCATGATGTTTTCGGGTTTGATGTCGCGGTGAACGATGCCTGCGGTATGGGCTGCTTCGAGGGCCATAGCTACCTGCAGGGCAATCCCGATCGCTTCATCAGTTTTTACTTGATTTTGCCAGAGATACTGCCGCAACGTATCACCCTCGATGAATTCGGTAGCGATGTAGTAGTTGGACTCGGTCTCGCCGATTTCGAAAACGGTGAGAATGTTCGGGTGATTGAGAGTAAGTATGGCCCGGGCTTCTTGTTTGAAACGACGCAGCCGGCTTTCGTTTTGCGTCAGTTCCGTCGGAAGTACTTTCAAGGCAACTTTACGATTATGTTGTTTCGTATCTTCGCCCAAAAAAACTTCGCCCATACCGCCTTTGCCCAGTCGCTGAAGAATACGATAATGAGCGATATGCTCGGGTATCTGGGCAACGTTTTCGGTCGATGAGTGATTGGGTGAATCGGACATGGAAGGGAGCTTCGGCAATGCGCAATGCGAGTGGCGCTGATTCTCAGAGACCGCGGCATTGTATCATCGCGTCTGCTGTTCAAACTATGGGGGAGAAAAGCGCTCCAAAGATAACGATGCGCGCTTGGTTGTAGCTCTCTCGTGTGCTTTCATGTAGGGTCTGATTGCTCGGATCCGAGGGCAACGAGGCTATGCGGCCTCGGCATCGAACCGCCGGTCGTTTGCCGGTCATTCTAGCAGTGATTGGGTATTCGTATTCTTAGACTATTCATTATGACTCCTGTGATATACGGTTTACCGTCAAGGTTCTTACTGGTGGTTTGCGTGCTTTTCAGCGCGTTAGTTGGTGTCCCGGCGCAACAGCCCACCCCGAAGGCCACCCCGACTCCGGCCGCAGGACAGGACCCCGAGAAAATAGAAACCTTCATCCGGCGCGTTCGTCTGCCGATCAGCGTAACCGACAAGAAAGGGGTTTTCATATCGGGGTTGAGTCAGAGGGATTTTCTCGTCCTGGAGGACAAACTTCCTCAACAGATTGAGACGTTCTCTGATGATTTGGGCGAGGGCTCACAACTCTACCTCGCGGTGTTGATGGATACTTCTCCCTCGACCGCCGGCAAGCTGAGGTTTGAGCAAGAGTCGGCAATGAATTTTATACAGACCGTCGTGCGGCCGCGAAAGGACCGGGTGCTATTTGCAACTTTCGACCACGAGATTGCGCTCAAACAGGATTTTACCGACAAGCTGGACTTGCTGGATAAGGCAGTGTTCGGCGTAAAGAAGTTAGGCACTCAAACCGCCTTCTACGATGCTGTCTGGCAGTTCTGCGACGAGAAGCTGAGATCGGTTTCTGGACGCCGCGTCTTGGTAGTGATCACTGACGGTGAGGATACATACAGTCGTGCAGATTTGCGTGACGCGATCGACATTGCTCAGCGAACCGAAACTACTATCTTCGCAATATCAACCAAGGCCGGGTTAGCAGGCGCAGTGCCGGGCGTGCAGATGGGCCAGGTTAACAGCAAATCCGATCACAACCTGGTAAAGCTCGCTGAAGAGACCGGGGGCAGGGCGTTTTTCACCGGTGACATGCTTGAGCTTGAGAAAGCATTCAACAGAATCAAGAAGGAGTTGCGGGCTCAATATCTCGTAACCTACAAGCCTTCGAACGGTCGCTATGATGGGAGTTTCAGAAAGATCGAGGTCAAGCTCGCTAGC
>JAMQPI010000004.1 GCA_023717565.1 Pyrinomonadaceae bacterium | reverse complement strand
GGCTTCCATCGTTTCGATAATCACGTTGGAAGTCGAGTTGAAGACACCGCTGAAAGCCCGCAGTTTCACCGCCGGGAGAGTCTCCCGAAACAACGAAAACACAGGCGCACTGTCGAGCACGGTAGATTCCAAGAAGAAACGCTTCCCCGCGTCAGCGGCCAGTTTGCTTAAATCGTCGTAGCCGAAAACCACAGCTCCTTTGTTCGCCGTGACGGCGTGCGATCCGGATTTCAACACCGCGGTCAGATAGTCGATCGCCGGCTGACCGGTTTCATGATTGAGTGAGGTCGTTTCAAAGATGACGTCCGGCCGCGCAGCGAGCAGCCATTCATTGATGCCGACTGAACGGTCCGGTGACGATTCGTCGTTTGAGTTGCTGAGCAGCGAAGAAGTTTGAAAACCTTCCGGCTTCGAGAGCCAGCCCAGGCCGCGCGTGGCGACTCCCGTGATGCTCCATTCGAGTTCGTAGAGGTCTCGCAGTTCGGCCGACTTCGCCACCAGGAGCCGGGCGAGGGCCCGACCAACATTACCGAATCCGAGGAAACCGAGCTTGTAGTGTTTTATCATGCTTACTAATGAGCCTGAGCAACGCTATACTGCAGTCAATACTTAAACTGAAAGTTCGGAGTCTCAGGGTCTCGGTATGTCCTGTCAATTTCGTCTGAAGATCTTATGAAACAATATCACGATCTGCTGAGATCAATTCTGCAACATGGCAAGGAGCACCACGACCGGACCGGGGTTGGCACCATTTCCTGTTTCGGTTTTCAGACACGCTTCGATCTTCGCGAGGGGTTCCCTATTGTAACCACCAAGAGAGTTCCCTTCCGCTGGGTTGCCGAAGAACTCTTTTGGTTTCTTTCCGGGGACACTAATGAAGCAAACCTGCGCGCGAAAGGTGTAGACATTTGGGCGGAGTGGGCCGACGAAGAACATACAATGCGCTTCGGCCGCGAAGCTGGTGACCTTGGGCCGGTCTATGGCTACCTCTGGCGTTCGTTTGGTGGCCACTACCCTGAACGTGACGGTATCGATCAAATTGCGCGTTTGGTTCGGGAAATCCAGATCAATCCAAACTCCAGACGGCTCATCGTTACTGGCTGGGATCCGCGACAGGCTGACAACGTCGATTTGCCTCCCTGCCATACGCTGTTTCAGTTCAAGATAGAAGCCGACAGCATTCTTCATTGCCAGCTCTACCAGCGATCGGCCGATGCTTTCCTGGGAGTGCCATTTAACATTAGTTCCTACGCATTGCTGGTCCATATGCTGGCGCATTCATGCGGACTCACCGTCGGGGATTTCGTCTACACGTTGGGCGACTATCACATTTATCAGAACCATCTCGCACAAGTCGAGGAGCTGCTTTCCCGTGAGCCGCTGGCTTTGCCTCAGCTGGAGATTAAAGATGAATCGGGGCGACTGCGAGGACTCGAAGGACTGCTCACGTTAGGTTACGAGGATCTGGAACTGGTGGGCTACAAGTCGCACGGGAAGATTGCGGCAGCTGTTGCCGTTTGAACACGGTGGGATGGGATTGCCGAAAGACTATGATCATTGCAATCGTGGCGGTAGATCGACAGGGAGCAATTGGCAAAGGCGGAACGCTGCCCTGGCATTACTCCGCGGACATGAAGTTCTTTAGAGAAACGACCACCGGCAACGCCTGCGTGATGGGCCACAACACCTGGCTTACACTAAAAAAACCGCTCCAAAACAGACTAAATATTGTGCTCAGCCGCCAGTCGCAGATAGAGCCTCAAGATGCCGTAATCGTTCTTAGAAACTTAAACTCTGTTCTGTCCCTCAAAAAGTACCTGGGTTGCGATTTGTTCGTCATGGGCGGCGAGCAAGTCTACCGTGAATTTCTGCCGTACATCGACAAGTGGATCGTTACCGAAGTACCTCTGACGGTGGAAGGAGCCGATGCGTTCGTTCCCGCAGATTATCTGGACGAATTCAGCAGGGTGGAGTCGAAGCAGATCGAGGAAGGGCTCACTGTTGGTTACTATGAAAGAGTCCCAACGTAGAGATTGAAAGGCTCACTGTGCGACGTTTACAGGTAGTATCGTTGCTGAGTGTTGCCAATCTCGACGACAAGCTGAAGCATATCGGACATTTGGTTCGGCCAACTAAATCACGGAACGTTATTCAATTTAAGATCCAGCACGTCGTGACGTGTGATGATGCCCACGATACGTCCATATTCTTCAACCAGCACGGCCGGACTCGTTTGCAGCCGACGCGTTACCTCGTTTGAACTGTCGTCCACGTCCACGGTTGGGAAACTCGCCTCCATGACTTCGCTCACAGGTGATTCGAGCAGTTCACGGTTTCTTACAACCTTCGCCAGCACCCGATTCTCGCGCAACGATCCAACGGGCCGCCCTTCCTCCAGCACCGGCATTTGAGTCAGGCCCATTTCATTCATCTTGCCCAGCGCATCTCCCACTTTGGCCGCCGGGGCGACCCAAACAAGACTCGCCGGCGCACCATTTCCCTTGGTCCCGCTGATCAGACCCGCACTAATCTTCTGTGGCTCGAGCAGACGCTTCTCCTTCATCCACTCATCTGAGTGATGCTTGGTAAGATAATGTTCGCCGGTATCGCACACAATGAACACGACTACCGCGTCTGCGTCCAGATCGCGCGCTAATCGCAGGGCAGCGACGGCGTTGGTTCCCGTTGAGCCTCCGCAAAAAATGCCTTCCAGCCGTCCCAACTGGCGTGACATCTCGAAGGACTCACGGTCAGTAATATTGATCACTTCATCGACGTATTTGATATGCACATTCGGCGGTATTACCTCTTGACCGATTCCTTCGACCAGATAAGGAGTGGATTCCACCAGTTTTCCCGTTTCCTTATAGGTTTTGAAAACTGATCCATAGGGGTCAGCGCCGATGATCTTGATCTCCGGGTTCTGCTCTTTCAGAAATCTGGCAGTGCCCGAAATGGTCCCTCCGGTGCCAATCCCGGCAACAAAATGAGTGATCTTTCCTTCCGTCTGTTCCCAGATCTCGGGACCCGTGGTGCGGTAGTGGGCCTCGGGATTCGCCGGATGAGAATACTGGTCCGGGTAAAACGAGTTGGGAGTCTCCGAGGCAATTCTCCTGGCCGTGGAAACGTAGTGGTCGGGTGTTCCCGGCTTAGCCGACACCGGAGTGATCACCACATCCGCGCCTAAGGCCTTCAAGTAACGCGACTTCTCGACCGACGCCTTGTCCGTCATTACGAAGATACATTTATAACCCTTTACCGCAGCCGCCAGGGCGAGACCGATTCCGGTATTCCCCGAAGTGGCTTCGACAATAGTTCCACCGGGTTTGAGTAGGCCCTCTTGCTCCGCCGCCTCAATCATTGCGACTCCGATGCGGTCCTTCACTGAGAATCCCGGGTTGAGATTCTCCATCTTCGCCAGAACGATCGCTTTGATCTCGCGCGTCAGCCGGTTGAGCTTGACCAGTGGCGTCCGACCGATCAGGCCGAGTACGTTATCGTAGTAATGCATTCGAAGTCTCCGCGGCAGAATTCAATTTAGTTGACCTGGGTCCCCAAAGCCGGCAGCCTGCTGGGTGGTGGATACTATTTGTAACAGAACCGTGCGTCAGGCGCTATTTGTCGAGAACGCCGTCCTTCAGCTGCTGCGCAATCAGTTCACCGGCAGCCCGATGGCCGACCGAGTTCCAGTGTCCATTCCCGAGATCACTTCCAAACCCGTGCAGGAAAGAGCCGCTCTTTTCAGCATAAGCCTGCAACTCCGGAGCGAGCGTGATCACCGGGACATGTTCTCTAAGACAAAGAGATCTGATCCGATTATCAGGATAGAAGAGATCGTCTACTCCCAGTCGTCTCATGAAGGCCTGCCTGGCATTCGGATCCGGAATAATCTGCGGTCCATTGCTCAACGTGACGACTACAAACTTTGCTCCTCGCGCGTTTACTTCGTCACGCATCGCCAGAATCAACCCTTCGGTCACTAGCCAGGCATCATTCCAAACTCGGTTGGTAGGCTCAAGGTAGACGAGGTTGTCGATGCCCAACTCCTCTGATTGAGCACTCACGTCAGACTGTGTACTGGGGGGCCCGGCGGAGGATGTCTTGCGTCTCGACTTCCATGACTCCAGCAATGTCTTAAATCCGCGATGTCCTTCATTAACCGCCTGGAGACAACGCGAGTGGTCCTTAATCCATCTGCCGAGCCGGCTCAACCTCGATTGTCGCAACCGGAACGCGCTCGAAGTTCGAAATGAATCATCGAGCACCAATTTTCCCCCACGATAAACGAAATAGGGCGCCTCATCGGTCTTCTTCAACTCGCGCGAATTGTCGGCCACGTCGTTGTTGGTGGTCACTGCCAGAAGCACTATGTCAGGCGCGTAATCCCAGACGCGTTCACGAAGAGTTAACAGCTCAGCAGCAGTACCATATCCGGAGACCCCAAAATTAAGCACCTCAATCTGCTTGCCCGGAACAAAGCCACTTTGTCGCAACCTCTCCTGCATGACTGACCAGAAGGACTGTTCGACTGGCAACTGAAAAGCTTCGGCATACGAGTCGCCGATCACTGCGATGCGAATCGTGTCCGTAGCTTTGGCCTTCGTATGTTCCCGATCACGCATACCAGCGCTGTTGATGCGAACGTAAGCCTCGCCTTCCTTGCGATACCAACCTTCCATTCCAGGAACAAGGGCATAACCTCGCGTGTCGTCAGGCATGTAAAACGCTGGATAGGAATAGCCGACGACACGCAAACCCAGCTCGGCAATGGTCACACCCATCAACAAACCGAAGAGGATTAAAGCTAGCTTGGTCCGGAACTGTTTGCCCTTGCTCATGCGCTCAAAGAAACGAGATAACTTAAGCCAAAGCGGGCGTGCTTGTCCAAAGCGAAGGGTGAGGTGCGATTTTTGATTTTTGATTTTTGGAACCAGTTTCAAACGACGAAAGCAAACACCAATCAAAAATCTAAAATCAAAAATCTAAAATCCAAAATCCCGTGAATCCAGACATGTTGAAGCCCGGATGTGCTCTCCCCTTCACATCCGGGCTTCTACTATGGCCACTCACCTCAAACTGACGGTGAGTAACCAAACCTGAGATCGCCAGACCAACTAGTAGCGACGATAGTAGCGTTGATTCTTATCGCGAATCTTGTAGGTGTAGATGGCTGCTCCCGCCCCACCCGTGATCGCACCAATGATTGCGCCCTTCTTGCCGCCAATCAGTCCACCAATAATGGCACCACCACCTGCGCCCCCCGCAGTTGTGATCTTGTCTCGGTGCTCCTCCCAAAAGGAACGGTCGTCGTAACGATAGTTCTGATTGCGATAGCGCTGGTTGTCGTATCGATTGTAGCTACGAGAATATGTACGAGTATTCTGAGCCGACCTACGATTAACCGTACGATAGCGAGTCTGCGCTCCCACCGGCATAGCGGCGATGATCAAAGCGACTAAACAAATAGCTGTTGCGAATATTTTTTTCATCTTCCAATCTCCGCCTTCTCGTTTGGCAATGAGCATGCCATTGCTCTCGATGCGGCCCAGATTCGGCAAAAGTCAGGCCGGATGCCAGATCATCGAGAGTTTTTCGGGCTGATCGCGAACGGGTGGAAACACAACAGACGATGACGAAAGCAAGTTTACTGATCAGATCGTGCGGCTGATCCACCTTTTGGGATAGAAAAGACGCTCAGACGCCGTCGAGTCCGCTAAACCAGCCTTCGTCAACCTACGGCATTGTGCACTGCTGCGATGCCTTGCTAACTTGTCATTCACACCGGAGCTTTAGCCGGTGTCGACGCAAGACTTAGGTGGGAGCTGTTTTAACGGTTTTCCGTGGCACCCATCGCGTGGCTCGTGTACGTACCTGATCGAGGTGACTCCGTGAAACTGACTCTAATTTTGGCAATCGCACTTTTCACGCCACTTGTCTTACAGAGGACAATCTTCGCCAAAGCTTTTACCACATCTGAACGAGCACCGGATGAGTATTCACTCACCCCATCACAGGCATCACGCTTCGCACGGCTCGCCTTGAAATGTGTCTCTAAGGAATATCCAAATAAGCCAGATCACGTCATCAATAACCCTGCTGACGTCGAGGCTCCCAAGAACTTGCATCCGGCTTTCTATGGCTGTTACGACTGGCACTCGTCGGTCCACGGCCACTGGATGCTGGTAAAACTGATTCGCACATTCCCGGCCATCCCTGAGGCTCAAGAGATTCGAAATGCCCTGGGCGCCAGTCTCAGTAGGGAGAACATCCTCACCGAGGTTGGCTATTTGAAACAGCCCAACCGGCAGTCGTTTGAGCGTACTTACGGCTGGGCGTGGCTGCTCAAACTCGCCGAAGAGCTTCACCTCTGGGAAGACGTCGAGGGAAAAGTGTGGTCAGAAAACTTGCGGCCGCTAAGTGAAGCCCTGGCAACCTCGTACATCACGTTCCTTCCCAAGCAAACCTACCCGATTCGCACGGGCGTTCATCCAAACACTGCATTCGGATTGGCATTTGCACTGGATTACGCCAGAACTGCCGGCAACAAGTCGCTGGAGGCAATGATTGTCGAGCGCAGTCTTACTTACTTTGGAAATGATGCGAAATACCCCGCAGCCTGGGAACCGGGCGGTGAAGACTTTTTCTCGCCGGCGCTCATGGAAGCGGACCTAATGCGACGCGTTTTAAAACCGGCAGAATTTCGCCGCTGGTTTCATCGCTTTTTGCCTGGATTGAGTGGTACAGGGTTAGGGAAACTGCTTCGTCCCGCGGTGGTAGCGGATCGTGCCGACCCGAAGATCGTTCATCTCGATGGATTGAATCTCAGTCGCGCCTGGTGCATGCGAAGCATTGCGACAGCACTGCCGCCGAATGATCCGGCGCGAAGAATCTTGACTGACTCGGCCAAGCTACACGCTAGCGATGCGCTGGCTCATGTAGCTAGTGGAGACTATGCGGGTGAGCACTGGTTAGCCTCGTTTGCCGTGTACATGCTGTCTACAGAAGCACCCTGAAGTCAGTGGTTGGCCTGTTGCGCGTGAATCAGACGGCGGATGCGGTCGGCAAACAGCACATCAATTTTCAGTGGCTCAATCAGCGCAGTCACTTCTCCCTGTCCAAAAGTTGGGTGCACCATGGTCTGCCCGGCCCGATAGGCACGGGTCTGGTCGTAGGGCGCGCCCGGATCAAGCTTTCGCTTGTTTCCGCTGGCGGCGCCTGTCTTAAAGGTTCCGAGAGTGCCGCACTTCGGGCAACTGACGCGCGATATCTTTCCGCGCTTCGTTAGCGACGCGATTACGTGGCCGCGCTCTTCCTGACACTTGATGCAGAATTTTTCCACCCGCTCGCCCACGACGAACGCCGGCTTCTCTGCGTTTTCTTCAACTGTTGATGCCTGCTTCTCCGATGATGCTTGCTTCTCCACGGAATCCTCCTGGGTTTTACTTGTAACGGTAAGTTATTCGACCCCTGGTCAGATCATAAGGCGACATCTCAACGCTCACGCGGTCGCCCACTAGAATGCGGATGCGGTTCTTGCGCATCTTTCCCGAGATAACGGCGAGTACAACGTGCTGCGTATTTTCGAGCTGTACTTTAAAAAAAGCGTTGGGCTGCTTGTCTATGATAGTGCCCTCAGCCGGAATCAGATCGTCTTTTGCCAATCGGGTTGCTCCTTTAGCTCAGTGAAGGTTATGAGCAGTGAGTCAGCAAGGGCGAAGCGACTTTGACAATCGCTTCTTACTCTCGCTGACCACTACCGTTGTTCTATCTGCTCGCTCGACGCGGTCGAAACGAACGAGTAAACACTGCCGAAGAGACGCTGGCCCCACGTCTTGATTGAGGAGCCGGTCGGCCATTGTGACTGCTGTTATTCGTTCCGCCAAACCCCGGCAATACCACGCGTTTCACGGTTTGTCCGGTGAGACGTTCTATTGCACGCATTGAAAGTTCATCAACCGGGGTCACGATTGTGATCGCACGACCCTGGTTGCCGGCTCTGCCGGTGCGACCAATACGATGGATGTAGTCTTCCGGCGCGGAAGGCACGTCATAGTTTATGACGTGTGAAACAAGATCCACGTCCAGGCCGCGCGCTGCAATGTCAGTAGCGACCAGCACCCGCGTGCGTCCATCGCGGAAACCTTTTAGAGCCGACTCACGCTGCGACTGTGAACGGTCCGCGTGGATCCGGTTTACGCTGTGATCTCGTGCTGTCAGGATATGCGAAAGGCGCTCGGCCCCGCGACGTGTTCGGGTAAAAACCAGAACCCGCTCGAACCGTTCTCGTTCCAGCAGATCTAACAACAATGCCGTTTTCGACTCCTGGGCTACCGGGTAAGCCGTCTGTTCTACCATTGTGGCAGCCTGACCCCGAGGACTAACCTCGATCAGTTTCGGGCTGTGCATGGTCGAACGCGCAAGCTTTTCAATCTCCGGAGACATCGTCGCCGAAAAGAGTAGTGTCTGCCGTTTTTCGGGCAGCATCGATAGCACGCGGCGAATTGCCGGCAAGAACCCCATGTCCAGCATGCGGTCCGCTTCGTCCAGCACCAGTACTTCAATTCCCGACAGATCAAGCGCGCGCCGCTCAGTAAGATCGAGCAATCTCCCGGGAGTGGCAATTACTACCGCCGGACTGCGACGCAAGGCATCAAGTTGTCGCGGCATGCTGGCTCCGCCAATAAGCGTTACACTTCGATTGGCCTTAACTGGATTCAACTCGGTGTAGTTCTTTTCAATTTGGGCGGCTAGCTCGCGCGTAGGCGCCAGCACCAGCACGCGCACTTTGCGCGGCTGCGGTCCCTTTGGAGACCCGACGTTCTTGCGGGTCGATGTCGCGCCCTGAATGGGCTCCGTAATCTTTTGAATGATGGGGAGCAAAAATGCGGCCGTCTTGCCTGTGCCGGTTTCAGCACAGCCGATCAGATCCAGACCGCTAAGGACCACAGGGATTCCCTGTTTCTGAATCGGTGTTGGTTCGGTGTATCCGAGAGACTCGCAGCTCCGCACTTGAGCGGGCGCCAGTCCCAGTTGAGAAAAATTCATAAGTTCCTTTGACTCGAGCGCTGCAGTCTAATTCTGAAGCGCGTTCTTGTGTTTGTAAGCTCTGTGGGTTCTCACCGCCCCCGTGACGCCGAAGCGCCACGGAGGACTCGGAGAATAAAAAGAAGTTCGACTCTTACCAGCGGGGCTCGCGATTGCCGCCACCGCCACCACCGCCGCCATAGCCACCGCCGCCGCCACGGTTACCACCGTAGCCACCGCCGCCGCCGCGTCCGCCACCAAATCCGCCACGTCCGCCACCGCCGCCGCCACCGCGATTCTCGCGTGGTTTGGCTTCGTTGACAGTCAGGCTGCGTCCGTTGACTTCCTTACCGTTAAATTCGGCAATGGCCGCCGCGCCTTCTTCCTTGCTGGACATTTCGACGAAGCCAAAGCCGCGTGAGCGTCCCGTGTCGCGGTCTTCCACGACGCTCGCCGATTCGACCGTGCCGGCAGTTGCAAAGAGTTCCTGCAAATCCTGGCTGGAGGTCGAGAACGCGAGATTTCCTACGTAAAGTTTCATTGTCATGTAGATGTACCTTTCCCCTAGGGGGGAATAAAGAGAAGCTGCGAATCGGATTGGCTTCGGTCGAACGGTAGGAGCGAAGGGCCGGTTTTCGAATGCTCTATGGAGCGGCTTCTGAAGTTGAAATCAGCCTGCTCTCGAACCATCCAAAAACGCCAGCGCTAGTAAACTTCCGCGCGGGGCGCATCACCGTCGATGCGCGAGAGAAGGATTAACCGTGCGTCACTATGCACTATTACAGGGCAACAAGCAAGGCGAGACC
>JAMQPI010000732.1 GCA_023717565.1 Pyrinomonadaceae bacterium | reverse complement strand
AGGGGCGGAACTCAACTTGGAGGGTACTCATCCAGCATCATTCCGCCCCTCCGAACGCCGCCGGAATATTCATTTCGCCGAATTCTATAAACATCGAACCCCTACGGAGTGGGGGTAGACTCAGTTACAAACCGGCGGCCGCCATCGAATCTCGTCAGGCTGGCTAATGTTTTCTGCTGACTGTCTCTTCTTCAGGATCTATATCCTTTCAGATACGAGACTATCCGTTTAGATATCTTTCCTTGGTGTCTTCATATGCGAACATTACTTCAGGTAACAAGAAAGTCCGGAAATCAATCATCCTGGCTGATTGAGAGCCTCGTCCCAAGCGGGCATAGCTTTTGCTTGTTAGCAAATTGCTTGAGCCGATCTCCAATCCTGGTGGGATAACTCGTTGATCGGAATTCCTCACGCTCATTGAACCGCCCCGTATTGTCAACGCCCTTCACAGAAAAAGGCCAACCTGTTGCGCCCTGGTGGCCTAAGTAGCTCTGGAGAAGCATCATGAGCAACTCGATACAAATTGCCGAGCGCACAAAGGAGACTCCAAAGGAGTCATCCCAGAACCCTAAGATGATGATGATAACCGCGCTTATGACTGCGCTAACCACCATCGCGGTTTCCTTCATCAGCATCGTGCCCAACTTGCGCAGTGCCGACGTCGCAGAAATCGAGGTCTTGAAACAAAAACTAGACAACCTTGAGAAGCGCCGGGACAAACGGAATGGTTCAAACTCGCCGGATAAGAAACTAGTCGTACAGGGAACGGTTGTAAGTAAGGATGGGAAGCGGAAGCTCAATGGCTTTGACGTCTATTTCTTGCCTGAGGGCGACAATCTACTGACTGCTAAGACAGATGATGGAGGGAAATTCTATAAAGAAATGCCTGCCGGCACCTATTCGATCATCGTTCGAGAGTCGGTTAATGGCATGAGCGGCAAAGGAATGCTTTTCGAAGACGAAAATGAGGTCACGCTGGAGAAGTTGCAGGGCGCCATAGTTAATTACCGCATGAATCGGTTAGATAGCAGATAACGGATTTGAGCAACCAAAGATAAGGAGCTAACCATGAAAAGCAGACTCATTTTTCGGAAAGCCCTGGGGACTAGTTTGCTAGTAATAACTCTCTCTATTGCCACCATGGGCGCCTGGTCTGACGACCGCTACATAAGGGGCGTCGTACAGTCACCATCTGGCAGAGTGTTTTCTTCGGTATGGGTGATTGTCAGTCAGAACGGGCAGGAGAAAGGCAGATCGCTCACGGGAGATGATGGCAAGTATTACATCACCAATCTCAACGACGGCGTATATGCCCTGGCAGTCTATAGAGGCAACAACCTGATGTACCAGGGGCAAGTTGATTTGCGTGCGGATAACAGACGACATGACGTCTTGATCAAGTGAATACCTGATGGCAAGACTCCGTTACCGGACTGCTCGCAGAGTGTTACCTGGCAGCTAGCTTTTGTTCTATGCTGGGAATCGAACGTACCTGAAAGTCCGGCTCCACTGTCTTCGCCAACATCAGCGCTCTCTCATACGCCGAACGAGCCTCTGCTGGCTGGCCCATTGCCGCCATAACGTCTCCCAATACTAACTGCGGCTGCACTGCATCCGGCGCCAGTGCCACTGCCGTTCGCGCCTCCGCCAGGGCTTGGTCGACTCGGTTGGCGACGAGCAAGTTCTGAGCCTTCTGCATATGGCTTAGCGCCGCAGCCAGCGGTATTTCGAAATGCCCGTCGAAAACGAAAACCGCGTTCGAGATTACAGCTGTGGGCCGAATCCGCTGGAACTGTCCATACGGATTGAGCGAGCCCGGACCGAATTCAAAACCTGAGAGAGTGCCCGCGCTGATCAGCACCGGCCCATCGATCGCGGCAGGAACGTCAAGCTGTTCGTTCAGCCACAGCGTAACCACGGTTGGCAATGGCTTACATGGTATTCCGTAGTAGGTGAAATCGGCGACCCCTTCTCCAAAATAGACGAACCAACAGTCTTTCACCCCGCGCTGATCCAGATACTGCTTCGTCGCCTTGAGTTGCTGGGCCCAGTCAACGTTTGAGTCGGTCAGGTACTTATAAGTGTTCGATGGTCCTCCCCACAGTTCATTTGAGTAAGCCATATAGGAAGGGAAACTTCGCCAGGAAGTGACTGCGTGGAAGAGGAGCAGCGCCAGGACCAGGTACAGCCATTTCGGATTCTGCCGGATGAAGGCGGACGCTGCTCCTCCAATAAGTACGGCGAGGAATACATAAACTGGCAGGATATGACGTACACCGATGTTCATCCCAACACTCAGTGCCACTAACAGGTAGAAAACGGGCGGGATGATCAAAAACAGAATCTCTCTCCATCGTGTCAGCCGGCGAGTTGCAATCGCCCCGACCGCCAGCAGCAACAAGGCCATGAACGCCAACGTCGACTTGATCAGAAAAGCGACGGGAAAATAGAACCACACTCCGTGCGGATAAATCCTTCCTAACACATAGCTGGTGTAGAAGTCGGCGGTTAACCGGACATCCGCCAGGCCGTAAAGAAATGACTCTGGTAATAAGTGCCATCGGGCCGCGGTGGAAACGATCCAGGCTTCGTGAGGTCGCAGTCCCTGCGCATATTCCGCGAGCGGCGGATTCAGTTGCAATCCGTTCGGGCGTGCCTGATAACGGAAACCATAGAACGACCACAACACTGCCAACGCGATAACGGTGATGCCTGCCAGCGAAGCGACAAGATTAAGTGCCTCCCTGCCGGAACCTGTTGTCGCCTTGGTGATTCCCTTTGCAGCAATGCGGTGACGCGCCAGTTCACAGGTCGCCAGCAGAAACAGCATGGGGAACACGAGGACTCCAGTGTGTTTGGCGGCGAGCGCCAGCCCGGCCGAAACGCCGACAATGACAGCGCGCCAAACGGATGGGGCTTTCACATAGCGATAAAAGGTATAAACAGTCGCGAACATGAAACAGGAGAGCGCTGCGTCGGTCGTGACCCGAGCACCATGCGCCAGCAAGTTCGGATCGAATGTCAGCAGCGCAAGGGCGATGAAAGCCGCGCCGGTTCCGAACAGCTCTTTCGTCGCCAGGAATACCAGCAGCGCCAGAAGTAGAGTGAGTGTGGCGGCCGCCATACGCGTGCGGAAGAGGATCATTTCCACATCGTTCTGATAAAGGAAATCCTTGCCTCCCAGAAATGCCTCTTCTTTGAAATAGCGATCTTGCAACTTGGGAACTTTCAGTGGCACCGAGAGGAGCGGCGCAGTCGCAAGCAATTTCACCATCGGCGGATGCTCTGGATTGAGCCCGAAATCTCCGTGGGTCCAGGACTTGTAGCCGGCATAGATGTGGTCCGCCTCATCCCAGGTTTGCGATTCCTGTCGTACCGACAGCACCAATTGAAGACTAAGGATAATCAAAAGGCCCACGACGCCGGCAGCCACTGATCCATTCCGCCAGTTTTCTGATCCTCCCGCCACGTTCCCTCCAGCGTTTCGACGGATTTGTTGGTCGGGCGAGATTATCAGCCGATGGATCCTAGGTTCAAGTAGCTCAAGTACCACTCAACCACAGAACCATTTGCCGTAGCCAATGGATCCTAAGTTCAACCACGGCCAAAACTACTCAAGGCTCGGTCAAGTGCTATGATCCGGTGGTGCCAAAAAGTGGGGGCCTTGCCTGGCGATTCGTCGAATTCCAACATGGCAACATGAGTAAGTGGGTCGAGCAGTGCTTGGGCTAGTTGAACTTAGGATCCATTGGCTGCGGCAAATGGTTCTGTGGTTGAGCAGTGCTTGGGCTAGTTGAACTTGGGATCGATTGGCTACGGCACGGTAAGCATTCAGCATAACTCAAGGACAACTCAAGCTCCGTTCCCTGTAGTTGTCTCACAAAGGTACGGCCGGGAACAATGCGTGGCTACGCATCGCTCCCGGCCGGCAAAGCCTCATTGTAGGGGCGTAGGATTAAAAGATGAACTTGGCTCGAAGTTGAATGGCCCTACCGGAGGCATGGCCCAGGCTGTAGTCGTTGAACTTCGGGCTGCCTGCGGTCGAAAACAGAAGTGCATTGGCTCCTATCTGATCGCCTAGGCTCGCCAGAGTGAGGGTCCTCTGGTTGAAAAGATTGCTGGCTTCCGCACCGAGCTCGAATTTGTAGCGTTCCGTCAGATCAAACTTCTTGAGCAGGCTCCCGTTTGTCTGATTGAAGCCGCGAGTGCGCAACGTATTGCGACCAGCGTTAGCGTGAGCGCCCGGACCCGCAAGCACATACTGTGCATTTGGATTCAGGACCACGTAAGCGACTGTCGCTGCACTACCAAAGGCCACGCTCTGACCGAGTGCGTTAATAGGTGTTACTCCACTCGCGGTTCCCTGAATGCCGTTCTGATTGATAATGGTTCGATCACTGATCGCGTCAAAATTCAGATTCGCATCCCTGCCGGACTGTGGAGTGATGGGTTGTCCTGACTGCGCTTCGAAAATAGCATTCACCTGCCATCCACCAAGAACGTGCTGGACAACGCGATTTTCGTTTTCCTTGAAGAATGGCAAGTCATAAGTCACGGACGTCGCCAGGCGATGCGGAACGTCGAGAGCAGAGAGACCACGGTCAGCCTTGATGTTAAAGAAATCCTGTGGCCGGCGCGGATTGGGTGCGCTGGAATTCAACTCGTTAGTCGAGTCGTCAATCGTTTTGCTCCAGGTGTAGGCCGCCGTCATCGCCAGGCCTTTGTTGTACCTGCGACTCAGGCTCACCGAAGCCCCATCGTATTGCGAGTTACCCGCAAACTGATACGACGTTAAGGCCTGTGGAAAGCCATAAACTGCCAGGCGTCGAATATTCATTCCAGGTCGACTCTTGATCTGTCCCAAGGTGGGAAGACCGGTTAGCGCGCTGGCATCAGGTGTGCCGAAGAACGTGGGAATTACGAGATTACTCTCGTTGACTACTCCTGCATTGAGTCGAAGTTGAACCGGAAGTCTCCGAGCCCGCGTTCCCAGGTAAGCCAGCTCAAGGACAGTCGTCCGAGACAGTTCCCGCTGATAAGAAGCTGTCCATGACATGGCATACGGAGACACCTGGTCAGGGATGTATGCGCTGGTTGCGGCTCGGGCCGCAGCAACACTGGTGATTGGGATGAGTTGACTGGGAATGCCTCCGTTTTCGAGAAACGGCCGGTTCGGATCAAAACCAAAGGCCGTAGCCGAGGTAAAGATGTCGCGCAGTTGTTGAAATTGCGGTGGCAGCGAGGTCAGCGTCAGGTTCTGAAACGACGGCACATAAGAGACGCTGAAGTTCGCTCGCAGAGCACTCTGACCAGGCGCTCCGAAGAGAAACCTTCCAATCCCGTGTTCAAAGTCAGGGGAATATGCCAGGCCCACGCGCGGAGCGAAGTTATTACGATCCGTCCTGGGAACGTTGAATTCAATTACGCCCGGGACATTGGCCAGTGAATTTAAGCCCTGAGCGGCCAAATCTCTTGGCAGCGTCATGTACTCATAGCGCGCTCCAATGTTGAGCGTCACATTCCGCCGGATCTTCCAATCATCTTGAGCAAACGCGCTGTACTTCGAGTGGTTGCCGGCGAATGGCCCGTTGGAAACCCCGCGGACTGCCTGTACTCCGGGAATCTGATCCTGCAACAGTTGGCCCAGGTCCTCATAGATATAATTGCCGCGAATTGCCTGGACGAAGTTGGTGGAGAAGATCACACGGCTAAACTCGCCTCCGAACTTGAAGTTGTGATTGCCCTTCATATATGACAGGGCATCGTACACCTGGTAACTGTTGTTGACCGGTGAACCTTGCGGGAATGCCGAGTCAGGGCCCAGACCCAGGCCAATAGAGCTGACCTCAAGGTAAGGAAGCGCGTTGGCAGAAGCCTCTTTCACCGGATAGTTTTCAATTACGCGGCGGTAGGAAATGCGTGCATCGTTTACCAGATTATTACTCAGCGTGCTAATCCAGGTAGCGGAGAAGAGCCGGGAATCATAAGAGAACAAGCTGGCAAAGTTGAGATTTCCAAACCCGGGTTTTTCCGCTCTCAGACGCTGCGCGTTGAAGCGGTAACGAAACTGGTTACGCTCATTCGCCGCGTGATCAACATTGATCTGACCCAGATATTCGGAACTCGACAGCGGAGCCGCCAGGGTGACGGTACCGAAAGGAATGCCTGGTACGCCAAGAACCGTTCCAAAGTCTGCTGTCGCACTCGTCGTGGGCTGTGACGCCAGCGTGAGGTTGGTGCGGAGGTAATTGACCACG
>JAMQPI010000702.1 GCA_023717565.1 Pyrinomonadaceae bacterium | reverse complement strand
CACCAGGCGGTAGCGGTGGGTCATGAGGTACGATTCCATTCGGCGTATGTGATCAGGAGCCCATGACCCACCGCTACCGCCTGGTGGTACTGACCTCATGACACGTCGCTTGAATGAGTCGCTATTCAGATAAACGACTGACAAATGATAAAGGGAAAATGAATCTGTCCTGACTATGCTAGCTCCAGACCTGCTTCGCCGAGGGTTTCAGAAAGCGAGTTGCGTGAAATGGCGCCTTCACGAATCAGTCGTGGCTCGAGGCGGCTCAGGTCCAGAACAGTTGAAGAATGCATCACCGTGACGTCGCCGCCGTCGACAATCAAATCGATTCCATCCGGGAAGTAAGTTTCCACATCCTTAGCAGTTCGCGCGGGTAAACCGCCTGAGAGGTTAGCGCTGGTTGCAGTCAACGCTCCACCACACGCACGTACGAGAGATCGCACATCGTCGTCATCCGGTAGCCGCAAACCGATGGTTCCGCTTCCCGCAGTTAACTCCTCGGATAATTCTGGACGCGCGTCACTGACAAGTGTGAGCGGCCCGGGCCAATACTGATTCACGATTTTTAGAAACAGCTCGGAAGGTTTCGTGATGAAGTCCGCAACCTTGTCGTAGTCTGAAATCAGGAGCAGGATCGGCTTGGCCTCTTCCCTACCCTTTAGACGTTTGATTCTGCGGATCGCAAGCCGGCTCAGCGGGTCGGCGCCCAGACCATAAAAGGTGTCCGTGCGAAAAGCGATCAATCCTCCATCTGAGATTGTTTCGGCAGCGTCTGCCAACGCTTGTGGGCTCTGACTCAGGATCATCTCACTCGTCGGAATCATCCTGAGCATCGGCGCCGACGGCCACATAACGCCGGCCCAGGCCTAGTTGCCGAAGTTTGTGTTGGAGTGATTGGCGATGCATGCCCAGAATCTCGGCGGCCCGGGTGACATTGCCTTGGGTGTGCTCAAGGCAGCGACTGATGTAGCGTCGTTCAAACTCGCGCCGGTCCTCTCGGAAATCAGCGGTGAAGGGTACTTTCAAACCTCCTTCGTCGGCGTCCGAACTATCAGTTGCGATCTGCTGCGGGCCCGCACCAATTTCACCGGGAAGATCGCGGGCGCTTAACTCATCACCTTCGGCCATGATTACCGCTCGGTCCATCGTGTTCTTCAGTTCTCGAACGTTGCCTGGCCAGTTGTACTCCACCAGCCGCCGCAAAGTGCCCTGGCCAATCGATCGGGCCGGCAGCTCGAAATGCTCCGCAGCGGCACGGGCAAATGTTTCAGCTAGCAAGGGAATATCTTCGCGACGGTCTCTGAGTGGCGGGATCTCGATCGTCACAACCTGGAGACGATAGAAGAGGTCGGCGCGAAAATTACCGGCAGCGATCTCCTGCTCCAGAGGACGATGAGTAGCGCTGACAATTCGAACATCGACAGGAATCGACTCATTACCGCCGAGTCGTTCGATCCTTCTTTCTTCGAGGGCGCGCAGCAGCTTTGCCTGCACGTTGGCGCTCATGTCGCCGATCTCATCGAGGAAGAGAGTACCGCCGTTGGCCTGTTCGAATTTTCCCTGCCGCCGATTGGCCGCTCCCGTAAATGCACCCTTTTCGTGACCGAAGAGCTCCGACTCAATCAACTCTGATGGCAGCGCTGCACAGTTAACCGCCACAAAGGCTTCGGTCGAGCGAGCGCTGTTCCGCTCATGAATCTCGCGCGCCACCAGTTCCTTGCCCGTGCCGGATTCCCCTCGGACCAGTACAGTCGCATCAGTCTCGGCGACCTTTTCTATCATCGAGCGCACCCGCTGCATTCCATCGGAGTTTCCGATCAGGGCGCCGCGTTGGGATCGTTCGATCTCGATTCGTCTGCGGAGTGAAAGATTCTCTCGTCTGAGTTGCAGCGTCTCGGCGGCGTTCTTGATCACCAAACGCAGGTCATCAACTTCAAACGGCTTTGAGAGGTAATCGTGAGCGCCTGATTTAACTGCCTCCACGGCCATTCGCTCGGAACCATGGGCGGTAACAATGATTACGAGCGGGCCGTTGCCGTTTGAGCTTTCTAACTCTTTCAGAAAATCCAGACCACTCATGCCCGGAAGGTTTACATCCAGGAGCATCAGGTCTGGCTCCTGCTGCTTGACGAGTGCCCTGGCAGCCTCAGCTGAATTCGCTTCGGAGACGTTATAGCCAAACGTGCTGAGCGCCCGTCGCATGCCGTAGCGCGAGGCCTCTTCGTCATCAACAATCAGTAATCGCAACGCGTCTTTTCTCACTTCCGGTTAGTTTAGAGCCCTACAGGCGTAATTTCCTAGCGCGTTGCGTGCCAGAGGCAAACGCCGTTATCCGGATGAGAAACAACAAAAGCCGCAGAGCGAACACCTCAAAGGTCATCAAATCCCTGCGGCTACGTTTGCCGAGCGGCTTAAAAAAGTGTGTCGATGCTTCGCCCCGACCCCGTTTAGGGGTCAGATGTTTATAGATCCGCTACTGCTCCCCCCTCGCGGCTCTGTTCGGAGGAGCAGGACTCAACTTGATGTGTACCCTTCAAGAAACGTCCCGCTCCTCCGAACAGAGCAGATGATCATCGATGCTTGGTCTATAAACATTCCACTCCTAACGGAGTGAGTGAGCTGGTCCTTATGGCTTCGAGCTGCGCCTCGCCGATATCACCAAAATGATGGCATCGCCTGACGGACCAACATTCAAGGTGCCGACCACCACCGGCTCCCCTTCGCGCATACTGATGTCGGTGTTGAGTCCCGTGTTTTCGTAGGCGATGATTGGACCGGCAGGACCGTTTGAAGCGACTGCGGTCCCTGTCTGAATGGGAATCCTGGCGCCAAACCTGAATCCCTCCATACGCACGACATCCCGCCCACTTGAATCGGCGGTTAGCTTTACGTTGTTCACCTTGAACTCGTTGAAGCTGGGAGTACTTCCGCTGGCCGCTGCGGAGGAAGGCAGCAGCGGCCCACCCACCCACTGAAGATACAGCCGGCCATCGTTTTTGACACGATTAATAAGTGTGGCTGCGAGTCGATAATTCTTGAACGGTAACGAAGAACGCAATTGGACCACTACCGGACCCAGCGCAGAGGGTAATTTTGCGTCGTCAACGTCCTGGTTGGTTGCGATTAGCAGATACAGTTGCGTGTCAAGATTGGTTTCGTCGTCCCGGTTTTCCTTTTGTGACGACGGACCAGACGATTGAGCCAACACCGGCTGCGCCCTTGTGGCAAAAATTGCGACCAGAGCAGCAAACAGAATTGTGCTGACGATTCTACGCAGAGTCATGACTTTCTCCTTCTCGTAACTTTACTGTTCGATTCATTCGCAGTTTGAGGAGCGCTGAATGCGTCACCGTATATCAGCGGTCGAGTGGCCCAGCTCAAAGTGCGACTTCCAGGGACGGTGGCTCCAAGTCCGGAGCTAACACGCACTGCATTTGGAAAAGTTCCGCGGAAGTACGTAGCACAGACTCCAGTCTGTGTGAGTGTGTCGGTAGAAACTCGGTTTACGCCGCAACCCAGGTGCGATAATCGTGCGCGCCAAAAACAGAGCGCTTCTGAGTCATGAAGCCTCGAGCGGCACCCGCAATTCGAAGCGCGCCCCACCGCCATTCAGCGATCCAGCCAATCGAGCGGAACCGCCCGCTTCCTCCATACGCTTGCGGACGATTGCCAGACCCAACCCTGTTCCCCTCTGCTTGGTGGTGAAGAACGGCTCCCAGATGCGTTGCCTCAGTTCCGATGGAATGCCAGCACCCGAGTCCTCGACCGCGATGCTGAAATTTCGTCCGTCTCTACTGGCCGTGACGATTATCTCTCCACCGTCGGGTGTGGCATGTAAGGCGTTCAAGACGAGATTCGACAGAGCGTCGCGCACCGCCGCTACCGCCGTTCCGTTCAGCTCGTCGTTGGCTTCGATCCGAACATTGAGTTTAATTCTTCGTTCATCAGCATTCGCCTTAAAGAGTCCCACCGTCGAAGAGATCAATTCCCCCGTCCGGAGCGGCAGTTCCTCGGTAACTTCTTTCCGGGCAAAACTCAGCAACTGAGTCACACTCTTACTCAGGCGATCGGTCTCTCCAACAATCAATGTCAGGTCGCGCGCATATTCAACACTTAGTCCCTGGTCCTCTCTCATAACCTGCGCAATTGACTTAATCGCAGAGAGCGGGTTCTTGACCTCGTGAGCGACAGTGGCAGCCATCTGTCCCAGCACCGCGAGACGCTCACCTTCAGCAACGCGGCGCTCCAGACGCACGTTCTCCTCTACTAACCGGCAATCTTCGATGGCAATGGCGACCTGCCCAGCAAGGACTTCCAGCACCGCCCGCGCATCAGAAGTGAGGCTACCGGTTGTTCCCTCAATCAAGAGCACTCCCTCAATGCGCTCGTCGCGACGGAGCGGGTATGCCATCTGGAACCCTTGCGTAGCCAACAATGGATCATCCTCGACTGGCGCCCATCCGTTCCGTTCGGAGGTCGTCAATACCTCTTCTACCCACGGTTTGCCAGTCTCTGCAGTGTCCGTCTGCCTATCCCGGCCGCCTTCGTCAACAGTCTCTGAGTCGCTCACGACGATCTTCACGCGCCGCAATCCCAGCGCCTCAGTGGTCCTCTCTTCAACAAAGTGGAGCAACTCCGGTAACTGCTTAAACTGGCCGGTGTGGGAACTGATGCGGGTAACTACATCGCGGTAAAGCGCAGCTTCCCGCTCGAACAACCGGTGGAACCGGCGCTCTAAACCGCGGCGCATCGGCCCAGCCACCAGTGTCAGTCCGAGAATCAGCAGGGCCTCGACGACACCCTTTCTGACGCCGTAACGAGATGTCATCCAATCGCCGATGGTGCGAATGCCATAGATATAGATCGTGAGGACTACTGCCGCGAAAGTTGCAACAATCAGACTCTCTTCGATAATGAGCTCGAGATATCGATAGCGATAGATGTAATAAGCCAGCAATACAGACGGAAGCAGCGAGCCAAGATTGGCAACGGTTTTAAGGTACTGGCCCACAGTCGTTCCTTCACCTAAGCCCAGCGCCAACGCGGCCAGAATCACAATGCCGATAGCCACAAAGGACGCAGCCAGTGTGCGCATGATCCTTTGCTCGCTACGATTCCTGCTATTCCGGGCAATCAGCAGTTCAGTAACAGCGATCAATCCCAGCACATAGGCAATCCAGAAGGCGAACGGGAAGACGAAGAACTTAAGCTTGGTGAGCATCGGCGCGTAATCGCCGGCCCAGATCTGCGGCAGGGCAACAACCAGGAAGATCGTAGGAAAGTAGGAAAGATAGACGCGAATCTTTTCATTGCGGGTTAGCGGCCGCCCTCGCGAATCGGCCCATAGATGCAGATGAACGTGGAGCAGAAAGGAATAGGCGAACGTGATACTGACAACTGCGACTGAATCCGCAAGTCGCAGTAGGGTGTTCCACTTATCAAAACTGAGACCAAAGAGTCCGTGCAGCGTAATGAAGAGGTTGCTGGTGTGCCATCCGCCCATGGTCAGCGCCAGGGCAAAGAGCACGCGCTCCACATTCGTCAACTTGTGACGGCGAGAGATCAGCTGGACGCCCATCCAGAGAGGCAGGACGGCGCCGATGCTGTAACCGAGCAGTTGTAAGAGTCCGAGTGGGGACATAACTCAGGAGGCAGGAGCAGGGGGCAGTCGGCAGGAAATGCGTGGTGGTTTGATCAGTGGTTCCTGCCTCCTGCTCCTGCCGTCTGCCTCCTGATTGCCGTTTGCCTACTGGTTCGCGGCGCTGCGCGCTTGAATAGGCGTTAGGGTGATCTCCGTTCGGCGATTGCGAGAACGGCCTGCGACGGTGGTGTTCTTGGTCAGTGGATTTGATGCTCCCATGCCGTTGGCTTGAATCCGAGAAGGATCTACTCCGGCGGACTGGAGACGTTCTGACAGAACCCGCGCACGATCCTGGGTAAGCTGTTGCAACGTGACCTCGTCGCCTTTGTTATCGGTATAGACCTCAATAAGGATCTGGTAGTCAGGATTGCTTGCCAGCAGCGCTGCCAGTGGCTCGAGCTTGGCTGCGGCCGTGGCCACCAGGTCTGAACCGCGCGCGCTGGTCCACATCGACTCCGGCAGCGCGAGTTGCAGGCCGGTGGCCGTTTCCTTTAGCGTGCCAAACTTTGCCAGCGTTTGCTTCAATGTGGCCAGGGCAGCGATTCTCTGCTGCTCACGTTCGACCGCTTCCCGTCGTGCGTTCTCCGCCTGTTTCTCGCCTTCGAAACGTGCAACTCTGATCTTCGCCGCCTCTCCCTCAGCCCTAACAGTCTGTAGTTCATCGCGCAGGCGAGCGATTTCAACCCGCTGTTCGCGAGTCTGCTCGTTTGTGGTGGCCAAATCTCTTTCGGCCATTTCACGA
>JAMQPI010000279.1 GCA_023717565.1 Pyrinomonadaceae bacterium | reverse complement strand
CGGGGAGAGGCGGCTCATTCTCACCAATCATAGCTATCCCCGCTTCGCCTCGTCTCCCATTCTCCCTGTCGCCGCTTCTCCCCGTCCCCGCGTCCCCCCGTCTCCTCGTTCTTCGTCTGGGATTGAAATATGTAAAAGGTCTTAGCGAATCCTCTGGGCAAGCCATCGAACGCGAAAGAAAAGCAAGTCCCTTCCTGAGCTTTGATGATCTGCGCAATCGCGTACCCGAACTGCGGAGAGATGAATTGCGCAAGTTGGCTTCAGTCGGCGCGCTGAATTTCATTCAAGATCAAAAGCCCAATGTCCAACGTCCAATGTCCAACGTCAAAAACACGGTCAGCAGAACAAACCTTGGACGTTGGACTTTGGATGTTGGACAAAGGAACGAACAAACATTGGATTTTGGACACCGGACTTTGGACAAAGGAATTAATCGTCGCGACGCTCTTTGGCAAATAGAACGCATCGCTCGGCCAGCTGGCCCTCTGTATCAGGAATTGCAGGAGCCTGACAGCAAGTCGCCTCTGTCTCCTATGACTTTACCGGAAAAGCTGGAGGCAGACTTTCGGGGTACTGGGTTAACCATCGGGCGTCACCCAGTTGCCCATCATCGGAGTGAGTTAAATAAGCTGGGAGCTTCGCGCGCGATTGATATTAGCGTGATGCGTAATGGCAGTGCAGTGCGGGTTGCCGGTTGGGTCATTGTTCGTCAGCGCCCCGGCACCGCCAAAGGATTCGTTTTTCTAACTTTGGAGGACGAGACAGGGGTCGCCAACATCATCGTCACGCCCCAGATTTTCAGTAAGAACCGTTTGGTATTGGTAGACCACCCTTTTCTTTTAATCGAGGGTACCTTGCAGAACCAGGACCGCGTCGTCTCAGTCAAAGCAAAGCGCGTGAGGCCGCTTTCCTTCAAAGTGGCTGCCACTCCTTCGCATGACTTTCATTGAAGCCTCGCGTGGCTGCCGGGAATGTTGACTTCAGGCATTGAAGGTATAAACTCGCCGCAATCCTAGCCCGTTCCGGAGCGTGGGCGGCGAGCCGAAACTCAAGACCCAGGCGAAGTCCGCAATTTTCAAGAAGCGGCGATCCATTTAATGCAGTAATGTTCGATTGAAAAGCGGGCGCGAATTGCGTCGTGATCTTCAAACTTCATTAACCCCCAAAGGAGAAGACACATGAAGGTAAACTACCCGGCAGTGCTTGTGGCTGCAATTCTGCACTGGATCGTCGGCGCCGTTTGGTACGGCATATTCACAAACAAATTTGTGGAGCTAATGGCGTGGACGCCTCAGCAACTCAGCGAGGTTGAGAACCAGAGTCATACGAAAGAGTATGTGCTGGCTTTTCTTTCATCCCTGGTGCTGGTCTACGTGCTCGCACACTTTGTGCAATATACCAAGGCCAGCAATCTGGTGGGCGGTCTGCAGACGGCATTCTGGCTCTGGCTGGGCTTTATCACCACGACACAGCTAGCCTCAGTGATTTTTGAAGGACGCAAGCCCGGCCTATATCTTCTAAATATCGGCTATCAGCTTGTCGCCTGCCTGGTTGCCGGAGCTCTTTTGGCAATCTGGAAACCGCGAGCCGCCACGGCTGCCGTTTCTCAGCCCGCTTGAGTTTCGAAAACGTATCGTCAATAAGCGGCAAATGCCCCGGCGCGTTTGCCGCATCAAGGCACCCCACCATAGAGACACTTGAAAGAAGCCGGGAATGAAGTAAACTTCGGCGCGAAATGTCGAAGTTGATCTTCTCGAACAGGACGAAGAAGGTTCTCAACCCGAGGAAATCCAAGCCGCGATTCGGCTTGCCGTCAGGATTTAGACCGCGCCGGCAACAGTTCGGCAGAGTCCTGCTTGAAGACAATGTCTATAGTCTTCCGGGCGGACAAGAGTTCACACCAAAACCTCCTACCGGAACTCTGGGCCAGCCTTGTCACTTGTATGCGCTATTGACCGTCGAACAATTCGCAGGGGGCCGTCGGGGATCTGTCTACGTTCGCACGGATGGGAGGATTTTCGACTACAGTGTGGATCACCTGGATCCCACGCGTGACATGTTCGACACCGGATTTACGATTTATGATTTGGAACGGACCGGAAGGTATGCGCCGAACGATGCGTCAGAGCAGACACCTGACGAAGATCTAAAACCGCGGAGTCTGGCGCATGCTGGTTGAGAAGTTAGGATTTGTAGTGAACAGAACCAGTCTTGGCAGGCTTAGAGGTTAGGCTGACTTAACTGCTTGCTTGGCTGGTGATTCAATTAGCCCTTGCACCACCTGGGCCACCTGAGAGAGGGGTTTGGGCTTTCTCAGAAATGCGTCCGCACCGCAGCGCCGGGCTTCATCCTCCATCTCAGTGGAACCGTACGCTGTAAGCACGATAATTCGCGTTTCGGGGTGACGCTCGTGAGCCAGCCTAATAATATTGAGTCCGTCCGGATTGCGTGTTGTACCCAGCCTCAGATCCTGGATGATCACCCTGTATTCAGTGCTCTCGACGAGCTTTTCAGCTTCTTCCATCTCTCTGGCCGTGTCCACACTAAATCCGTGTAGAGAGAAATATTCGCTCATGGAAAAGCAGATCGATTCCTCGTCGTCAACAACCAGTAGGCGAGGTGTCCGCGGTTTCTCTTCAGGGGCGTTGTCTTGTATTCCGAGCATGCGCTTTAGACGTCCTGACACCTTCTTTAAATGTCCAAATCGAGTCTGCTTCACACGTGTTACCAGGCAACCAATGGATGGCGCATTCCGAAAACTGCGCCGATAAGAGATGTCTCAAAACAGGTGCCGAATTGAATGTAGTCTTCTGCGCCGGAGATCCAGGCTTGGTTCTGCTCAAGAGGTTCGCGCTGTCAACCAACTACATCTCCGGTGCGAAAGTTCAATCAACGCGGAACGCCGTCTTCGTAAGAGAAGGTCGTCCCTTCCGTATTTCGATCCCCATTAGAAATAGGAATCTTCCTGCTTGCCTACGAGCAGTGCTTCAGCTAGCCGGCGAAGATGCACCGGCATCTCTGCAAATTCATCTTCTTCGGCGGTTAGACTGAACGCGGACAGAAAACTCTGTTCAGCTGCGCAAAACTCGCAGCCCGCGATATGACGAGCTATCTGATCTGATTTACCGCGAGGAAGTCTACGACTAGAAATATCTGCTGATGAGGGACAGGCACGCGTCTTGGTGAAAGCATCTGCTCTTACGCCACTCATCTTTCAACTCCTCCAACAAACGCGTCAGCCTTCGATGAAGCCAGGCAGAGGACTCAAAAAAACAAGGGCGAAGGGTGGATGGTTTACTGCCCAGCCCCAGATGCTATATCGCTATAGCAGCCCGCACATTGGGCCTTTGCGGGATCAGTAGTTGAGTTCTGCCCGAGGGAGAAGGAGGCTTGGTGATGATGAATAGCAAGACTTCGCAGACCTCACGAGTTCCCGTACCTATCGTATTCCCCTTCTCATCCTGCAAGGCGTAAATCTTGCCATTGACATCTAAAGGAAGAATCATTGGCTTCGTGTACATTCACTTGTCCTCAACCGCCCGTGAATCCATTCACGGGCGGTCAACACTATTAGCGTCGTCGACGAGCAACTTTCGATTGCAGTTACGCTTAGCTCTGGTTGCGCGCTCGCAGCTTTCGGCGAACAGCACCAGCTACGCCGGCCAGACCAGTTCCCAGGAGCAACATGCTGGTCGGCTCTGGGACGGTTGTGATTCTCGCCTGAATCGACGTAATACCATTATTGGTGGCCGGAGGCACCAGCGCCAACGGGTTGTTTTGTACATCGTACTGTACGCCGTTGATGTCGATGTGCGTTACCGTAAAGGTAATCTGACCGGTGCTGTTGTTTTGGGTAATAGCGCCTGACAGTGTTCCGGAAAAATCTCCAGATCCGCCGCTCGGTACGGTCTGGGTGATCCGGATCGCGAAAGTAGTGCCGGGCGTAATAACGAAACCGATACCTGTGACAGCAGTCTGAATCTGGCCCAGACTGGCAAAGGTAAAGCCCGCGGGGTCAGTGTTCACTGCCGAGTTTGTGACACCGGTAAATGTCAGACTCAACTGATTGCCCATGCCGCCAAAAACAATGGCGTTGGGGCTTGAAAATGCGCCGCCGTTAAACGACGCTGTAGTGCTGAACGTCACCGGATTTGCTTTGGCCCCTGCCGCTGCAAAGACCATAAGGCCAGCAACGAGAGCAGTCATTAGTGAGGCCCTAAGAATATTTTTCATTGAACTTCCTCCATACCCTTCTGATTAAAGAACTCTACAAAATCTTGAGTTCAGATTGTTAACACTCCAAAAGCTCTATTTCAGGAGCCATTCCAATTTGTCCTTAAAAGGACAAAGGTTGCGGCAGACCCCCAGAGCGAAAAGTCATCCTGGGCTACATTCCCCCAGGGTTTGTACGGATGCGGCGAAGGCTGGGATTTAGGAGAGCTTGCGGGGCAAGCGCAGGCTCGTCGGTTTCCAGCCGTCACCCTCGGGTCCATTTGAGGGCGACATGTAGATTGGCACGCTGTCTATTTAGCAAACATTGGGCCAAAGCTATTCGCGATCGGTGGCTGTGGAAAACCTTGATTCTATTGGGTATCTGGACCATGGGAATCGAGATATTGCACGCGGTATCTGAGATTCAGACTTGCATTCTAGACTCTGGACGAGTTCAGATGGTACTTCTTAATTTTCTGATAAAGCGAGCTTCGGGGAATGCCCAGCCGTGATGCGGCTTTCTCCACCCGCCCTTGTTCCTCGAGCAATACTCGTTCGATGTGTTGCTTCTCGAGCTCATTGAGAGTCAGATTCGAGTCGAGGTACGAAGCCCGTCGCCGCGAGTGGCCGTCGAAATGGAGATCCTGCAAACGGATGTTTTTTTGTTCACTCAGTAGTACGGCACGTTCTATTACGTTACGGAGCTCTCTTACATTTCCCGGCCAGGAGTACGCCTGCAACGCTTTGATGGAATCCGGCTCGAGCTGAATTTCGCCCCGGCCCAGATCGGTAGCCAACTTATCGAGAAGATAGTGGGCCATGATCGGAATATCGTCGATACGCTCTCTCAATGGAGGAAACGCAAGCGGTATGGTGCTGACGCGAAAATAGAGATCATCTCTGAATGTCTTGTCTCGCACCAACTGGCCGATATCCTGATGAGTCGCGGCAATCAGACGAACATCAACTTGTCTATCTCGGACGTCTCCTACTCTGCGGAAGCGTTTGTCTTCGAGCACCTTCAGCAGCTTCGGCTGAATCTGAAGATCCACATCACCAATTTCGTCGAGGAAAATCGTTCCCCGATGCGCTACTTCAAACAACCCCTGTTTCGAAGCGGTGGCGCTGGTGAATGCGCCTTTTTCATGGCCGAAGAGTTCGGTCTCCAAGAGCTCGCGTGACAATCCCGCGCAGTTTAGATCTACAAACGCTTCCTCGCCCCGTGGGCTGTTTTCGTGCAGCCAACGCGCGAGCACGCCTTTGCCGGTACCTGTTTCGCCGAGAATCAATACCGGGCTTTCTGTGGCCAGGACCCTCTTGGCCTGCTCCGAGAGAGCGCGAATGCTGGAGCTGACTCCGATGAATGGATCCAGGGCATGTCGCACCTGGCGAGATTTGCTGGCGAGCTGCTTGTGACGGTTCCGTTGGTTCTCCAGAAGTCGCTTAAGAATAACCATGAGGGCCGGCAGTTCCAGGGGCTTGGTTAGAAATTGTTCCGCCCCCTCCTTAATTGCCCTGACGGCGAGGTCGATAGAACCGTGCGCCGTCAGAATAAGCAGAGGAATATCTGGATTGATCTCTTTGAGGCGTGGCAAAAGGTCCAAAGCCGTGCCATCGGGAAGCATGTAATCGGCGATCACAATATCAGGCCGCGAGGTTCTAAAAATTTCCTGGGCTTCCCGGCAGCTTTCGGCCTCGTCAATCTCATATCCCTGAAGCTCGAGAAAGTCTCGTATGCCGAACCGCAAACCGGGCTCATCATCCACAATCAGTATCCGATTTTTAGACATCTACGATCTCCTCCTGGTGAGGCACCGGAAATCTCGCTGTCATACAAGCGCCACCTTCGGGGTTGTTGCCTGCGATCAATTTGCCTCCATGCTCGCCCATAATCCTCGCCGCTATCGCGAGTCCCAAACCCGTGCCGCCCCGACGCTTTGAAAAGAAGGGTTCGAAAATCTTGGACTGATCCTCTTCCAGGATGCCCGGGCCTGAATCCCTCACCGAGCAGTCTATCCAGCTTTGGATACCTTCATTTACCTCGCAGGCCTCGACTCGTACGGTCCCTCCGGACGGCGAGTGCTGGATTGCGTTTTCAATCAGGTTCACGAAGACTTTTGACAGTCTGCGGCGATCAACCATCAACTTTGGTAGCGGATCCTTAATATTGTTTACCAGACCGACGTGAGCAACCTCGCCCGCCGGTAGACAGGAGCGGATCGACTTTGTAATGACCTCGTCGATCGGCAATTCATAGAAATCTCCCTTGAACGGCTTGCCATACTCTAGAAGTTCTTCCATGAGAACCGTGAGCCGTCCCACCTCGTCCCGCAATACATCGGTGTACCTGAGATACTCAGTCCGGTCGCTAAAGCGGGTTTCGAAGGCGTCCAGGATTGAAGAAATTCCGAACAATGGGTTCCTGACTTCGTGGGCAACGCCAGCCACCAGAGACCCGAGCAGTGACATCATTTCGCCCTGACGCAGGGAAGCCTCGAGTTCCGTTCTCTTGGTAATGTCCTGGGCGATTAGGATTGCGCGCTCCCCTACCGAGCCGAATTTGTGGATCAGATATAGAGTTATGGCCCAGGTCTTCCCCGTTGCGTCGTCTTTAACTTCGGCCGAGCTTGAACCCCCGTTTGATCTAATCCCCTTAATGAGTTCTGCTGCTTTCTTCCACGGCTCACAGTGGTCCAGATCGGCGATATTGCTACCGATAATCTTTTCCGCGGCTACTCCCGCTATTTCCTCAGCAGCCTGGTTTACCCGTTTTACGTGGCCCTCCAGGTCTACGATCAGAACCGGGAAGTCGATAGCATTAAAGGTTTGACGCCATTCCATTGCCGACTGCTGAAGGGAGGCGTGCAAACTTAGCTGTTTCTCATCCAGTAGCTTCCGCTCGCTTACGTCGTTGGCGATCACCAGCCGGGCCTTGCTTCCGTTGAAGGCGAGGGAATGTGACGTCATTTCGACGTAGATAATGCTGTTATCTTTCCTTCGGTGGCGCCAGGGACTTGAGATAAGCGGTTCGTCAATGCCCGTGGGAGTTTTAATCAGGAGGGCAGGGGTTTCCTCAGTGGAGCGAATGTTTTCAAAGGTCATCGTCAGAAATTCGTCCCGACCGTACCCGTAGGTCCGAACGGCGGCCTCGTTTACAGCTAAAAACGCCAGAGTCTCCTCATCGTAAACGAATATCGGTTGCGGAGTAGAATCAAATAAGAGTCGGTATCGCTCGTCGGAGTCCCGCAGTGCCAGCTCGATCCGCTTTCGGTCAGTGATATCGCGAGCCACGCCGCGCAAACCTATTATGTTGCCTTTTCTATCCTTGGTCGGAGAGGTGACGATTTCGAGCCAGCGCTCTAGTCCGCTCGTATCTTCAGTGGGGAACTGGAGATTATCGTGCGGTTCAAGCTGGTTGAACGGCGTGGCAAATCCGGAGTCTCGAGGGTTTATCTTGAAAGCCTCGATGAAGGGTGTTCCCACCAACTTCTCCGGCTCGATGCCGAGAAAGTGCGCTCCCGCCGAGTTAATTCCCGTCAAACGCCCTTTCATGTCTTGAGTGAAAATAATGTCACTGGCCTGTTCGACTAGATCACGATAATTGGCCTCAAGTTTCGAACGTTCCAGTAATCTGGAAACTTTCGCAATTAGTCGCGTCGAGTCAAAAGGCAGTTCCAGGTAATCGTCGGCCCCTGACTCAAGTCCTTCAATAACGCTTTCGGTATCACGTCGATGAGCGCTAACTAGTAGGATCGGGATGGAACGCAGATCCGAGTCCTGTCGAATAAGGCGGCAAAACTCTATGCCATTTACTCGGGGCATCGAGACGTCGCTAATTACGACATCGGGGCGCTTGCCTTTGGCGACATCGAACGCCTCGCGGCCGTCCCCAGCGGTGATTACTTCATAGCCAGCTTTACTAAGGAGGCTATCCATCAACAACAGCTGTTCGGGTATGTCGTTGACTATCAGCACCGTATCTTCGCGATGCCCATTGTTAGAATAGTGTACCCGACGCATCGAAGGTCTGACCTCGGTCGCTTATCGTTTTTAAGATTAGGCTAAAACTAGAGAATCCGAGCTCTAGAGTGCGGAAGGTTGTAGTTCTCGACTCTAAGGCTGCGAGAAAAATCAACCCGAACTGATTGGGTTTTCGACGGCGGAGAGTATAGCACACGCCGTTCTGACCGAACCAACGAGTTTTTGCAAGGGCTCCAGCCCCTCGCCTAAGGCCATTACTCGGCCCGCATTCCTAAACATTATTTCCGCTACTCCTTTAAGCAGTGCTATTAAGGGTCGATTTCCGGTATAGGGCACAAGTATTGTCGCTTTTTGGTCAGTATTCACAATAAAACCACTTGACGTCGGGTGTGTTCCTCGGTAGGTTGCGAAGAAATTGAGTGGCAGCCCTTCGAGAGCCAAGCGTCTAAGGTGGTGCAAATGAAGGAAGAGTTGGAAACATCCCCTCGGTTTGACCGGCGCCCGTGGGGCACCTTTACAGTGCTCGATGAGGGCAAAGATTTCAAGGTCAAGCGAATCGAAGTCTTGCCCGGCAAACGGTTGAGTTATCAGAAGCACGCCCAGAGAGCGGAGCACTGGGTGGTGGTCCAGGGAACAGCGAAAGTAACCCTTGACGATCATGAGATTGTTGTTCGCCCGGGCCAGGCCATTGACATTGCTATTGGCGCCGCACACCGCGTGGAGAATCCAGGCGAGGAGACATTGCTTTTTATAGAAGTCCAGCGCGGTGCTTATCTTGGTGAAGACGACATCGTTCGTTTGCAGGACGACTTCGGACGAACGGGCTCGTGACACTCGCGGCGTAACAATGATCCCATCGGGTCTTTCACATCTCACCATTCGGCGAGCTACTAACAACGATCTAGAGGCGATCGTTAAACTCGTGTTCGGCGTTCTGAGAGAGTTTGGTTTAGAGCCCGATCCCGCGGCGACAGACGCCGACCTTCAAGATATCGAAGCCAACTATCTAGAATCCGGCGGGCTCTTCGAGGTAATCGAGGATCCAGATGGCAATCTCGTGGGTAGTGTCGGCATCTTTCCAATCGACGAGAACACTTGCGAGCTGCGCAAGATGTACTTCACTCCCGCAATTCGTGGTTTGGGTTTGGGTGGCTACGTGCTCGAGCGCGCCGTCAGTCAGGCTAAAGAGTTGGGCTTCACACGAATGGTGCTCGAGACATCCAGCAAGCTGTTGGCCGCCAACCGGCTTTACATCCGCTTCGGTTTTCAGCCATTCATTGCCGATCACCTCGCGCGGAGAGCTGATCAGTCATACTCCCTCGACCTTACAGAAGTGGATTCGATCGAGGCTAACGCCTAGTTGGCTTGTGCAAGAACAAACAGCGCAATGTCAGAGGGGATTACCCCGAAACATTGCGCCGTTGTTTTTAACCCGATGTCGCACGTCGGTACCAACGCGCATCAGTCAAGTCTATGCGATGCATTTTAGTGAGGAGCATGATCCACGTCAACAAACGAGGGTAAGATAAAACACGTCGGACCGCCGACGCTGAACAAAACTTTCTAAAGATGCTTTGCGTAGAGCCCTTGAGCCGTTGAGCATAGACCCGCAGGAGAACTGAACCTAGATCTATGTCAGACAGTCTGGAACAAAAACCTGACGCGCAACCGGGAGAAGCCGGATCGATGGACCAAGGTGAAGAAGCCGCGACGTCTGAGCCGCTCAGTTTATGGAATGCTATCCGCGAGTCTTTACGAGGCACTCACCGCGACTACACCAAAGGACCAATCGGCCGCTCCATCGTACTGCTCGCGATTCCGATGGTGTTGGAGATGGTTATGGAGAGCGTCTTTGCGGTCGCTGACATTTACTGGGTAGCACATCTCAAGAACGCCGACGCGGTCGCTACCGTGGGCCTGACTGAGTCGATGCTGACAATGATCTACACCGTTGCTATCGGTCTGGGAATAGGGGCGACGGCAACAGTTGCGCGGCGCATCGGAGAGCGTAATCCTGAAGGCGCGGCGCGCGCCGCCGTACAAGTGATTTGGCTCGGGCTTTTAGTTTCCGCCGTCATTGGAACTGTGGGAGTGATTTTCGCCCCGAAGTTGCTGGCGCTGATGGGTGGATCGCCATGGGTCGTGGCCGAGGGAGTAGGTTTCACGCGAGTCATGTTCGCGGGTAATGCTTCGATCGTCCTGCTATTCCTCATCAATGCGATTTTCCGAGGAGCCGGAGATGCCGCCATTGCCATGCGTGTGCTTTGGTTGGCAAATACTATTAACATTATCCTCGGTCCCTGCTTCATTTTTGGTTGGGGTCCGTTTCCGGAACTCGGAGTGATGGGCGCCGCCGTGGCGACGACGATTGGTCGCAGCACAGGCGTGCTGTACGCGTTGAGCAGATTGGTTCGTTCGGGTGGACGGTTCGATATCAGAAGGGAGCATCTGAGACTTGATCCGGCGATCATGGTGAGGCTGATTCGACTTTCAGCTACAGCCATGTTCCAGGTCTTCATTGGAATGGCGAGCTGGATAGGATTGGTTTTTACAATAGGGAGATTTGGCAGCAATGCTCTGGCCGGTTACACCATCGGAATTCGGGTAATCATCTTTGCACTTTTGCCGTCCTGGGGAATGGCCAACGCGGCCGCCACCATGGTAGGCCAGGCGCTGGGAGCAAAGAAACCGGAGCGAGCCGAGAAAGCAGTTTGGCGCGCTGGTTTCTACAACATGATTTGCCTCGGGATAGTAGGGTTAATATTTGTCATCTTCGCCCGGCAAATCATTGGTCTGTTCACAACGGATCCAAACGTCGTGCCCTATGGAGTTGATTGCCTTCGCATTGTTTCCTACGGATTCCTTTTCTACGCCTACGGCATGGTTATCACCCAATCATTCAACGGCGCCGGCGATACCTGGACCCCGACGATCATCAATCTATTCGTTTTCTGGTTGTGGGAATTGCCCTTGGGCTACACCCTGGCGATCGTTCTTGGTCTTGGTCCCCGCGGAGTATTCCTGGCAATCATGATTGCATTCTCAACTCTGGCCGTTGTGAGCGTTCTACTCTTTCGTAGGGGAAAATGGAAGACCAGAGTTGTCTGATTGCCCCAGGCCGCCTCGTCACTTCGCGTGGCCGTCTCATCACAATTGCGTCCCTCCGATTCGCAGCTTCACTTATCAGTTGAATTCAATCTATTTCGATATTTCGTTTGAATCTGATCTCGTCGCTAAGTTCTTTTAAGGAGGATCAAATGAAAACAGCCCTATGCCTCGTGTGCATGCTGGTGGTTGCCGGCAATGCGACGGCTCAAAAGTCTGAACCAACGTCCGCGTTACAAACTTTGGTCGAGACCGAGCGGTCGTTTGCCCGCACGGCAGCAGAGCGGGGAATACGAGAGGCTTTTCTGGCGTACATCGCCGAAGACGGATTGTTGTTCCGACCGGGTGCCGTTAACGGAAAGAAATGGATGAACGAACATCCAGTTCCGCCATCACAAAAGCGACCTCTACTCTCATGGCAACCGGCGTTTGCTGACGTCGCTCAAGCTGGGGATCTGGGTTACACATTTGGGCCATGGGAATTTAAGCAAGACAGCGCCGACGAAAAGGCAGCGGGTTACGGCCACTTCGTCACGGTATGGAAAAAGCAATCCGATCGTTCCTGGAAGTTTGCTGTAGATCTCGGGATTAGTCATGCCGCCCCTACGGATCCGAAAATTGATTGGCAGCCTCCGGCCAGTTCAAGGATAAAACCGTGGAAGGACCAGGGTAAAACTGATCTCGACGTGGCTCGCAGCGACCTGCTGAACCGGGATCGAGAGCTCTTAAAGGCCTTGGCGGCACAGGGCCTCATGAAGGCGTACGCCTCTTTCTCTGCGACGGATTTAAGATTGTTTCGCGAGAGCAGTTATCCTTTCGAGGGGCTAGCGGCTAGCAGCAAGGCGTTGGTGGCGCAAATATCTGATGACCAACAGCTAGCCTGGGAGCCCTTAAGTGCAGATCTTTCCCGGTCCGAGGATTTGGGTTATACGCACGGCACGTACAGTCTTAGTAGCAAGCAGCAACCCGAAAAGATCATCGAGCGCGGCAGTTACGTTCGGATTTGGAAAAAGCAAAACGGAGTTTGGAAGGTTGTGTTGGACGTTACGAACGCATGGCCGCCACCGAATCAAGCCGGCTGACGCTGGCTGATCTCTCAGCACTCAATCAATCAGGAATTCCTCAACCCACAGAACCATTGGCTATAGTGTCCTGTTTCTAAAGTTCGTTGAATAATTCACCTCGGCTTCACCCCGTAGGGGTCGCATGTTTATAGATGCATCCCATCTCCAACGTCGGGACGCCGTGCGAAAGGGGCGGAACGAAACCTGAATAGCACCACTCAAGTTGACTTCCGCCCCTTCGCACGGCGCCGGGAGGTGGTCTCTGCGCAGGCTATAAACATGCGACCCCTACGGGGTGAAGCCGAGGTGAATTATTCAGCGAACTTTAGAAACAG
>JAMQPI010000187.1 GCA_023717565.1 Pyrinomonadaceae bacterium | reverse complement strand
ATGCGGTAGCGGTGGGTCATGGGGTGCGATTCCACTCGGCGTTAGTGATCAGGAGACCATGACCCACCGCTACCGCATTGTGGTACTGACCTCATGACACGGAGCTTGAATGAGTCGCCACTCGAATGAAAAATGACAAATGATCTTTTTCACCATGTAAGACTTTTCTCCTTGTACTCGGCAAGCGTTCTCGCCGGCTTTTCGACTCCGGCTGGAAGAGGACGCTTCGAGAACGTCTGGAAATACAACACGCAGGCGTCCCGCCACCAGATCGCATCTCGTTCCTGTATCGCCAGCTTCTTTGCTACTTCGCCGTGGCGTTCCGCGTCAATCACTCCGGCCAGAGCATCCCATTCTGTGCGCGTGGCTCGAACCCAGTCCACGCCCCGCTGATAGTGTAGGGCCAACTCATCCCACAGTATTCTGCCCGATTTCATTCGATGTTCCCAAGGTACATGATGGAACCAAAGCAGAAATGCTTCCGGGCAGGTGCTCAATTTGGCAAATCTGTCGCGCACCGGCGGATGATACTGGCCCACGGTGTTGCTTCCGGATGCAGTGCGATCGAATCCCAAACCTCGATCATCCGCACGGTGATAGTAGACCGGATTCCAGTCTGCGCGCGGTTCTTTATCCCACCACGGAGCAGGACCATAGTGATGTCCGCCCCACATAATATGGTGCAGGCCCAGCGGCGTCATATAGTCCACCACGGCCTCGTGCGATTCCAACATGATGCGAGCAATCGTCCCTGCCGCTTTAGGCTCATTGGTAAGAGTCATCCCAATCCATTCGCCGGCAATCTGTCGCGATGGGAGATCAGGATTCCAGGCAAGTCGCCCAAACGCATACCAGTTGGCCTGCAAAAAATGATGGCCCGTCCAGTTTCGATCCGAGCCGGTATTTGCCACTCCGGCAATGCCTGTCAGACGTTGGGAGTCAAGACTTCCATCAGCCACTTTGGCGACGGTCGACCCGGGGCCTTTGGCATACGTGTCGGAGTCAAGGACCTCGCGCCACATCGATGCCAGAAAGACAAGATGATTGGAGAAGCCGAGGTACTCCTGAGTGATCTGAAACTCCGGCATCAGTTGGGTCGCGGGCATCCCGCCAAACAATGGGTGAAAAGGCTCACGCGGTTGAAAATCAATGGGACCGTTCTTGACTTGTAGCAGCACGTTCGCCGCAAACTTACCATCGAAGGGTTGTAAATTCTCATAGGCCGCGCCGGCCCGGTCATAGCCGGGCTTCATGTCATAGACGAATGCCCTCCAGATCACTAACCCATTATGAGGAGCCAGTGCTGCGGCCAGCATATTGGCGCCGTCGACGTGCGTGCGATTGTAGGTGCGTGGTCCCGGCTGTCCCTCACTATTGGCTTTGACTACAAAACCGCCAAAGTCAGGGATGAGTTGAAAAATCTCGTCGGCCTTTTTCTTCCACCACGCGGCCACGACCGGGTCGAAAGGATCGGCTGTCTTTAAGCCACCCAATTCCATCGGCGCAGAAAATCGCGCTGAAAGAAACACGCGAACTCCATACGGACGGAACACGTCTGCCACGGCCGCGACTTTGCGTAGGTATTCCCCGGTTAGGATCTGCGCATTCGCGTTCACGTTATTGAGCAGCGATCCGTTGATGCCGATTGAAGCATTAGCGCGCGCATAATCGAGCAGTCGCGGATCGACTGTGTCAGGCAGAGCGCTCCAATTCCAAAGCGATCTTCCCGCGTATCCACGTTCCACACTGCCGTCGAGGTTGTCCCAATGATCAAGCATGCGTAGTTGGACGCGCGGTTTTTGGGTTATGTCCAGTCTGTTGACGGGCTGCAACGTTTGGATCAGACGCAAAAAGTGAAACGACCCGTAGAGCGCACCCAACTCGCCTTCTGAGGCAATCACCGTCACCGAGTGGCCACCGAGCTTGACCGAACGAATTCGAAACCCTTCCGGGCCCAGCTGAGCCAGCTGCGTTTCCCATCGCAGACGGGCGATCAGCGTTGAACTCCTGGGCGTACCTACGACTACCACTCCATCTCGATTGATATCGCTCGCGACAGGAACAGCACTGCCTAGCAACCCTGTAAGACCGTTCACCAACTCGCTGCGAATCGCATTAAGTGTGGGGGAGTTGCCGGTGACGCCAACAGCCGCGACGCGTGGGCGGTAGACAGCAATCATTCGGGAAGGCAGCGCATCGTAGCGCAGCCAAAGACGATAACCGTCATCGGCCTTCGCCACCCCGCCAACCAGGAAGGCGAACACGAGACAAGCGACAAGAAGGCGAATCATCCGGTCCAATGTTCCTCAAGAGATGAGCACGGGGTGGCACCAACTATACAGTGGCATTCGGTCATAGCGATATGATCTTCACCAAATCCGAAACTGGGGATCGTGCCTGGATGCAGCAGGGCGACGGGGGTGGAACTCTGTTGGTAAGCCGGAAACTCGAAAAGCTGTCAGGGCGTTCTACCTGACAACCAAAGAGCGGGCGGCTGCTTCCGTTGCACAGGGAAGAGACGGTCACCCGCCGGAATTGGCATCTTTGAAGTTGAAATGGCAGGCTCTCGCCCGACAGAGCCGTTGCTCCCTGCCGGGCTAAGAGCCTCGGGCTACTCGATTGGAGCAGTCCTGCGATCTGGCACCGAAGGTTCAATCAAAATATCACCTTCGCTCCGAACCAGACCTGCCGTTCGCCACCGCTTCCCGTCCCTCGTCCGGCAAGGTTCAACGTCGAGGTGATAACTCCAAAGTTTGCGGCGTCGGTGACATTGGTACCCGGATTATTAAGATGAGGCGTGTTGGTCACGCCAAACATCTCCATCCGGAACTGAAACGTCACACCCTCCGTAATCTTGAAGTTCCGAAAGATGCTGCTATCCAGGTTGAAGAAACCCGGTCCCCGGATGATATTGCGACCCGTTGTGCCAAAGCGTATCTCCGTTCCAGGGACGGCGCGAAATGCGGACGGGTCGAAGTAGTGACACGACAGATCCGCGGGAGCGCAACTAGGTTGCCCGGGACGAGGTCCAACGCCGCCTACTATAGTCAGAGGCCCGATCTGATCTGGTGTTTGCTGATTTCCGGGAGCATTAACCTGAGTTCCTCCACCGAAGAGTGTAAACATGCTCCCACTCATAGTTTGCATCAGCCAGTTCAACTGCCAGCCGCCGGCGATGGCCCCCAGTATGCCGCTCTGGGCCCAACGCTTTCTTGCCCCGAACGGTAACTCGTAGGATCCGTAGATCGACAGGTTATGCGTGCGATCATAGCTGGCGAGCGATTTGTTTCTATTCTTAACTGATGGATGTGGCCAAAACAGGAAACCGCCATTGACACCAAATGTGCCACTTACTTCCTCGTTGTCAATGGAGTTAATGGCCTTCGAGAATGTGTACGCAACTCCCATCGAAAAGCCCTCAGTCAATCGCCGATTCAGCTTGGCTTGTAGCGCGTCATAATAGGAGTTTGTGTCAGGGCATAGACATCCCACATCTCCCCAATTCTTGCCAAACTGGACAAATAACGGGCGGCCGGGGTTGCCACCACCCACTGGAGCCGCGTTGATGTTTTCATTTGTGAGAAAACGTATGGCCCGGTTTCCCACGTAGGCCGCCTCACCGACAAAGCCCCAGGGTAACTCGCGTTGCACGGTGAGATTATACGAGTGGGTATAACCACGATTGAAATCAAACGGGATAGTGGCCCCGCCAATACCAGTGTTGTTGGGAAGAGGGACGTTACCCGAACTCAGATTCGGTACGACAGCGGCCGGAATTCCTACACCCAGACCGGGATAGGGTGTCAGTGTCACAGGGTGGAGGCTTGACGAAGGGACAAATGCCGAAGCGCCCTGGAGATCCGCGTTTGATACGAGCGGCCAGTTGTTTCGGAAGAATCTCCAGTTGTTGCTGTCCGTACTCATGCCGTAACCAGCACGGATGACCGTTTTATCACCCCACCGGTAGGCGAGTCCGAAGCGCGGAACGATTTGTCCCCATCCCACGTCAACACCAAGGTCAATGGGAGTGCTGCCGTTTCCGCCAATGAGTACGTTGCCGGTGGCGGGATTAAAGAGCTTTACTCCGCCATGGTCGGTGGTGGGAAACGGATAGTGCTCCCAGCGTGCGCCAAAGTTTAGAGTCAGGTTTGGATTCACCTGCCAACTGTCGCGCACATAGGCTGACCATGTATGCCAGCGCAGCGCGTTCGGATTGCTGTTCTGGATGACTTTACCCGAGCGATCAGCTATTCCCAGTAGATATTGAGCCACAGCATTTACTCTGCTTGCCGCCGGTCCGCCATTAAGTGCAGTCACGGCTCCACCAAAGTTGAATGAACCGCGCGGGGTTCCGAAAGCTCCACCCTGCGGTTGGAAGTGGTTCAACTGCGCGTTGCCGTACTCACCGCCAAACCTGATGCTATGAGCTCCCCTGGTCCAACTTGCATTGATGTTACCCACATATTGGTTGTCCCGGAATAGGAATGGGTTACCAGTATCAACATTACCGATGCCATTCCAGCCATTAATAATGAAGGCCGGCGTGCCCCCGGCTAAAGGGTCATCACCGTTAGTGCCCGGAATCCCTAACGTCGTGAGCCCGAAATTGCCGAGGGCTATGTCGGGTTGATGTACTGCGCCAAGCCTTTGCCGCGTGTACCCGAAGTTCGCGTCAATCACAATGGTTGAAGACACGGTGTAAGTGCCTCCCAAACCAACGCTCTGGATCGTTGAGGGCGCTTCACCTACCTGACCTCCTCCGGTTGCGCCACCCATCGCGTCGCCCAACGTCGGCGGGTCGAACAGAAGAGTCTCTGAACGACTGTATCGACCGAACATGGTGAGCTTTTCACTATGCACATAGTTGATCTTGACGTCTCCGGTGGTGCGACCCAGCGACGCCGAGCCCGCGCTGATATAGTTATTGGTGGCTGTTACACCTTGGTTGTTAATGAAGCCCGCGGGTCTAATGCGGCTTAGCATTAGTCTCGAAGCAGCATCGATTCTGCTAGCGGGAATGATATTACCCGGAAACGCCTGACGGCCCGTGCCGTTAGCATTTCCTGTATTCGGATCGAAAACGCATCCTGCGACAGGTGTTACATTGCAGTTCGTTCCGGCAGGTATAGCTGATGACAGGTTGGCATTGCCGGCAGAATCGAAAATGCCCGCGGGATTAATCGCGCTCACCGTACGAGTGGCGAACTGACGTCGTTTCGTATATTCCAAGTCTGTAAAGAAGAACAGTTTGTTCTTACCACTCCACACACTCGGTCCGCCTTCACCAAATTTTGGCAGGTAGATCGGTCCGCCGAGAGATCCGCCAAATTGGTTCAGAATGTACTTGGGCTTGCGCTGGCCCACTGGGCTGAATCTGTTAAATGCCCTGAGCGCGTTGTCGGTGTGGAACTCAAAAGCGCTTCCGTGAAATTCGTTCGTGCCCGACTTGGTAACCACATTGACGGCGGCTCCATTTGCGTTGCCCTGCTCCGCATCATAGGAATTCGTCACGATGCTGACTGATTCGATGGAATCCGTCGGGGGTATGTAGGCGGTATTGAAGGGCAGCCAGATATAGGCATTCGAAGCTCCGTCTATACGCGTAAGGTTGGCCTGCATTGAGTTCCCATTGACATTGCCTGTCATGGAGCGTTGCGGATTACCACCGTCAGAACTCACTCCCTCAGTTACCGCGCTGAAGCCCGGAACGATCCTGTAGAGCCCCTGGAAATTTCGGCCTGCGCCGGCGGTGCTTATTGGCAGGTCAGCGAGTTGGGTGGCCTGCAACTGAGTATTTACATCGGCCCGGTCAGTCTGGAGCGGAGCTGCGTCCTGGGTTACCACGACGGTCTCCTTCACATCCGCAACCTGCATTTGAACATCGAGTCGGCGAAGCGCGTTTGCCTCAACCCTGACTTTTTCCTGAATTAGAGTCTTGAAAGACCCATAGGTAAAGGTCACGTTGTAGACTCCAGGCTGAAGGCTAGTGAACTGGTACCCACCATTCCCGTCGGTAGTGGTTTCCTTGCCCGAGCCAGTGCCGATATTAAGAGCCTCAACCTTGACGCCTGGCACGGCAGCACCTTTCTGGTCAGTGACGTCCCCAGTCAGCGAGCCGTAAAGCACCTGGGTATAAGTCGCTTGAGGCGCGACAAAGGCCAGGAGCATCAACACCAATAGTGGCGCCACCATTGAGGGTCGTCCGCACCTGGCCGCTGCATTCAACTCGGCGGTAAATAGCGCCGCGCGTGAACCGGTGAAATTGAACATTGGTTTGTCTCCTTAGTTCGAAGCTTCTTGAGATTTGACGCCATGGAACGGGCGACGCCAGGACTCGGGGCGACGCATCCTCGGCGAGAATGGCGCGTTGTCGTTGCCACCTGAATGGACTTCCTAATGAATTCGTAATTCCCTTCCTATTAATTGCCTTTAATTCGCGTCCACAACAAAAGGACAAAGAGTCTAACGCCTAGGCAACCGATGGGGCCCCGAAGTGTTTCTGCAATACCAGCGCGATCGTGCCCCGCAGTCTTGGCTGGGATGTGGGATCAGCCGGGACCACTCGCGTTCCGGCACGCGTAAAAGAATGTCGCTTGACTGCTGCGTCAATAACTGGACCAATGAGATTCCACGCGCGGGTAACTTCTCCGATAACGACTATCACGTCAGGGGCTAACCCCGTCACTAATAGGGCGATGCCCCTTCCCAGGTACTCCCCCATCTGTCTAAGGGCGTCTTCGGCCTTCGGATCTCCTTGTTCGGTCAGGCGCAACAGATCATCAAAGGTTGGCCCCGTCGCCGTTTGTGAAACTTCCTTTCGGCCGCTGCGCGCTGGCGATGAGGACTGAACATAAAAGCGGACTGCGGCGGAACTAGAAGCGTAGAGCTCCCAACAACCGTGGTTTCCGCACTTACATTCGAGCCCATCCGGAACGATCGCAGTATGTCCGAACTCACCTGCCATCCCATTCGATCCTTGAAGCAATTGGTGATTGAGGATCAGACCAACCCCAATCCCTTCAGATACAGTGATGGCCACAAGATTACGTACTGCGAAGGACTGCCTGCCAAACCAGATCTCAGCCAATGCACAAGAATTCGCAGCGTTCTCTAACTCGACCGGCAATCCTGTTGCCTGCTCGAGCGCCGTTTTCAGATCAAAGTCGCCCCATCCCAGGTTGGGAGCGAACACCAGTCGTTGTGAGGCGAGATCCACTCGACCGGGCAAGCTTACGCCGATACCTTCACAGGTAATCTCGGGACGCATTTTGATCAGGTTGCGCAGCCTTGGAGCCAACTCGTCCACAAATTGTTTCGGACTAGGAGCCGTGGGGAGTGATTCCTGAGCGACAAAGTTTGCATCAAGATCAGCTAGAGCTATGGTGGTGGTCTTCGGGCGAACGTTGATACCGATAATACCGACCCGCCCTTTGTTCAAATGAAGAAATGTGGGTCTGCGTCCACGCAAAGTGTGACCGTTTGCGCCCTCCGTCACCCATCTCTCTGCAATCAACTGCTCTGCAATTACCGATACTGTGCTTCGCTGAAGTCCTGAGTGGCGTGCTAAATCGGCGCGAGAGATGGGCTGGTGACCGCGAATCAAGTTGAGCACGATGCGCCGGTTAATGTCGCGGGCGGTCTCGCTCCTGGCGACCTGGAAGTTGTTAAGATCTATCTTTCGCATAGCAAATAGACCCCGACGAGCCAACTATCTTGAGTGCCTTCTGTTCAAGATCTGTCCAGGGAAGTAGACGTGGATTACAAACCCTTTTGTTCGTGACCTGAACTAATAACAATATCCCTTTTTTAAGTCAAGAAAAAAATGGTGCTGCCGCGACCAGCACAGGATTTCAATTCCTCCGCCGGTTGAGCGTTTTCGTGCAGAAGTGTCCTCTCAAACTCGTGCTCGCCTGTAACGATAGACCAGCGCATCATGTGATCTTAATCGCGTCTCGCTTGTGACCACTTCTTGAACTTGAGCTGATGTGACTCTCGGGCAAGCGTTCGTTGTCCGGATGAGGTCCTTTCGCTGTCTGCCACGGAACCGTCCATCGGTCTTCTGTCATCGGATTGACCCTCTGAGAGCCATGGGTTTAGCTGCGCCCACTGTACGGCGCTAAAGGGAACCGTCGCGGGAGGAGTGATAGGGGCGTGGTCCCCAGAGTCGTTGGGAACAGCAGCCACCCGCTCGCGAAGGGCGCCCATTGTTTGAGAAGAATCATTCCTGCGATGACGACCGAAAAAGTAAAACATCAAGGCACCAGCAATACATGCAATAACGGCAGCCACGAGGGAGAGCAGCAAATGGTGTCTTGCGCCCTGCGGATCCACGAACCCTTGCGGATCTCTGAACGCCGTAAACAGAAACAGTTGCCGGCTAAAGACGATCGCCATTACCAACAGACCAACAAACGCCGCTACAGACTTTGACGCATAGCTCATATCAATAAACCCCGGAACTCTCCCTCGAGAGTCGATAACTCGTGCTCGCAGCATTTTCAATGTCGACGCGTTTCTTTCGACAGCCGACGGTCTCAAATACTCATCGGAACGTTAGGCCAGCCAATTATGGGCCGTCTGTGCGTTAGGCCGCATTGTGCATATTCCCGATATGTACGTTGTCGCACGGAAGGCCTGAGGTTTCGAGTTGTATGCTTACGCGTAGGCACTGAGTGATTCATATCCGCAGGACCAGTACAAGAAACAACTAGATGAGCAGAGAAACAAAAATAAGGCCGGCCGTGCTCGTAGTCGAGGATGTAGCGGAGACCCGCGACGGAATTGAAAGGCTGCTAAAGGCGGACGGTTATCGTGTGTCAGTGGCACGAGATGAACGTGATGCAATAGAAAGCGCCCGGCTCAAGCGGCCGGACCTGATTCTGCTGAGCCTGGCCGGGCTACCACCTGATGTCATCGTCATCGCTCGTCGTATCCGCGAACTTGCAGCGGTGGGAGAACAGGTGCCGATTGTGGTTTTTTGTAACGGAGAGATGGATGAAGGTGATGAAATCGAGATCGGCCACAATGTATTTCTAACCCGCCCTGACAACTTCAATCAATTGAGAGATCTTATTACTCGCCTGCTCGACAGGATTCCCAAGGGCGCGGTGGTTTCAGTCGGCCTGTTCTGACTCCGGTAGTTCGTCCTTGAACAGACTCTCGAACGCTGGGAGCGATTCGACGCGACGATCTTGTCTTAGCTCAGCAACCCATGATCGAACTTCGGTGGACCATTTGTTTGGGTCTGCAGGAGGTTCAGCGTCGACCTGATTCTCAGGCTCTTTACCTTCCGCGTTCTTGATGAGCTTGACTGAGCGCGTCGTGTTTCTGTCTTTCTTATTCGTCGGTGTATTCATGCGCGGTAACTCTTCGGGAACTGGGTTGTATTGGCGGACCATATCGGTCGCGCGAAACACAGAACCAAGGAGCGGTAGCGACCGACGTGCATCACTCGACCGTTGTGGCTACCCAAATGAGGAGCGCGGCTGGACCCGATCGCTACCGCCGCACTCCAAAGCAGCCTGCTACGAGCCGTTGAGTCCGTCGCGGTAACCGGTCTTGTAAGCGTCACGGAAGTAGCGACGATACAGTTCGCGATCACCGAGACGAGAGCTGTAGTCTTTGGTGGCTTTACGGTAAGCACTCTGGTTCTGATAACTATTCCTATTCCCATTGCTCTTGTTGCGGTCGTCCTGGCCTTGTTTGTTACCCTCGTTGTAACCGGCGTTCAGGGCTGTTTGACGCAGCTGGGCCGAGCCACCGAAGTTGCCATAACCGTCCCAGTCTCGGCTTTGTTGATTTCGATTACGATTGCGCCTGACGTTGGCTTCGTATCCGCTCTCGAAAGCTTCTTGGAAATATCGGCGGTAAATTTCGCGGTCTCCGAGACGTGACCGGTAGCCTATCGTGGCATTTCGATAGCTGCTCAGCTCGCGGTAGTCATAGCTGCGGTCGTTCTGATAACGGGCGTTGCGGCCTTGGCTAGCGCCTTCGTTGTAACCCGCATTTAGCGCCGTTTGCCGAAGCTGGGAAGAGCCGCCGTAGTCGCCATAACGGTCCCAGTCTCGACCGCGATTTTGGTCACCGTCGCGGTCGCGATCTTGAGGATTTTGATCATTTGGATACTGCGCCAGAGCGGTAGAGCTAAAGGCGATTCCGATACCTAGCAGCAACGAGAACCCTAGAATGGCGCTCCCGATTTTGCTTTGTGCTTGATTTGTTTTCACAGTAACTCCCTTTATTGAATGATAGTCCGTTGTAACTTTGCCTTCCGAAGATTGGGTTCTGCTCTCGCTGAATTTCGTTCCAGCCTGCTGCCGAAAGCCGATCTTGTCGAACTCAGACCAAATGCACTTCATTTGAATCCGACCCTGTTTGTTGTGTTGTCACAGAAGAGTGCCAGGACTGCTTATCATTAGAGACCATGGCGTTGTGTTTGTATGTGCTGAAGCCCACATATAGGCTGAGGCAGTTTTCCGAAACGAACGGCAGGTGTAGTACTGGAGAAACCTGGGCACTTGAATACGGACAGGGCTGAGGTCCGGGCCATTATCGGTCAGATCGATGCCCTTAACACACAAGCGCAACCCAGTCGCAACCGTCTGGGCGCGACAAAAGGCTATCGTTCAGAGATGAAACTAGAAATTGAAGCCATGAAGGCGGGCGCCCAACAAACGCTTGATGAGCTCTTTGCTGAAAGGCTAATACCCTTCGCACTGTCGGCCCAGGTGGTGGATTCGCTCGGGCTTGAAGAATACATAGTTCGCTTTCAAGATGCCCGGCTAAATTCGGTCGATGTTTCCTGTCCGGAAGGCCAATCCTTCAAAGACATGGTTCGCGCCGCCGTCCTGGATCGCGTGTCAAGGATGGGTTATCCGCTACGAGCCACGGTCCGTTAAATATCGAGAAACGCCGCCTTAGAAATAAGCCGTGGTTGCGGAGCATTACCCAGATTTATGAAGGGTCACCGACGCTCTCACTTCCAAATACATTCTCGGTAATGTTATTCGGCGTTCGCCGACGAAACTCTTTCTGACCTGTCTGCCCCAACTCCTGGCCTCGTGGGCTTTCGATCGTGTCAGGCCCGGCTCCGCTGGCAAGTTGAAGAGCGACCTTGCTCTTCTTACTGAGTATTAATCGGTCGTCTGCCGCCTTCACCATCCGTCGCACAGTACCCTCATCCTCCGGGTGCGTAGACAATCCAAAGCTCATGCCGAATGTGGTGGGAGCTCCCTCGATCCTACCCAATACCTTAAAGTCCTCCGCAAGCCGGGACATCATCGCCAGCGCGTCTTGTTTCGAAGTCTCGGGCAGGATGACGCCAAACTCATCGCCGCCGTAACGACAGAGGATGTCCGTCTGACGCAGATCTGCTTGCATTCGTTCAGCAGACTTCATCAATAGATGGTCACCGAACTGGTGACCCTTGGTTTCGTTAACCATCTTAAAGTTGTCGAGATCAATGAGGACGATCGAGAGGTTGCTGTCGTAACGTCGCGCGCGGTTCAGTTCATCTTTGAGACGTTCGTAGAAGATCCGGTGATTGAAGAGTCCGGTGAGACTGTCCGTACGCGATAGGCGTCGCAACTGCAACATGTGCTCTTCGACGAAGGCATTGATGGTCTCTCGCATTGCTTCGTCCAGAGCCAAGCCGATGCGAGCGCATATGGTTGCAGAATCGCCCATGCCAAACGAGGCGAAACGCTCAGCGTGCCCTTGAATGTAGACAAAGAGGTGCTCGCGTAATATCTGGTATTCCCGCACCAGCTCTCGGACGTCGAAATGCTCCTGGGCGCGGTCGCGGCCATGGCGGGCCGCACTGCAAATCCTTTCGTGCTCTATCTTGCTGTCATCGACTTCGACGACCCGGAGTATCTCATCAAGGACAAGCGGAACGGCGTCGAGGAGTAAGGGCTCATCCAAAATGTCGGCCGAAGGTATGTTGCGGTCCGCGCGCACGGCCTCAACCCAGTTCTTGGTAATTTCGTCTGCGCTTTGCTTAATCAGTTCTTTGAAACTGATGGACCTAGCTTGAGACCTTGTTCGTAGCCTTTGCATAAACAATCACCTGGGACTTGCTTGAAACCTCGCCGGCTAGGTTGACCAGGAGAAGGAACTAAGCAAAACGCTCCTTGCGGTCGAAGTCCGGGCCTCGCCAATGAGGTATCAAGTAGGTTGGAAGACATTCGGGGAGATGCTCCCTTCAAGCCGTTTTAGTCCGTTGGTTCTAAAGGTGTGGGAACCATCAATTTCGATAGTAGAGGCCGGCGGCAAGACTGGTAACAGGTAGTCCAGGAGGTCCTGCAGCTGGTCGTAATCAGAGAGTCGCGTGACGTACTCGTTACGACGGGCGCCCACTTCCATGATCGACCAAGGATCGATTACTGCCTCATGCGTAACGATAACGACGGGCAGATGCCACAATTGTGCTTGCTTTAGGATTTGGCGCGCGGCCACCAATTCGAACAACAAAGGGACATCCAGATCTATCAGGAGAAGATCGGGTCGTATCCGACGAGCATGCCGGGCCGCGTCTTGTCCATTGTCAGTCCCAATCACGCCAAATCCGTTTAGCACCAGGACTTCCTTCAGCTCAGACTGCGGGTCCTGGTGGTCCTCGACCACTAGCACAATATGGCTTGACTGATAACGCCCGGGATGTTTGGGCAATCCGGCTGGGTTCGGGTTGGTAGACATGTTGGACACCGACACTTGCCGACTTCGGCGCCTGGCGGCTGCATGGGTTAATTGGGATGCATCAGAAATGAAGGCAGGCAGGCGACGATGTTGTTAATTCTCCCTTCTATTCGCCCGACACTGAATCTTCTGAAACCCCTCGTGAGTGCAGCCTGGCAGGAACAGAACCTCGCAGTTGCGGGCCCTCTACCTGCCCTGATTGCGCAAAATTAATCGAGTTTCGTAAAAACGTCTGTGCGTTACCGCACATAAGAGGTATAATCCCGACCGGTGCAACAAACCTCAGCGCCCGGAAAAGGCCTCGAATCCCAAATCCAAAGGTCGGCCTTCTAATCCGGCGCAAAACCTATAGAAACGAAAGTGAGGTCCCTCATGTCCTCAAAACTTTCCCGGCCAGTGGGAAACTGGCTACTCGACGCCTTGTCCGATGAAGATTATGGGCGGTTGCTGGGAGATCTGCAGCCAGTCTCGTTCTCTCTCGGTGAAGTAATCTATGAGTCAGGCGGACAAATGGATTACGCCTATTTCCCGACTACATTTCATGCCTCTTTGCTCTACACGATGATCAACGGCGCAACCGCTGAGATGGGTCTGGTGGGTAACGAGGGGGTCCTCGGCGTCGCGCTGTTCATGGGCGGTGACACGACACCCAATCGGGCCGTGGTCCAGGGGTCGGGCAAAGCATTGAAGTTACCGGCAAAGACGATGCAAGTGGAGTTCAGCCGAGGCGGCGAATTTCAGCACTTACTGCTTCGTTACACTCAAGGTTTGCTCACTCAAATCTCGCAAACCGCCGTTTGCAATCGTCTTCACACGGTAGAACAGAGACTTTGTCGCTGGTTATTGATGACTCATGACCGGACCAACTCCGACGAATTGCAAATGACCCAGGAGTTCATCTCCAACATGCTGGGAGTGCGTCGGGAAGGCGTGACTCACGCCGCCAAGATGTTGCAGCAGCACGGATTGATCAGCTACGCGCGGGCCCACATCAGGATTCTGGATCGCCGTAAGCTAGAGCAACACGTTTGCGAGTGTTACCGGGTCGTGATCAACGAGCATAAGCGCCTATTCGGGTAACTCCACTACTGGTTGTTGAGTCGCTGATCAGACTTCAGCCGCGATCAGGATCCGCCTTCCTTCACAGGCGGTCACCCTAACGACACTTGTCGCCCCACCTTCTGCATCCTATGTACGTTGCCACACAGACGACCTGCACTCGCACGTGTTACCCATACAGAGCGAAGATCTCTTCTTAACACTTGCGAGTGTCAAGAACGCGGCGGAGATCACTAGCGAATAGTTCGAATACCCCGGCGATCCAATCAGTCTCTTGACCTTATCGGCTCTCTCTGCGCTGTGCGATCAGTCGATAGCAAGTTTTCGGAGAATCCCGTGCCTCAATCAGGGCTCGAGTTCTCAAGGTGAGCGCGCAGGCGCACTGACGAAGGAGAATCAAACAATGTTGTGGACGATCATTGTAATAGTCGTAATCCTCTGGTTGCTGGGGTTTATCGGTCACGTCGGTGGCAACCTCATTCACCTGCTACTAGTCGTAGCCCTCGTCGTCATAATCATCAACCTGGTGTCCGGTAGACGCCCGGTCTAAGTAAGACGCAAAATGCCCCTATCAAGAAGCAGCGCCCCGCGACCGGCCAACCGGCTCCTGGCTACGCTTCCCAAAAAAGAATACGAAAGTCTGCTACCTAAGCTGGAAATGATCCCTTTGCAGTTTGAGGACGTCCTCTACGAAGCGGGTGGGGTCATCGTCGACGTTTACTTTCCGACCAGTGGAATCGTGTCGTTGCTCGCGGCTGTCGACGACCGAGCAACGCTCGAAGTTGGCCTCGTAGGAAGGGAAGGCATGGTGGGCCTGCCGATATTCATGGAAGTGAAAACATCCTCAAATCGCGCGGTGGTGCAGGGCGCCGGATCTGCCCTTAAAATGAAGGCCAAGGACTTTCGAAAAGAGTGCAATGACGGTGGTTTGTTACCCCGCCTACTTCGACGCTACTCCCACTCATTGTTAACGCAGATCTCTCAAACCGCCGTCTGCAACCGATTCCATCCCATAGACGCGCGCCTGGCCAGGTGGCTGTTGATGACCCGTGATCGCATGGGTGCTGACGAGTTTCAACTCACGCAGGATTTCTTGTCCAATATGCTGGGCGTCCGGCGCGAGGGCGTAAACAAGGCAGCCGGCGCGCTTCAGGAACAGGGCCTGATTAGCTATAGTCGCGGCGCTCTTACGATCAAAAAACGAGTGGGCCTGGAAGCCATCGCCTGCCACTGCTACAAAATCATCAAAGACGAATACAAAACTGCCCCATCGAAATGACACGCAGGCCTCAACCCCTTCACTGGTTAGGGTTATACACCGGCGAGCGTCGTGGAGGTAATAGGCATAGCGCCTAATGTGTGTTAGCGCACAGACGCTCTTGCTTGCCTGTGTTAAAAAGTCCGGCGTCTTGTCACTTGAGACCGCCCTTAGCCAGTCTCTGGTGCCGTCCGTACTCTCAAACTTAACTTGGCCAGAGTTTCCCATGCCGTCTACCAAGCCAGTGGTGCCGATTGAAGACCAGCGGGCTAATATCCTGCACCGGGCAACTCCTAACGGTGCCGAGCCTACTCTGGCGCAAGAAGGGTTGCGGGCCTCAGAAATTCGCTATCGCCGACTCTTCGAGGCAGCTAGAGACGGCATCCTCATACTCAATGCCGCTTCCCTCAAAATCACCGACGTGAATCCGTTCATGACGGACCTATTGGGTTACTCACACGAGGAATTCCTGGGGAAAGAGCTTTGGGAAATCGGTCTGTTTAGCGATAAAAAGGCGAGTCAACAGGCGTTCCGAGAGTTGCAGAAGACCGGATATATTCGTTATGAAGACTTGCCGCTCCAAACCGTTGAGGGAACGCTCAGGGAAGTGGAGTTTGTCAGCAACGTCTATGAAGAGGGCACGCGCAAAGTTATTCAGTGCAACATCCGCGATATCACGGAGCACAAGCGAGCGAAGGAAAAACGCAGGCTGCTATTGGAAAGCGCTCTGGAAAGCGCGCAGGCGGCACACCTGGAGGCCGATACAGCCAACAGCATCAAGGATGAGTTTCTCGCCGTTGTGTCGCATGAATTGCGCACGCCGCTAACTTCGATTCTCGGGTGGTCAGATCTCCTCACCACGGGTGATCTCGACGACACGGAATCAAAACGCGCTCTTGAGATCATCGTGCGCAACGCCCGCGCTCAACGTCAACTCATTGACGATCTGCTCGATATTTCACGCATAATCAGCGGCAAGCTTCGTCTCGAGGTTTGCCCCGTCAAACTCGCACCGATGATCGAGGCAGTCGTTGACGGCGTTCGTCCGGCCGCTGATGCCAGAAACATTCACCTCCTGACCGCCCTTGATTCCCTGGCCGGCCCGGTTTCCGGAGACCCTGAACGACTCCAACAGATCATCTGGAACCTTCTGTCCAACGCGATTAAGTTCACAGGCAAAGGCGGCAGCGTCGCGATTCGTCTCGAGCGCGTCCACTCACACATCGAGATCATCATCAGCGACACCGGGCAAGGCATCTCCCCGGAGTTCTTGCTGCACGTCTTCGATCGTTTCCGGCAGTCCGATTCGTCGAGCACTCGGAGGCACGGCGGGCTGGGGCTCGGGCTCTCAATCGTACGCCAGCTGGTTGAGCTACACGGCGGGACGGTGATGGTTGACAGTCCGGGTGAAGGAGAAGGCACTACCTTCAAGGTCATGCTTCCGATGTTATGCGTCCATCACGACCTGGCGGAACCGGATATGACACGCACCTTGATCGCGGGCGGTACCCCCGTCGATTGGCAGCCATCGCTTGATCATCTTCGGGTGCTCGTGGTTGATGATGAACCAGACGCGCGTGACCTTATTGCTGCGGTGCTGATTGGTCGCCACGCCGAAGTGGTCTCAGTCGAGTCCGGCGGAGAGGCCCTCGCAGCAATGGGGCGACAACAATTTGACGTGCTGGTTTCAGACATCGGAATGCCCTTGATGGACGGCTATGCGCTGATTGAGAGGGTACGCCAACTCCCAGCGGAGCATGGCGGAAGAATCCCGGCCGCGGCATTAACGGCCTACGCCGGAGCCGAAGACCGGATGCGCGCGCTGACAGCGGGTTACCAAATGCACATTGCAAAGCCGGTCGAACCCGCCAAGCTGACAACCGTGGTGGCCAGCCTTGCCGGTCGATATGCCAAGCCTTTGACTATCAATTGACAGAGCTCCCTCTTACTCAGCCTGCTTCCTCCCAGCTTCCCTTCCTGTTTCCAACTTAATGGAACCTTAGCCTTCCTCATTCGTGGATCACGCTGGAGGTTAACAACCACATGCGAAATCCAAATCACTTCTCACCGCGTGGGAATGGTTTTACGCTGATCGAACTTCTGATCGCGATTGCGATCATTGGAATCCTGGCTGGTATCGTCGTCCCGACTCTCCAGGGTAGTGTGCGCAAAGCCAACGAAGCTGCGGCGGTGGCCGCTCTGAACAGCATTAGAGTCGCACAAGCTAAGTACGTAGGTGATCACAAGGGACAATACGGCACCTTCAAACAATTGTTCGAAGGAGGGTATCTTGATAAACGATTCAACTATGACCAGCCCCATAACCGCGGCTACGTCTTTGTGATTACTCTGGTCTCCAAATCGGAAAAGAGTGCAGCGACATTCAGCGTAAACGCTAACCCGGAGCAGTCAGAAGGTATGGGCGCAACGGGGAAAAACTTCTATTACATCGACCCGGAGAGTGGGATTTGTTTTAGCGACGTCGGCCCGGCGACCGCCGCTGACGATACGCTGTGAGGATGAGCGGAGAGTAGCTACACCACTTCGGCGGGCACCGGAATAGGGGTGACCTTCTTCTCAGGACGTTGCCACATCAAGTTGATCGCGAAGTAGACGAAGGAGATCGCGCCCAGGGCGAATATTGTGTCGCCGATCATTCGCAGCCAACGCAACGTCTGCATGAGATCGGTCTGCATGAATTCGGAACTCCGCGCCGACCAGTAACCGACGGAAACCGATTGATAGGTTTGCATCAAACCAACCGGCAGGAGGCTCAAGGCGATTTCCAACGTCAACCCAATATTGATGGCCCAGAACGCAAACCAAATCGGTCGCTCCTTCCACTTCAGTTCGGGCTTCATCGCCCGCAGGCAAAACAGCATTAGCCCCAGTCCGAGCGTGCCGTAGACACCATAAAGCGCACCATGCGCGTGCACTGCCGTCGTGTTCAAGCCCTGCATGTAGTAAAGCGCTATCGGCGGGTTGATCATGAATCCGAAGATTCCCGCACCCACCAGATTCCAGAACGCAACCGCGACAAAGAAATAAACGACCCATTTGTACTGACTGAGCCACGGGCGTGCTTTGGACCGGCGAATGTTTGCCACGGCTTCGTGTCCGACCAGAAGCAATGGAACGATTTCCAGCGCACTAAACGTCGAACCAAAAGCGAGCGCCACGGTAGGCGTTCCAGAAAAATAGAGGTGATGAAGCGTACCGATAATTCCGCCGCTTAAGTAGATCGCCCCTGAAAGCAGTGCTGCCTGGGCGGCACTCTCAGCACGAATGACGCGCAACTTAGCGAACAAGAACGCAATGACCACAGTCGCAAAGACCTCGAAGTACCCTTCAACCCAGAGATGTACTACCCACCAACGCCAGTACTCGACGACGGAAAGATGTGAGCGCATTCCCCAAAAAAGTCCCGGACTGTAGAACAACGCGATTCCGGTTGTCGACACAAAGTAGAGAATGATCAAAGATTTCGGTGCGCCTTTTTGTCTGAGCGCAGGAATCGCAGTCCTCCCAATCAGGAAGAGCCACAATAGCAACCCGACAAAAAGTGCAGCTTGCCAGACTCTGCCTAAATCAACGTATTCGTAGCCCTGGTGTCCGAACCAAAACCACAGGCTACCAGGCAACTGATGCATGACCGACAGCCATTGCCCGGCCATTGAACCTAAGACAACTATTAGCAACGCCCCAAAAAGCACGTCCACGCCGAGTTTCTGACGCTTCGGCTCGTAACCGCAGATAAACGGCGCGATGAAGAGTCCGGCGGCCAGCCACGCCGTCGCAATCCAGAAAATCCCTAGTTGTGTATGCCAGGTGCGGGTGACCACATATGGCAGATAGTCGGCCAGCGGAATTCCGAAAAATCCTCCTCCTTCCACGCCGTAATGTGCAGTCAGCATTCCCATAGCAATTTGCAGCAGGAAGAGCAGCGTGACGATCAGAAAATACTTGACGGTCGCTCTTTGCGAAGGAGAAATCTGTGCGCCAATTAGAGGATCCTCATCCGGTACGTCGTCAGAAACGGATTGAGTTTCGTGAGAGGCGTAGTACCAAACCATCCATCCGATTCCCGCCAACAGCATGATGACGCTGACACCCGTCCAGACAATTGCACTGCTCGTGGGAACGTTGCCGACGAGCGGTTCGGACGGAAAATTACTCGTGTACGAAATTGTGTTGTTCGGGCGATTGGTCGCCGAGGCCCACGAAGTCCAAAAGAAGAAGGAGGTCAATTGACGAAGCTTTGCCGGGTCAGATTGAGCGTTGCGGTGAACTGCGTAATCGGTCCTGCCGTTGGCGAAGATATCAGTGTAGTGGTTGAGATTGTCTGCAAAGGCACGGGCGCGCACAGGTTCGATCGTCAGTCGGCCAGTTGCTTCGTCATAGTTGTTCTTTCTGACGGTGTCTTGCAGGCGTTGGCGCAAAGCTGCCCTTTGTTCGGAGGCCAGACTGTCGTAGGCGTTTGCGTGATCCTTCTTCGACCACTCATTCAAGATGAAGAGGGCTTCGCGATGCAGATAGTCTGCCGACCAATCCGGGGCAACGTAAGAGCCATGTCCCCAAATCGAACCACTCTCCATTCCGCCCATTGCCTGCCAGACGTTTTGCCCATTGGAGATTTCTTCCGCCGCAATCAGGAGCTGGCCATCAGTCGTCACGACTTCGCGAGGAATCGGCGGAGCCAGGCGGAAAATCTCTGTACCGACCCACCCCAATACCGCAAACGAAAATACGAATATTGCGATGAAGATCATCCACAGCTTGTTCATGCGATTTGGATCCTATCCGAGCAACCGGTCAAACTCATCTTTGACCACCATGTAACACTCGCAGACGGTGTCTTCCAACTTTTGGCGGTCGAGGATATTGATGTGACCCCGAACATAACTAATCGCACCCGAGTCTTGCAGTCGACCGGCAGCCACCGTAACGCCTTCGCGGCGCACGCCCAACATGTCGGCAATCAGCTCTTGAGTCATGATCAACTCATCTGACTTAATACGGTCGCGGCTGAGCAACAGCCAGCGGCAGAGTTGCTGCTCTACTGAGTGCAGACGGTTGCAAACGGCCGTTTGTGAAATCTGAGTAATTAGAGCTTGAGTGTATCGCAGCAGCAACCGTTGGAATTTTTCGCCCCGCGCGAATTCATCTTGCAGCGTCTTGGCCTTCATACGGAGGGCCCCGCCGGCGCTCTGAACGACTGCTCGGTTGGGCATGGTACCGCCGCCCATGAAAAGTGCGATCCCAACCACGCCATCATTACCTGTCAAACCCATTTCAGCGCTGGACCCGTTTTCCATGGTGTAGAGCAAAGACACGATTGAGGTCGTAGGAAAATAGACATAATCCAAATGTCCACCGAATTCGTAAACGACTTCACCGAGCGGAAACGTGACGGGCTGCAGTTTGGGAACCAGGCGTTTATACTCGTTATGCGGAAGCGCGGCGAGCAGCCGGTTCTCAGTAAAAGCGTTAGGTCTATTAGAAACGGACATGAGTAGCCTCGACGAAGCTATCGCTAGTGAAAACCAAATTGAGGCGAGATTTTGGCTGGCGCTACCCTGTGTCTAAGGTGAGCTTTAAAGAGCACCACGGCTTCAATAACTCGTGCCAAAGCATATCATATGTGTGGTCTAACACATACGTTTTCTAGTCAAATTAATGGTCGGAAGTGTTTTTGAGTTTTCAGGGTGGATATTGGTCTCGTATCGCTTTCCAAGCCCACTCGTCCACCGGAGCAACTTTTGAGTGCATCCTCGCCTAAAGCAGGACAAGCTGTGACTAGGCCCGGCCGGCTACCTCACCTGTCTGTGTATTCACACGGACCAATTCCCCTTCTTTGATAAATAGCGGCACTCGTACGGAGAGGCCGGTCTCAAGGGTGGCCTGCTTTGTGGCGCCCCCGGCTGCGGTGTCTCCCTTCATTCCCAGGTCCGCCGAAACAACCGCTAGCTCGACATACTGTGGAAGTTGTAATGAAACAGGAGCGCCGTTGTACTTCAAGACCTGCAGTGATACTCCTTCTTTGAGATAGCCACGATCGGGCTCGACTGCCTCTTCCGTAAAAGTAAACTGTTCGTAACTCTTCTCGTCCATGAAATGAAAGCCATGCGCGTCGTTATAGAGAAATGATGCAGGCGCCAGTTCGATGTCCGGCTCCTCAAACTTTTCGCTGGAACGAAAGCTTTTCTCCATAACCGCACCAGTTAATAGTTGGCGTAAACGGGTGCGGATCATGGTCGCCGCGCCGCGCGCAGTCGGCGAAGCAAAGAACACCTCGAGCACCACGTACGGCTGCGCGTCAACAGCGATCAGCATTTTTCGTTTTAGTTCGTTAGCTCCAATCAACGCCATTCAGTTCGTTCCTCCTAAAAACCACTACGGCTTTGCCGCTTGCTGCCGGTGCGTAAACGGCTATGCCGCCTGATGTGAGGCGGTGGCTACGCCCCGCCGTAAGCTGTAAATAACCGTTTGGGCTGTGCCCTTGGTTCGGGCTCTGCCCCCTTAACCGCCAAGTTGTGATGTTCAAAAGATCAGTTCCAACCTCACAATCTGCCCGAGCCCTCTTTCCATCTTTACGCAAGAGGGGTGCAGCCGAACCAGGGGCCTTCACCAGCCCAATGGGATGGTGAAGGCAGAAACGACGGGGCAGAGCCACCGCCTCACATCGGGCGGCGAAGCCGTTGCGACGGTTGCGATGCTTGCCCTGGTCGGTTCATGACGAAACCGAGCCAGTATCAGTTATTGCCACCTTCTTGTGCAAATCCACGTAATCTGCGTAATCTGCGGATCGGATTTTTGTATTGAGCCTGACCACCGATGCCTGAATTTCCAGACATTGTCGTCTATATCGAGGCCCTGGAGCAGCGCATTCTGGGTGAAACACTCCAACGCGTCCACCTGGGTTCGCCCTTTCTTCTGCGCACGACACAACCGCCAATCAACAGCGTGCAAGGAAGGAAGGTTGTTGAGTTGCGCCGCATCGGCAAACGCATCTGTGTCGGTCTGGAAGAAGATCTCTGGTTGGTAGTCCATTTGATGATTGCGGGCCGACTTCACTGGCACGAGCGATCGTTAAAAGCTTCGCGGGTCCGACTAGCAGTCTTCGATTTTGCGAACGGCACACTTTCACTCACAGAAGCCGGCACTAAGCGGCGCGCTTCCCTCCACCTGGTCGAGAGCGAAGCTGACCTGCAGCGGCTGAATCCTGGTGGCCTTGAAATTTTTGAAACTGACCTGGAAGGCTTTGCGACAGTCCTGCAGTCGACCAACCACACTTTGAAGCGTTCCCTCACTGATCCTCGATTGTTCAGCGGCATCGGCAACGCTTATTCAGATGAAATTCTCTGGCACGCGCAACTGTCCCCGATCGCGCTCACACAAAAGCTCACCACAGAAGAAATCCAACGCTTGTTCAATTCAACTCGCGCCACTCTTACTCACTGGGTCGAACTCCTGCGCGCCGAAATGCAGAAAGACGTTGACAAGAAACCCGTCAAAAGTTCAGCACGAGTTGGCGGATCTGCAAAAGCCGCCCCTGCCAAAGCTCTGGGAGCTAGAGGCTTTCCCGAAAAAGTGACTGCGTTTCGTCCAGAGATGGCCGTTCACGGTCGCTACGGGCAACCATGCCCGCGTTGTCATGCGAAAGTGCAGCGTATCCGCTACGCCTCCAACGAAACAAACTATTGCCCCGTCTGCCAAACTGCAGGGAAGCTGCTCGCGGATCGAGCCCTCTCCCGTCTCCTCCGCACCGACTGGCCGCGCACCGCCGAGGAACTGGACAGTAAACCGATCCACGAAATCACACGAAACGACACGAAGAAATAAGTCAATCAAGGGCATCCGTTTCGTGTTGTTTCGTGTGTTTTCGTGGATCGTGTTTTTTCTCAATCAACAGCCAGCTAACAGTCCCACCGCCGAAGGCCATCGCCGCGCAGATAAGCATCACTACGCGAAAGGCTGAAACAAACGACAACTTTACGACTTGCCGCATTGAGTCCCTGGACGATTCTGACTCAGCTGGGACTCCACCTAACACCAGACTTTCGTTTACATCCAGGCCAGCGAGCTTGAAGCGTTGTTCATTAAGTGCGGTGCGAGTGGCTTCAGGAAACTCGAGGTTGCGCAAGCGCCGATCAAGCTCCCGGCTGAAAATTTGCAACATGATCACTCCCAGGATGGCAACCGCGAGCAGGCCGGCGACGCGCGAGACTGCGTTGTTAATCCCAGATGCAACGCCCGCCTGTTCTGCGTCCACCGAACTCATGATTGTGGTGGTAAGGGGAGCTACGCTGGTCGCCATGCCCAGGCCCAGCACGATAATGCCGGGCAGAAAACCGGACCAATAACTAGACTGCGTACCCGGCAGAACGAATAAGAGGAATCCCGCGGCGGCAACTAGTGGTCCAACCGATAACGGAAGCCGTGGTCCAAAGCGTTCGATGAGCCCACCTGACCAACGAGAGAGAGAAAACATGATCAGAATAAACGGAAGCATGGCCGCCCCTGCAGCAGTCGCCGAAAAGCCCTGCACCTGGATGAAGTTGAGTGTGAGGAAGAAGAAGAAGCCGCTGAGCGAGAAGTAAAGCAGAAGGGTCAGAAGATTTGCCGCCGTGAAATTCCGTGAACGAAATAGTTTCAGCGGCAACATCGGCGACTTCACGCGCCCTTCCAAAAACGCAAAACCAACAAGGGACACCAGGGCGCCGACGATCGCGAAGATAACTAATGGCTCAAAGAAACTGAGTCGTGATGATTCGATCAGGCCATAGGTCAAACCAGCCAGACCCAGAGTGGCGAGTAGGGCCCCCAGCCAATCTATCGAACCGGTCTGATTCCTGTCGCTACTTTCCGGCACGTGCCGAAGCGAAATGAAAATCACGGTTACTGCCAGAGGCAGGTTGAGAAAAAACACCGCTCGCCAGGAAACGTGTTCGATCAGCCAGCCACCCATTACCGGACCAATAGCCATGGTAATCGCTGAGAAACCGGACCACGTACCGATAGCTCGACCTCGCTTCTCAGGTGGAAATGAAGCGCTAATAATCGCCAGGCTCCCGGGAATCAATAGTGCTCCGCCAACACCCTGCACGGCGCGCGCAGCGATGAGTTGTTCGATATTGGGAGCGAGGCCGCACCAGATCGATGCCAGAGCGAAGAGTGAAACTCCCATGAGGAACACACGCCTTCGCCCATAGTGATCGCCGAGTGAACCGCCGACCAGCAGCAACGCGGCGAGAAACAGCGCGTAGGCCTCGACCACCCACTGCATGCCGATCGCGGTAGCTTGCAGGTTCTTCTGGAGAGCCGGAAGGGCGACATTGACAACTGTACCGTCAATGAATGCCATGCTTGAAGCCAGAATGGTAGCCGCGAGAATCCAGTGGGCCTGCTGTTCTGTGCACGCTAGCGCAGTCTTCCGCGCCAACATCACTCCTTCGTCGCAGGGCTCTCTGATCACGTTGGGCATGGGATCCGAAAGTTAAGGTTCGATCGGCCGCAGCCACTTCTCCATCACTTCTCGAGTGTCAACGCCGGTGTCCTCCGCGAAGATCGCCGGCAATTCTTCGATGCGAAAAGCCCGCCGGTGACGCACGCTCCAGGAAATGAGATTCCTCATCCCATCGCGGAAGCTCTTCTTTCCGGCTGAGCGTTCGCGGATGCGCTCATCCATTTCCGCGGCCATCAGCGCGCCGCGTGAGAAGAGATTGCGGCCTGTGCGGAAGTCTTCCGAGTAACGTGTCGATCCAACCCGAGACAGTTCCACCAAACTCATCCTGCGGATAAACGCCGGCGACTCTGCGACAATTCCGCGGAGGCCGTCCAGCATCCGCTTGCGGTAGGCCTTCGACTCTGATTCAGAGCGACCTGCGCTGGACACTTCTATCGCCAAATACCTGACAAAGCCTTCGCTCAACCAGATCGTGTCGAGTACCGGCGCCAGTTCCCAGGTGAAGGGGAAGTAGCCTTCCCCGTAAGCACGCTTCGGCACCCACGCATGAGCGATGTGATGAGCAAAATTGAAACGCTCCCGATCTTTCTGCTCAGCAGCCGACTTGGAAGTAATGCCTCGATCCATGCCCAGGTAATACGTGCTGCTGTCGAGGTGTTCCATGCTGAAGCCGTAGCGATGGTCAGGTGAAACGGGCCGCAATAACTCGATCAGGATTGTGTAGTGAGGGAACGGAGCACCGCCGAAGTAAGCGATCACTTGTTCCATAGCTTCGAGCCCCACTTTGCCATGCAGGTCAATATCCACTTCGCCCTCGGCGTAGAGTGCGACAAACAACGGAACAGTTCCCGCGAGGCGTTGCAGTTGGAGTTTTGGCCCCATGGCAATCTGTGAATCGGCGAGAACGTAGAAGCTGGTGGCTTGAGCTGCCATTGAACCGGTTGCGGCCGGGAGGTGCGGCGCGAGCGTGGAAAAGATCGGCCAGCCCGCAGGACCATCAATCTGTAAACGAATCGGCCGGTCTTCAAAGCCATCGATAAAAGCGAAGATAGAATAGCCGAGCAGTCCGACATACCCAGGTCGTACCCTTGAGGAGTCGGAAGCTCCGAGGATCTCGCGTTCCATGCGCGCGAGACTGACCTCGTACTCGACACGCCGCACTCGTGCGCCTGCTTTGCCGATCGTCCACCGCGGTCCGTCGGTCCGCTGAACCGGCAACGGTTCTCCTGAGTCTGAGAAAGCGAGCACCGGATCGACGTAGCGATCAAATTGTTGCTCGCCGTACCCCATGGGAATCGCACGCGGCATCACCAGAGTCACGGGAGCAGCTTGCGCATCCGGCAACGTCATGCTCACGCGAATTCGCTCGCTTCCCGGGGCAGAGTAATGAAGGACATAGGTCAGCTGCGGCGTCTGGGAACAAGCGAGAACGGGCGCGCAGATCAGCAGTGCTAAGGCAGGCACGAACCTCAAAATGAGTCTTCTCCCTTCGTTGGTCGGGGAATATTAGTCACTCAGGTTATGTTTTCAAAACCTCCTCTGGTATTTTATCGTTACAGAAGCATTACTAGCGCCTGCCAAACCCCTGGGAGCAAAATGTCTACTGCTGAAGCGACGCCCGACACAAACATCAAACATTCACGCGCAACCCTCGATGCCTGGGTGCGCGAAGTAGTCCAATGGCATTTCAACCCGGAGACTGGCTGCACTTTCTGGTTGGATTA
>JAMQPI010000653.1 GCA_023717565.1 Pyrinomonadaceae bacterium | reverse complement strand
CGTGGTGACTCGCAGACAACTCAATGACGCAGCTTGAAACGCCAGCCGGCGTATCGTAAACAGCCCTCGAAGTCAATCAAGACTTTGGCGGCAGGGGAGATCTTTGTGCTTGACTTCGACTTTCATACCCGATTTGTTGGGCGTCATATCGTAAGAAGCTTTTTGGCAAGCCGGTCGAGAGCATCAAGATCCGGAAACCGTTTGTAAGCCGTCACAGCATCGCGAGGCAAGATGTATTCAAAACCCTTGGTCGCGTAAATTGCGTTGGCTTGCTTTAGCACGGCGAGTTCTTGGGCGTCCAGTGTTTGCTGGCGCTTCGGCAGTGCAAGGTAAGCCGACTTTATTCGATGCCGGAAAGTTAGACGGACCTCGGGTTGCCGCTTCTTCTCAAGATGACGGGCCTTTAGCTCGAGTTCGATTGCTCGGCACAATAGGAAATAAGGTACGGGAGAAAACCTGTCTGGGTTTACGAAATCGTGACGACATTTGTAGTAGTGTCGCGCCCAACGTCGAAATGCGAACGCAGAGAAATTGATGAAACCAGGTTCGGGAGTCAATGTGTAATTCATAGTTAACGGGACCTTCTATGACGCCCAACGCCACGCTTCAGCTGCGCGCGCACTCAACTTACATGAGAGACATCGTGGCAGCGCGTCAGCTGCAAGCGCTTGTTCGGCAGCGTATCTAGAGACCACGAGGCTCTTACGATATAAACGCTGCGGTGGCGGTCCAAATGAGACCCGCTAACAAAAAATAAGCGATGTTGAAGACCCGGTCAGCAGCCATGCCTTCACTCCAATCAAACCACGTATCTCTAGGCTCACGAAGGAACCGTTGCTTGAAGATGCTACGAGCTAGCCGATACAGCGCCAATGATAACAAGGGGGAAAGAAAGGCACCGATACCCGGATATTTTCCCGGTGCGATGAAATGCACAATTAAACCACTTACGAAGAGGACACTCGAAATTGCGAGAATAATTCTAAAGCTAAACCTTTCGATCAAAAGCTCACGCCTAAAAATGCCTACGGCGAACACCAAACCTCCAGCCGAAAATAGCAGTGGGTCCATCTACTATCTTTAGTCACACGCAAGGGGCTGTTGCATTAGTGTGAGCAGCCGAACGGCCTGCGGTTGAGCGGCCGCGACTTTCAACGGGCCGCTCCAACCGCGTGTTAGCCCGCTTTTTACGTCGACTATTGCTTCGCTTTCGACGACCGGAACCTCTTCCACGATCGATAGTCCTTCGGCACATCCAGCGCCTTTAGAGTTGTCCAGGCCTTGATCGCCTGCTCTCTTGCGGCGTTCTGCTCCGCAGCCATGAAGTCGCTGATGAAGTTGACATAACATCTAATGGGAACTTGCGCAAATGGTCCCGCGGTCTGACTCAGTCGAACGTATTCGACCACCACATCCCGGTAGGTGATCGGGACACCATCGGCGAGCCGATCTTCCCTCCAACGATTGAGCCGGTAGCGTGCGCCGGACTTTCTCTTCAAACCCGGTGCGATCCTGAGAGCCTCTCGCTCGATAAAGTCCTTGGTTGCCTTGTCGTTGGTGTAGACCACGACTCGCAGGTCGAGACTCAGCCCCCGTTCGGTGTCTCTCACCCCTGACGTCGAAAGGCTTCTTCTGGCAGGGTTCTCGATCCTGCCGGTCTCGAGAAAGACCTTGATAGCTCTTTCGAGCTCGTCTTTGCGCAGCTTGCTTGCGAAGGGGATTCCGATCCTCTCCGCAAAGTTCTTGATCTCTGTCGCGTACCAATAGCCGTTGTCGAACTGGGTCGAGGTCATCGACGTTGACAGCTTCGTCTTCCGTTTCAAGAGGTGGCCTCCACCATCGGGGGGAACATGGCCTCGCTTTGAGGTGTGCAAAGTCCCAATCGGTCGAACGCTTGCCTTCAGCTGCGGCGCGCGATCAGCATTCAAGCTGAAGGAAGAGGGCTACTTGAGAAAGATGCTAACGCGCCGTCAGCTGCAAGGCTCTGTTGGATTGCGCCACGGAAAGAGAGGTTCAATCAACACTATATGGCGCATGCCTAATCTCAACTTTGTAAGGCGGCCAAAACACAATTCCTAAATCGTCTGGTGTTCCCTTATTGGTGGCAATGAGAATGAACTCAAAGCGAAGTTGAACGCTTCTTTCCTTTGCCTTGTCTAGAGCGTAGAACTTCCATTTCCTCGCCGCCTTTTCTGCGGACAGGGTCAGAAGCTTGTGGCCTTCGATGATTCTTACAGCCGTGACATAGCCGCGAGCATCAATCTTCACCTCAACGAGCACGACACCGCTAACATTGGCTGCACGAGCAATTGGAGGATAGGTCGGTGGTACGGCTTGGACTACCAGCGGATTGTCGGGCTCATCGTTGCCAAGTGCTGGCGAGAATGAAGAGACCGAAGCATAGATCGCAACAAACAAGACCAGCAGTAAGAGTTTATGTGTTTTCATCAACTTTCGTCCTCGGAAGCAATCTAACGCTTGGCTTCAGTGGCGCGGCGCGAAACCAAGCAAGGTAGTCGCAGGAAATACCATGAAAAGGATGCTACCGCCGCGTCCGCTGCAAGCCATTGTTCGGCGCGTTGTGGGTGACGACCTTCGCATTAGAGTTTGCTCAGTAGTCTGCGTTTCTCCGCAACGTGACTAGCCAGATCAGGGATCGTCGTGAACCTTCCGTTTGGTTCGATAGCGACAACATTAGCGAGTGACGTTTCGAAAGAGGACCCGTCGTCTTGAGGATCTAGCTCGAGTTCGAAACTCCCGCTCCCAATAGAAGTGAACACTCCAATGATAATAGGTCCCCGCTCAACGGGAGCGATGAAACGTGGTACCAAGCGACGCCCCAGTTCATCAAAGAAGCGATAGACGCCGTCTTCTACGTCCACGGCCTCACATTCACGGCGAACCGACGCAATGTCAGCGAGCACGTCCACGGTTTGATCATCAGCGAATACTATTATCATCCTGGCCAACCGAAGCGCCGAACGTTTGAGTTGACGCGGCGGCGCGATTTCATTCAAGCATCGCCGGACCAATTATGATGCGAAAACCGCTCCCGCCGCTCGCGTCCAATGGTACGATGAAAGTACGGGCTACAAGTTAAGGCGCGCAGCACTCCTGTTCCTGATGAGCAGAGTCGTGCGCAGCAGATGTCTCCACCGGGGTATGATGCCCGGCTTTTCCAACGGCTT
>JAMQPI010000254.1 GCA_023717565.1 Pyrinomonadaceae bacterium | reverse complement strand
AGTAGGTAAGCGAGAACTGACTACTGACAACGGACCACTGACAACGGACTAGACGGCATGATAATCATGCCGCATGTCGGCCAGCTCATCAACGGCGTCGCAGACCAGTTGCCCGATTTCAGAAGTCTTGGCGATGTGTCGAGTTCCCTCGCCACCAATGTCCGGCGTGCGATAACCGGCTTTGAGCACCACTCGAATCGCCTCTTCGATTTCCTCAGCTTCCTGCTCAAGGTGTCCGGTATAGCGCAACATCATGGCGGCTGACGCAATTGCTCCGAACGGATTGGCCTGCCCGCGACCAGCAATGTCTGGAGCTGAACCATGGACCGGCTCGTAGAGGCCAACAGCTCCTCCGATGGTGGCGGACGGCAGCATACCCAGACTCCCGGTGATGGCTGCCGCTTCGTCTGAAAGAATGTCTCCAAAGAGATTCTCGGTGAGGATCACGTCGAATCTGAGCGGGGTCATGATCAGGTGCATGGCGCAAGCATCCACATACAAGTGATCAAGCGTAACTTCGGGGTAGTCGAGGGCCACTCGGGAAACGGTCTGCCGCCAGAGTTGCGATGTTTCCAGGACGTTGGCCTTGTCCACGGAGGTGACCTTGCGGCGACGCTTCAGTGCAGCCTCAAAAGCAATCCGTGCTACCCGCTCGATCTCCGCCACCGAATAAACCATCGTGTTCCGAGCGGCCGATTCACCGTTCGAGCTAAAGAATCCTCGCGGTTCTCCGAAATAAAGGCCGCCCAGGAGCTCCCGCACGATCAGAATATCCGCGCCCCTGGCGATCTCGCTACGTAGGGGAGACGCCGATTCAATGGCATCGTAGGAGATCGCCGGGCGCAGATTCGCAAAGCCGCCCAGAGCACGGCGCAAAAGAAGCAGCCCAGCTTCGGGCCGAAGGTTCGGAGGCTGGGAGTCGTATTCCGGAGCACCCACCGCACCTAATAGCACGGCGTCACCAGCCAAACAGGTGTCGAGCGTGAGTGAAGGTAACGGCGATCCCGTTTGCTTGATTGCTATGCCCCCTATGGGTCTTTCCACAAACTCAAATTCGTGATCATGGATGGCAGCTACGGCCCGCAAAACACGAACAGCTTCGGCGGTTACCTCAGGACCAATGCCGTCACCCGGTAGCACTGTTATCTTCATCTAGTGATTCACCCGTTCAGAATAAGAGGCAGAACCAAACCAGCAGGTCTTGAACAACGAGAACCGCCGCTGGATCCGCCTCCAATATACTCCAAAGATTACCTGTAGCTTGAGGCCCGCTCGCGCGGAGTGCCAGCTTCAATAATCGCTACTTCAGCACGCGCCCTCATGTCTGCGCTGAGCAGCGAAATCAGATCTTGATCGTAGATTCGCTTCTTGCGGTCAGCCAGTTCAGTGAATCTCCCATAGACGGCCTCGAGTGCAACGTGGTCAAGGGGATAACCAAGCTCCTCGTATCGCAAGCCCAGCGCGTGACGACCGGAGTGCTTTCCGAGCACCAAACTATTACTGGGAACGCCGACCGACTCGGGAGTCATGATTTCGTAGCACAATGGATTGTTAATTACGCCATGCTGGTGAATGCCGGCCTCGTGAGCGAAGGCGTTGCGGCCCACGATCGCTTTGTTAGGTTGCACCTCGAGTCCGATGATCTCTGAGAGTAGCTGGCTGGTTGGGTAGAGCTCTCGCGTATTGACGTTTACTTCGTATGACAACTGATCTGAACGAACGTGCATAGCCATTACTAACTCTTCCAGCGAAGCATTCCCCGCCCGCTCGCCGATGCCGTTGACCGTGCATTCAACCTGACGCGCGCCCGCAGCAATAGCCGCTAGACTGTTGGCAACTGCCAGACCTAGATCGTTATGACAGTGAACGCTAATCGTCACTGCTTTGTCGCCCACCACGCGCTCGCGAACGGTGGAGATCAGGGTCGCAAACTCGGACGGCAGCGTGTAGCCAACGGTATCAGGAACGTTCAGAATGGTGGCTCCCTCATCGACCGCAACCGCGAAGACTTCGCACAGATAGTCCACGTCACTCCGAGTTGCGTCCTCAGCTGAGAATTCCACTTCCTCGGCAAAGTTGCGCGCCATCCGCACGGACCTGCGAGTCATTTCCAGGACTTCGCTGCGAGTCTTCCGCAGCTTGTGTTCAAGGTGAATGTCGGAGGTCGCAACAAATGTGTGGATGCGTGGGTGCGCGGCTCCAGAGAGTGCCTCGGCCGCTCGCGCTACGTCCTGCTCAGAGGTGCGGCAAAGTGCGGCAACCGTTACCTGGCGACAAGCATTAGCGACAGCTTGGGCCGCCGCAAAGTCGCCTTCGGAAGCGATTGGGAAGCCGGCTTCGATAACATCAACGCCGAGTTGCTCTAATTGCCGGGCCATCAACAGCTTCTCATCCAGGTTCATAGAACATCCCGGGCTCTGTTCACCGTCCCGTAAAGTCGTGTCGAAAATGGCGATTCGCTCTTTGGTCATTGGGGCTCCTCCCGAGATTAAGACACTCAATGCTAGGTGCCTCGGGGGCCAAAGTCAAAGTTATTATCTTTATGGAAGGATAACTTATTATGATACGATAACCCGGGCGGACCGGGCTCATAACGGGAGGTGAGGAACGATGGACATTAATCAGCTGGAAGTGCTGGTAACCATTGCTCAGGAGCAGAGTTTTTCGCGCGCTGCTCAGACCCTGCATCGCACCCAACCGGCAGTGAGTCAGGCGATTCGCCGCCTGGAACTGGAGCTGGGGGAGCCACTTTTTGACCGATCGTCCAAGGACGGCACCTTAACCGCCGCGGGTCGCGTGCTCCACGAGTTTGCGCAACAGATGCTCAACTTGCGCCAGGGCGCGCATACCGCCATCAAGGAATTGAAGGATCTGCAGCGGGGAAAACTAACCCTCAGCGCCAATGAATACACGGTAATGTACCTCCTGCCGATAGTCCCGGTGTTCCGCTCACGCCATCCACACATCAAGGTAGAAGTGAAGCGAAGTCTGGCCAGCCGCATTCCATCAGAGATCCTGGGGCGGGACATCGAGATTGGCGTCGTTTCATACAAGCCGAATGATTCGGCGATCGCTTCTGTTTCGGTGATGACTGACGAGCTGGCCTTGATCGTCGCGCCGGATCATCCGCTCGCCGGCAAAGAAGTTGTTTCGGTGCAGGAGCTGGGAGCGGAGTCGTTTATTGCTCACAATGTGCCTTCACCCTATCGCGAGAAAGTTGTGCGTACCTTTGAGAAGTACAAAACTCCGCTCAACATCTCGATGGAGATGCCGACGTTGGAAGCGATCAAGAGACTTGTTGAGCAGGGAATGGGTGTCGCGCTGGTCCCGCGCTTAACTGCCCGGGCGGAGCTGGCGAGCAAACAAGTGGTAGCCCTAACTGTTCGGGAAATGCGTTTCGAAAGGGCAATCCATCTGATTTATCGCAAGGGCGCAACTTTGTCGCACGCGGCCAGAGCGTTTCTCAGGGTAGCGCGGGAGTCTAGGAAGCAGGAGCAGTAGGCGGAC
>JAMQPI010000620.1 GCA_023717565.1 Pyrinomonadaceae bacterium | reverse complement strand
GCCGCTTTGGATCATTCTTGGCGAATTCAGCCTTCCTCGTAACCAAAGCGGCGTCGCGCAAAGCCTTGCCGCCGCACTCCAGAGATTAAATGTGCGGAAATTTCGGATTGCGGATTTCAGATTGCGGATTTCGGGTGAGGGGAGAGAACAGGAATCACAAGCGTTTACTGGTTTCACAGGTTTCAATTAGCTGTAACTGTGATTCCAGGAATCGACGTTCTGGCTCGGAGCAGGGACAGGAAAGAGCAGTCCGATATGCGTCTGCGGCGCGTGGAAGATCTCCGAGCTGCTTCCAAAATTCGGCACCCACGGCTGCGAACAAGTGATACTGGCGCAGGGCTGGATGTGACCGAATCTCTTCGAGAGCACGAATTCCAGCAAGGGGGCCTTCTGAGCGCGACCTGGCGATCGCACGATTGAGCGCTACGATTGGTGTTGGTTCGAGTACATAGAGCTGCTCATATAATGCCGCGATCCGAGCCCAGTCGGTATCGAGATCACTCGCTGCCGTCGCATGAATCGCCGCAATCTCGGCTTGCAGATGATAAACGGTTAAGGCATCCCCGGCGGCCGAGCTCGCCAGATGACGCAAGCCGCCCGCGATCAGGCGCTGATCCCACATTGAACGATCCTGTTCAGCCAGCACGGCCAGCGTCCCGTCGTCCTGTGTGCGCGCCGGGAGTCGCGCAGCCTGCAACAACATGAGCGAAAGCAGCGCGTGAACCGCAGGCAACCGAGGACCAAGATGCAGGGCCAGGGTGCAGAGCCGGATTGCCTCTCCGCACAGATCGGCACGAACAAGCTCAATGCCACTGGTTGCTCCGTAACCTTCATTAAATAGTAGGTAGATTACCCGCAGTACACTCTCAAGCCGTTCTGGCATCAGCTTGGTGTCGGCGGCTTCAATGTCGATACCCTGTTCACGGATCTGGCGTTTTGCTCTAACCAAACGCTGCGCGATGGTGGCCTCAGGCGTAAGAAAAGCACGAGCGATCTCAGCGGTACTAAACCCGCACGCCAGCTTGAGAGTTAAGGCCACTTGACCCTCAATCGTCAGCGCTGGATGCGAACACATCAGCATCAAGGCGAGCTGATCATCCATTTCACTCTCGCTGGAGCTACCAGCGACGGATGATGATTGGGTTAGGGAACGCTCGAGTTCGGAGACTTTGAGTTCAAGCGATGAATCGCGACGCAGCAAGTCCAGTGCACGGTTCTTGGCAACGAGGGTGAGCCAACCAGCAGGGTTTTCAGGGATTCCCGTGAAGGGCCATTGTTGCAGGGCTTTAACCAATGCGTCCTGCACTACGTCTTCGGCGAGTTCCAGGTAGCGCGAACCGAACAAGCGTGTCAAGGTCGCAACGATCTTTCCTGCCTGGTGCCGGAAGAGATGTGCAACGAGCAAGTGAGCGTCAGGTTGTCCGTTGGATTGCATGGTCAATACGCCGAAGTCACTTGGATGTCAGCGCGCGTTTCAGGAAAGAGTTGATGTCGCTGCCTGCTCGGTAGTAACTCATCAAGCGGTCCGGCAGGGCCTTGTCCAGCAAGACGCTGGCGTCCAGATCCGCCATGAAGTAGAACTGTTTGTTCGCCACCAGCGGTTCTTTGATGACCCACTGGCTAAATTCGGGCGGCAGCATCTTGTTCCTTTCGCCCTGCAGCGAACCATATTTTGACGTGAAGGCTTTCGCCGTTACGAGTTTCTGGAATGAAGGCAGATTCTTAATGACAGCTTTGCGGATCTTGTAAAGGGCCGGCGGCTCAGTCACGTAGGTGCCGCCGCCAACGGTAACCCGATCGGCAGAGAACTGAAAGTAGAAGCCAGGCCACTCTTTGGATTTTCTACCCTGCTTCGACACGTTGGCTGCCATGTGGGTTTTGTACGGAGATTTTTCTTTGGAGAATCGGATGTCTCGATTGATGCGGAAGATGGCGTCTTTTGCCGCTATTTCAATCTCCGGATCCTCCGCCTTGATTCGGTCAAGCATCACCTCTACGAATGCCGCAAACGGCTGCTTCACGTGTTCTTCGTATCGCTTCCTGTTTGAATCGAACCAGGCCTTGCTGTTGTTTTTGGCCAGCTGATGAAAGAACGCCTGATACTCTCGAGTAAAGTACACCATCCAGAACTCTCCTCTGAGAATCTTATCTAAGAATCCGAACTTGCCAGTTACTGCCGCAGCGATGTGGGACTACTGACGAACCACGACGAACCGTCCAAACTCTTTCCACTTACCGCTCTTGTCCATCACCGAATCCACAACTTCAAGTTTGCCCGCTTCCAGAAAACTATAGACCGACTTTCCTTGCTCTTGTTCGGGTGTGCCCCATAGCGCAGTCAACGCCTCACCCTCTATGTTGCAGCTGATTGGGAAGGACGCGCCCCGTGAGTCAAACCATTTCCCTTCGCACTTTCCTCCGCCTGACAACCGGTAGTAGGCGTGTCCTTCGAAGGCCGTGTTGCCAGTGGCGCCCTGCATTTCGTTTTTCAGACTCAAGCGTAGGAACTTCTTTCCCAGCACCCATTCCCACTTCATCTGCATGCGGGCTGAGGTGCCCATTGATTTGCCTTCACCTTGCCAGTTGCCTTCAAGACGATTCAAAAAGGCGTCAGTCATCGACGCCTCGAGTCTGTGGGTAAAGAATAAGAGCATCGACAGAGAGACTGCGATACCCAGCGTGCGGTTCTTGAAGTTTGAGTTTTTCATTGTTACGCCTTCTTCCAAGCCTCTTATGAAAATAGAAGTTGGTCGATCAGTCCAGGTTTCAAACCCCGCAGGGGTCTAATGTCTATAGAACTCAACGCTCAACGGTACCAGCGCCGTTCGGAAGGGCGGAACTCAACTTGGCAGGTACTCATCAAGTATCATTCCGCCCCCCCGAACGGCAAAGGGATAGTCATTGTGTCCCGGGCTATAAACATCTCACTCCTACGGAGTCAACCCAAAAGCCTAAGAAGATGCCGCTCTCCGGAGCGGGCTTCGCACTGGATCGCGCATTTTCACAACGTCCCTCAAGTGGGCGAAGCATTCACAGGCTCGACTTCGCGGATCTCGATCGTGCCGTACTCAAGGTGCGGACAGTCGCTCGCGGCCCGGACGGCCTGTTCGTAGTTGTCGGCTCGGATTTGAAAAAAGCCTCCAATGACCTCTTTGCTTTCGGTGTAGGGACCGTCGATTACTGAGGCTCGGCCGCCGGTCCGCCGCAACACTCTGCCCGTTCCATCCTGCAGTTTCTCGCCACCTGTTAGGGCTCCCGCCTCCATCATTCTTTGTTTCCAGCTGGAATACTTCTGAATTATCGCCTGCATTTCTTCGGGGCTAACTCGTGCGAAGACTGAAGGATCTTCGTGTAAGAACAGTAGATAAGTTGGCATTTGACGCTCCTTGGTCTCTGATTGACCTTAAAGTCTTGTCTCACCTAGATAACGAACGAGGCCACCTGTTTTCGACAAGGGAACGAAAAATCTTCTCCGCGAACAACCGGAGACAGAAGATTGGACATGAGTTTCAAGAGGAGCGCGTTAAAATCAACGGGGTCTTTCCGCACATTTCTTGAGATACGCGCTGCGTGGACTGCGTAGCTGAAGTTCACTTAAACACTTCTGTACGTTGCCGCAGGAAGTCATGTTCGGCGATCGCCTTTAGGATCGTGCCGGTGATCTTTTCACCACCCGCAACAGACGGCTCAATCTCGTTCGCATAGTCAGCCGCTTCATTGCAGATCAGCCGCAAATCCAGCAGCGGCACGCCGGCTAGAAACGCTTCTTTGATAATCACATCGTTAAAGATCGCCAGCGCCGTCACAGCCAACCTCTGGAGCTGTGGATCGGGAAGTCGCGGATAATATACGCTGCAAACTGCCGTCGGCAGTCTGTAGCTTAAGACGTGCTGCAACACTTCGCTGTACTCCTGTTGGAATCGTTCTCCTACGTCGGCTAAGCGGTTCAGGACCTCGGCGGTCGATTGCGCCCTTTCACTGAGAATGTTGACATTGTCCAGTGCGTTATTCCCGCCGGCACTCAACACCAGGTGAGTAGCGCCCCTCGGCAACCGGGAAAGTTGGTCGTGGACGTCCTGCACCATGCTGCCGTCGACAGCACAGAGCGTGGCGTTCCAGCGTTCGGGCAGCTTTGCCTGCAACTGTTGAATTACCGCAGGACCACCATTTACATAGGCAGCGTTGTCGAAGATTGAGTCGCCTAACAGAACAATATGATTCATTGGCAGAGCACTCTTTCTGTGCTGATCGCTCATTCCACCTCAATCATCGTACACGTAGCTTGCGATTGGCTTTATGTTAGACACGGGAGGCAGGCCAAGCATTTTGGTCACCTCGGCGTTCCGCCGCATACTTCCCAGCCCGACGCTCGCTTCCCGAAGAGTAGGGTGATTCTTGAAACATTCAAAACCTGAAACCGGAATCTGTGGCATGTTGACCACGCAAAGCTCGCGCAAGCTCTCGGCAGCAGCGATCGAGCACAACTCAGTTAGTCCCTTAAGATTCTCAATAGTACATCGTTCAAGCTTCCGCAGCTGAGTGAATGACGGCAACCGAGTTACCTGCTTCAGATCCTGCAAGAAGAGGTAGCGGAGCTGATGCAGTTGACTGACCGGACCCAGATCCGTAAGGCCTTTGACCATCCATAGCTCGAGATACCGCAGATTGTTGAGTTCCGGAAGGAGTGACAGATCTTTGGTTCCTCCAAGCTTAAGCGCGAGACTGCGCAGTTGGCGAAGAGGTAGAAGCGGAGAGAGGTTCGGCAGCGTTATCGATCGCAGATTTAACTTAACCAGATCGGTGAGCTCGCTGATGATCGAAAAGTCCTTAGTATGTCCTACTAGAAACAAGTCCTTCAGCTTCTTGAACCTCGCAAGAGGCTTGAGCGAGAGTCTACGTTTTGTTTGGCCGAGCCCGAGGAATTCGAGGCTATCGGGGAGGAATGCAAGTCCGTCCAAGTCTGTTAACTGGTAAACATCGGCCTGAAAACCTTGAAGGAACGGGAACTGGGAAAGGAAGGACAGGTCAGGCGTTTGCCTGTAGTGTCCATAGATTCGCAGCGGGACCTTCGGGTACCCTTTGAGAAATCGTGAGAGTCTACTGAAGTCGTTGTCGGACAGTGGTGAATCAAACTGCACTACCAGACAGCGCGGGTCCAAAGGACGAAGCTGGTATTCGGTGATCGGGGAATGGACTTGTCTGATAAATGGATAGTCATCTGCCATAGCGTGTTACTGGTCTGATGCGGATTTTCTCAGCTCGGATTTTTCCCCCGTGAACCCCAAAGGTTTCGACATATCGATGAAGTAGCACGGCACCTTCGTCTCTATGTGCTCGGGAAAAGGCGAGGTTCCAGTCACGACGTATCCTCGTCTTTGGTAGAAACCGGGCAGGTCCTCTCGCAGGTTGACCATCTTGATGTCCATAAAACGGCAGGCAAGAGAACTGCAGTACTCCTCGGCGGCATCCATCAGCCGAGACCCCACCCCGGATTGTTGGCGGGACGGATCGACGGACAGTAATCCGAGGTAAGCTCGCTCACCGCGCGGCTCGACGTATACGCAGCCAATGGGCGTGCCTTCATCTTCGGCGAGCAAAAATTTGCCGGTGTTCAGAGAGTCAACAACTTCCTTCAACTTGATCCGATCTCCTTCAACGAAGAAACCCTCGGCTGGATAGAATGATAGGTTGATGATGAAGGTGATCTTTTGCGCGTCAGCCGCATCAGCGACTCGCACTTGAAGAGATTTGGTCAGCTTAGATTCTGTCATTCAACCTGGTCACTGGTAGGTGTCGGCTTCGGTTTTACTATAATAGGTCTGACTTTGTCCCGCTAGGTGTAACCTGCTGCCTGTCTTATTTGGAGATTCCTGGGCAAAGAAAACGATATCAAGGCCCTCAACAGGTGAAAGGGGAAACTTGTTCCTCAGTGATCACCAGTCATCCAGCACGATCCTATCCGGACTGCATGCCCCTGTTTGACCTGGCCCTACCTGGGCGAACGGTGTCCTGCCACCGTTTCGTCCACAGAGACATATGCTAAGATGTCCCCGCTTTTTCAAGACTTTGTAGGTCCGGTTCCGCGAAACTCTGCGCAGGTCTTGGGTCTGCCGATTTATGCCGAAGTTAGACGCTGGATTCACTTACCAAAGATCACCGTCGCAAAATCAAAGGCCAAAGGCCCAAGATCAAAGACCAACTGACAACTTACGGAAATCTTTCTATGAGTGACAAAAAAGGATGGGGATCGACTGTCGCCGGTTGGTTCATAGAACAGGAGGAACCGACCGGGGCAGCAGGGATCGAAGTCGATGGCCGAATACGAGCTGCCGCGGAGGAGACTTCGTCGCCGAGTCACGAAGATTACGCGACTCCGTCTCCGACGCAAGGAGTTTTTAAGACGTCCCCACCACCTCCTAGTGGCGGCCAGGTTGATTTTGGCGCGGTGTTCGCGGCTGCCGGAGTTGACGGAGAAGAGCAGCAGCGCGTAGCCAGAACCACAGAGTTGCTGCGCAGCCTGCCCGCTGGCACAGATGCTGCGGTGAAGAAGCAGATCGTCGAGGCTTCACTCAAAGCCTTTGGTGTGCCGATTGAAAAAATCATTGAGGCCAGCGTCGAAGAGATCCAGGCACTTGACGGCTATACGCGCAACGGAGCGGCGGACAACGACAAGCTGATTCAGGAATCGGATGCCCGCATCAAGCAATACGAAGAGGAAATCAAAAACATACGCGGCGTGATGCAGCAAAGTGTTGATGAACAGCAGAATTTGATTAAGGTCTGCAACGATAAGAAGCTTGAGATTCAGCAGGTACTGGAATTCTTTGGCCGGGACACGGTCGCTCGCGTAGTTAAAGCTTCGCCGAAACTCCACGATCCTTCAGACCAGGCGGCAACCCCGTCTACTTAACGAAAAGGAAGAAAACCTATGTTCAAACGTTTGGCTAATCTCTGGAAGGGTTTCCTATCGCTTTGGATTTCGGACATCGAAAAAGAGCATCCCGAAATTGCCTATGAGAACGCTATTAATTCGATGGTAGCGAAATATTCGAAACTGAAAACCGCCACCGCCGGCATCATCCGCCGCCGCGAGGATATAGACGAACGTTACAAACGCGCCACCACCGAGCTGGCCCAAACCGAAGCGGAGCTGGATACGGCCGTCTCCACCAATCAGGATGATTTAGCCGTCATACTGATCCAGAAGAAGAACACCCTGACTGCGGAAGTCACGGATCTAAAGGCAGAGATGGAGTCGGCGCGCGGTGATGCCGACTCTGCCAAGTCATCCTTGTTAGGCGTGCAAACTGAGATCAGGAAATTGCAGGGCGAGCGCGATTCTATGCTGGCCAAGATGCAGTCGGCGCAGGCGCGAATCAAGGTGCAGGAACAACTCGACGGCTTGTCTGTGGATGCGGAAGTCAAGGCGTTGGATAATGTGCGTCAACATATCAAAACGACGATTGCCGAAGCGAACCTGGGCAAAGAGCTGTCTGAATCATCACTTGACTCCCGGCTGGCCGCACTTCGTAATCAAACCGGCGACGTCCAGGCTAAACAGCAACTCGCTGAACTGAAAGCTAAGAAGGCTGCCCAGCAGAGTGCTCAGAGTAATAAGACAATGTGAGGATTGCGGATTGCGGATTTCGGATTGCGGATTTCGGATTTACAAATCCAAGAGTAGTTTTCTTCTAAATCCGAAATCCGAAATCCCCAATCCGAATTTCCTTTATGAGGTAACTATGAAACTAACTCCCCTGGCGAAAGCCTTTATTGCAATCGTGGTGTTCGGCGTGATCGGGTTTGCGACCTGGCATTACAAGGGCGCGGCGATCAAAGAGTGGGCCGGCGGTGAAAGGGCCGAAGGCGGCGACTCGAAGGGTGACTTCGATCGATTGAATGGCGCTCCCGGTGATCCGTCGCGCAATATGGGTTCAACCGGCGTCAATGCGACTTCAGTCGGCACCGGCAAGTTAAGCCGGCCGTTGGTGGTTGGCATCAACACCTGGGCTGGCCACGCACCGGGTATCGTTTTCAATAATGGTATGGATCCAAATGCGGGCTCGCACTACAAAACTAAGTACGGTGTCGACGTGAAATTTGTACTGCTCGAAGACCCGGCGGCCAAACTGGCGGCGTTTCGCACTGGTCAAGTGGACATCATGTGGAACACCGTAGACAACTGGGCCCGTGAAGCGTCCATCCTCGCCGAGCAGAACCAGCAGGCCAAGTCTATTATTATGCAAGACTGGTCGCGCGGAGGCGACGGCATTGCCGCGCTCGCTTCGATCAAATCTGTGGAGGATTTGAAAGGCCATAAGATCTCGTGCACGCAGTTCACGCCGTCACACTTCCTGCTTCTCTACCTGTTGTCCCAGTCTGGGCTGTCACCGGAAGATCGGGCAACTGTGGAGAAAAACATTATCTTTACGACTGACGCGCCCGCCGCCGCCGCCGCATTCACCGCAAAACAAGTTGACGCCGCCGTGACGTGGGAACCTGATCTCTCCGGGGCGGTTACTGCGCGCGGAGCCGAAGCACACGTACTCGTCTCTACGGCTGCCGCCACCAATATCATCGCCGACACGCTCTGCGCGCGGCAGGATGTAATTAATCAGGCGCCGGAGACGGTTCGTGATTTCGTGCGGGGATGGCTCGACGGGATCGAGATGATCAAGAACGATCCGAATTCGTCTTATGAGATAGTCGCCAAGGCCCTCAAGCTCGACACCGAGACCGTCTCTGGCATGTTGTCCGGATTGAAGCTCACGCCATACGCCGACAATGCGCAGTTCTACGGCCTGACGGGACCGAAGGCGCATTACGAGACTCTGTTCGACACTGCGTTCGTTATCTGGCGCAAGAAGGGCCTGGTAACGAAGAGCGTGGACGCGAAAGGCTGGGCCGATACGCGCTTCCTGCAGGCGATCGCGGCGAGTTATCCAGGCCAGAAGGTCGAAGAGGCTCCAGTGGTGGCCAAGGCGCCCTCGGCGAAGGACGTTCCGATTCTCCATCAACAGATTCAAATTCAGTTCACACCCGGCTCGGACGAGATCATGGCGGGATCGTACCTGTTGCTCGACAAGTTGGGTGAGACGATGACTTCGTTCGGCAGCACTATTCTTCGCGTCGAAGGGAACACCGACAGCACCGGTTCGTCTACCGGTAACCTGACCCTCTCTGAGCGGCGTGCGCAGTCGGTCAAGAACTATATCGTCAAAAACTTCCCGAACATTCCGCCGACGCGCTTCCAGACTATCGGGCGCGGCTCAGGTAATCCGATCGCCGAGAACACCACTGAAGCCGGGCGGCAACAAAATCGCCGGACGGATATTAAGGTCATCCTGGCGACAAGTTAAATGGTCCGTAGTCAGTGGTCAGTGGTTAGTTGTTATTCGCAGCGCAAGCTGAACTGTTCAATCAGAGGCTCAAACTGACTAACACAAACAACTGACTACGGACAACTGACCACGGACAATCCCTTATATGTCCACCCGCAAAAGCAGCCTCTTCTCGATTCGCTCACCTCTGCCCAGGAAGACAGCCTTCGTGCTCGGCTTTGTGGCACCGGCGCTGGTTCTGGGCGCCTGGTGTGGATTGACGTACGGGAATCTGGTGCAGCCGGGCTTTCTGCCTAAGCCCACGGAAGTCGTTCGCGGCACGTTGCAACTTTTTATTCAGTACGATTTGGCCACCGCGATCCTGGTTTCTACCCGCCGGATTGCGATAGCTTTCCTCTTGGCTTCGGCTCTGGCACTCCCGCTGGGTGTATTGATGGGTGCGTTCGATCCTATCAATCGGTTCTTCGAGCCAATCATGGCCCCTTTGCGGTATATGCCGATCTCCGCGTTCATTCCCCTGCTGATCCTCTGGTTCGGCATTTACGAAAAACAAAAGATCGCCTTTCTTTTTCTCGGCGTCTTTGTCTATCTCTTGCCAGTGGTCGTTACTGCTATTCGGCTCGTACCTGAAGAGTTGGTGCAAACCGCTTTGACCCTGGGAGCGACGAGGTTTCAGGTAGTCAGGACCGTACTTTTGCCCGCCGCGCTGCCGGAGATCTTCGACAGCTTTCGCGTGATGAACGCCATTGCCTGGACTTACGTAATTCTTGCCGAAGCGGTCAACCCGGAACGCGGACTGGGCTACATGGTCGAACTGGCACGCACACATCAGAAAGCATCGTGGTCTTTTGCCGGGCTGCTCGTTATCGGTGGCATCGGCCTCATAACCGACTTTCTCATTCGCCTGACTTCCGGAATGCTCTTCAGATGGCGTGAAGCGTCGTAGAAACAAGCCAACTATGTCCGAACACGAGGGTCCGAAAACGCTTCCCCAAGCCGGCGAACCGGGCACAATTGCCGTTGACCTCGGCGAACCAAAGGGCCAGCCGCATGTTACTTATCATGCGGATCAAGGCGGCGCGCCGCCAAAGTTGCGAGTGCAGAACTTGAGCGTTTCGTATATTGATCGCCGGGGCAATAGTACGGAAGCGGTGCGCGATGTTTCCTTTGACGTTTACGACTTGCCGGACGCGGGCGAAATCATCGTGTTCCTTGGACCGTCGGGTTGTGGCAAGTCGACAATCCTGAAGGCGGTTGCCGGTCTGCTGACACCGACGGTAGGAGAAGTGCTCGTTGATGGCAAACTGGTGACTGACGTGGGCCGAGATCGCGGTATGGTCTTTCAGGCTTACACTTCCTTTGGTTGGCTCACAGTGCGCGAGAACGTCGAATACGGTCTCAAACTGAAAGGGGTTGGCAAAACAGAACGGCGCAAGGTATCAGACAAAATTCTGGAATCGGTGGGGCTGGCGGATTTCGCTAGTCGTTATCCGAAAGACCTTTCCGGCGGCATGAAACAGCGCGTGGCGATAGCCAGAACCCTGGTCAACAATCCGCGTGTGGTGTTAATGGACGAACCGTTTGGCGCGCTCGATCCACAAACTCGCTGGGGGATGCAGAGTCTGCTCCTTGATATCTCGCGAGCAGAGAACAATACGATTCTGTTTGTCACTCATGATGTGTCCGAGGCAGTCTACCTGGCCGACACCATCTACGTGCTATCTCAGCGCCCGGCGAGGATTCTGCATCAGGTGGATGTGCCCGAGTTCACCGTCCACGACATCGCACTAAAATCAGCGCCGGAGTTTCGAGCCGTCGAAAAACAATTGCTCGACTTGATCTATGCTCCGAAGCCGTAAGATATGGGAACCATGGGAAAGCAGGGTTTGACTAAGCCGCCGCCGCCCGCCTTGCGGAAAGATGGCGTGCCCGTCAACGTGACACCGCTCCGCGATGATACGGTCGGCGCGACTCAGGCTTTCATCAAGCAGCAGATTTACGAAAAGCGGTCTTATCTCAAAGCTGCGTTTGCAAATCCCTACAACCTCTCGCTCCTCGCTGGTGGCCTGGCTGCCTCAGCGCTGACTCTCAATCCCTTACTGGCCGTGATCGTCGTCGGCCTTGAAGTCCTTTGGGTGGTGAACGCGCCTGGATCGAAGAAGCTCCAGGAATGGCTCTGGGACCCGACGTTCGATGAGCAACAACAGGCACAGGAACAGGCTGCGAGGGCTGCGCGACTTCAGAGTCTGGATGAGGCGGATCGCGAGCGGGTGGTCGACTTATTCGCCCGGCAGCAGGAGATTAATAGTCTGGCTGCGCAGAACCCTTCATTCACCGGCGAGTTGTTGCGCACCGAACTCACCAAGACGGATCGTCTGGTGGAAGCGTTCATGGAAATGGCTAAGACGTGCGGGCGTTATGAGGCCTACCTGAACTCGATCGATCTGGGTGAACTCGAAAGAGACCGGCGGCGTTGGGAAGGAATCGTCAAAGGTCAGGACAGCGTTCAGGGCACCGCTCCGGAGAAACGGAACTCGGAAGCGGACATCGCCCGCAAGAATCTCGCAGTGATCATGAAACGCTTTGACAAGATGAAGGAGATTCACCACTACCTGACGCTGGCGCGCGGACAACTCGATCTGATCGAGAACTCTTTTCAATTGATTGCCGATCAGATTGTCACGATGCAATCGCCGCAGGAATTGACCGGGCAACTCGATGAACTGCTTGACGGCGTCGAGTCGATCAAACAGACCGCCGCCGACACTGAACGGATATTGAATCCCCTGGGCCTGAAGGATCTAAACATATGAGTGAGCCGCGACTGCTTCCCGTGTGGGCCGAAGATTTGCGGCGCCGCTATTTGCGCGGCGAGGCTTCGATGTTTGTCCTGCATGGCAATGTCTATGACGTTGTTCTTTGTGGCCGGAAGATGATGGCCCTCACTGAATTCCTGACCGATGTCTTGCTCAAGGATTCAAAGGAAACGATCGC
>JAMQPI010000250.1 GCA_023717565.1 Pyrinomonadaceae bacterium | reverse complement strand
GACCGGTGCGTTGACGGATGGTTCGCTCGATGAAGGCGGTTTGGCCGCATTGGCTAGCAGGTTTCGCAAGCCCTCTGGAAGACCTGCTTGAAAGATAGGCATCGTAACCAACGGTGGGCGTCTCGACTCAGCGGCTGTTTGGGCGTTGGTTCGATGTTCGTTAACAAGTACGAGAATAAGAGCCGAACACAAAAGCAGTAGGACAAAGGAAATAGAACGGTGTGCCAAGACAACTCGTGTCATCGAGCTACAAAAGCGCGTGAGAATTGTGGTCGCTGGTTGATTCTGCATAAGACCCTTTTCAGACTTCTGATGAATTAGCTTTCACGTGAAAGCTGACTCTGACCTGGCAATGACGAAAGTTACCTTTCGGTCTATACCTCTAAGTATGCTTCCGACTTTCAACAAGAGCCGCCCTGTGTGTCGTGACCCTGAGCTTATGCCACAGACCTAAACACAGCGCTCCTCTTCAGAAGGGGGGCCTTTTCGGTGTAATCGAGGCAAGAAATCGAAGCTGGTTCGCTTCGGGAGAAGGATAGGCCCGCGTGGCTAATTGTTCAAGAGTTATTACGTGGAGGAAAACTAGGAAACGGTGGATAAATAATGCGAATTCTTACAGTTTTTCATAACAGTTTTTCAAAAAGAGAAGGTCAGTTGTTACCTTCTTCTTCACTGTTTGGTTGATTGGTCACGATGCCTTAGATTTTCCGCTCGCCAACTTGCCCAGCAATATCCGGCGCACCGTTTTAGTCAAAAGAGTCGGTCGGTTTAGCTTGATGTTCCACCCATCTTACCTGAATGCCTAACCTCTCCATGTACTGCTACGCTTGGTCTCCACTTCTCCCCCTCCAACAAAACTTCCTTTCGCTCCCATCCACGCGATCTTTCAAGAAATAGCCTTGCCGACTTCCTTTCTTCCTGACTAAGCCCCCTATTAATTAATCCAAGCGAGTGTAGTTAGGCTCGTCCGCGGCTTAGTAATCTGCGAAGTCGGCGCCGTTCTGCGCGACGCCCTGCCGAAAGTCATCCTTGCTTGAGCAGGAGGGACAGGCTCTGGAGGGCTTGACGACCGAGGGGCTCGGATCACTCTGGTGCGCTGCGGTGATGTTCTTAACGTACATGAGTCATCGGGGTTGGGGAGTCTGGGCCAAGTCTGCAGAAGCGAGTCCAAATTCTAGAATTCGAGTCCGAATACGAGACATCTGCCCGCACAAGAGTGTCGCGGTTCTGGAAACGAATGACGAAACACTCTGCTTTCCAATTCATTGCTCGCCTTCTTTTGGTTGGTCTACCAATTGCTAGGTACCTAGCCACTGAGTGCGAAATAGACGAAGGTCAATGAACCCGACAAGCCGCATTGTTGTCCCTCGTAATACGCTCTTCAGACCTCCAAAAGAGGGGCTAACGCCATCTTGTCCAGCAGTTAAGCCGCGTTCATAGACGGGTTCATTACCAGCGATGACGAGTGCTGGTGCAATCTTCCAGTCACCATCGGATGCGTATTTCCCTGCCGCTCTTACCCGGGATTCGGCACCGATTCGTCGTGTAATAGTCTCGCAGTCAGAGTAGCCCAGAACGACTCTTTTTGGAGAATGAGTAATGCCCCCCTCAATTGCTCAGCCCCAATGTGGGGCTGTCCTCCTCGTAGCGCCGCAGAAGGAAAGCTGTCAGAAGGTCGAGCTCGCCCTTTCCCACCGAGGCCACAGCGTCGCGTGGTGCGCCAATGCCCTGGAGGCCCTTAACTACTCCGCACAACGGGAGTTTGATCTCATCCTGGTAGATTCACGTTTGCAAGCAGCCACCGTGGATCTAGTCGGGCAGATAAAGGCTCGCGGGACCAATGAAGAGATTGTCATAGCTGCTTTCAATGGCAGCGGTTCAGACGACAAACCTCAACTGAGAGAACCTTATCTCGCAAACCCTTTTCAGCTTGATGGTCTGATCCGCTCGATAGAGGGAGCGCTGAGGCGCCGTGATCTACTTCGCGGTATTGTCAACGGTAAGGTAGGAACGGAAGCCGACCCCGGAAATACAAGAGTTCAGTCTGCGCCTAACACAAGGTCAAGACTACCGATGACGACCGCCCTAATAGGTCGGACGCCGGTGATGAAGCAGCTGTTTAGGACGATCCAAAGGATTGCCCCAATTGACAGCAACGTGCTGATAACGGGCGCTACCGGAACCGGCAAGGAGCTCGTGGCGCGCGCCATACATGACGGCAGCGGCCGTCGTGACGGACCGTTCGTCGACGTTAACTCGTCAGCGATTCCCGACACTTTGTTTGAGACTGAGTTTTTTGGTCATCAGAGGGGCACATTTACCGGTGCGTATGAAACACGTCGCGGTTTGTTTGAAAAAGCATCGGGTGGAACACTATTTCTGGACGAGGTAGATACTCTCAACCTCTCCGCTCAGGCTAAGCTGCTGCGCGTTTTGCAGGAGCGGCATCTAAGGCGGCTCGGAGGACGGGAAAACATTTCCGTGGACGTCCGAATTATTGCTGCTACCAGTACCAATCTCAAGGGGGCGACCGCCAGCGGTGCGTTCCGGCCGGACCTATACTTTCGGCTGCGGGTAGTGCCGCTACATGTGCCTCAGCTGCGCGAGCGGGTCGAGGATGTCGAGCTCCTGGTGGACCATTTCTTGCGGCACCATGCTGAGCGCAATGGCCATCAACCACGGCGATTCTCACCGGAGGCGATCCGAGCCATGTCCGACTATAGTTGGCCCGGAAACGTCCGCGAGTTAGAGAATGCTATAGAGTACGCGCTTGCCATAGGAAGCGGTGAGGAGCTGGGCATTGATGATCTTCCGGCGGACATGTTTGGTGAGGATGTCGAGGAGATAGATGATGCGAATGTGCTCACTTTTCCGAGCAATGCATCGTTGGCTGAGGTCGAGCGTCGGCACATTCTGGCAGTGTTCAACCGCTGCGGCAGGCACCACATCAAGACGGCTGCGGCGCTACGCATCGACAGGCGCACACTCTATCGTAAACTGCAACAGTACAACTTGGACCTACAAATCAATAGCGCTTAAAACCCATCTGCAATCCGCTAAGCCCTTCCTTGCCGACTCTCCCTAACGAGAGTCTCACCCCGGCGTCTCATCCCTATACGACAAAGGATTCGGGTAGCCCCGCAATCCCACCCGACTACACACAGTTCCCAATAGAGTCGAATTCAAGAAGCGGCCTGATGGGTTTCAGGTGCTATTCGTGGCTTGTTGTGAATTGGCTCAGTCGACAATTGAGCCAGCGTGACTGCGGGGCTTGCGCCATTGCAGGCCCCACAGTCCGCGTGCCGAGAGGATGAGGGAGAAGATTGCGGTCACCTGGAGCGCGATGAGCGTCCAGACCCAGAAGAAGATTCCGCTGGAGTTGGCGATCCTGCCGCCGACAAGTCCCTTCCCAATCATGTGCACGACGGGGACGCCCGATCCAAGGATCGATCCGAGGAGGATTATGATGTACCCCGATCGCCGTTCGGCCAGCACCAGCGTTCCGTACAGCCAGACGACCATCATGAGCACCCCAGTGATGTTCTTGACCCCGCCGGGTTCAAACCCACGGACGATGTCGTCGGACAGGTGAAACGTCAATAAGAGGATCGAGAGCAGAGACGTGATGGTTAACATAACGCTGCGTTTCATAATCGTTCTCCTCATCCGAGCGGTTGGATGAAAATGTTTATGCGCTGGCCCGCTCGTCTCCTCTCGATAGGTTTACGCCCACAACGAAAGTCTAAGTCGGCAACGAGTGAGCATCGCCACTGCTTGGCACGGACTTTCTTTTGTATGCCTTTGTGAAACGAACTCGGACCAGCCAGAAAATCATTGCTGCTAGTGGCAGAAGCGCCGGAACAAACCAAACGGCTGCTCCACGCCACGCTTTTGGAAACACCTGTTGCTGGCCCAGAAAGAAGGAACCGGTAGCGATAAAAAACGAAAAGCACATGCGCCAAAGATGGCGCACGATTCGCTGTCTACCGAAAGCGCCGCCGCGCACGAGCATGCGAAGGTCTCCCGCGGCAGCAAGCAGGACCACGAAACCAAGGAAAAGGATCATTCCAACAGGAACTCCAGGTGTTGGCGCAACTGCTCCCGTAGCCAGTCTTATGCCATGGGTCACGAACAGAACTCCGGCCGCCAAGGCAAACAGAAACGTAGCCCAATCGAAAATACCCGTTTCCCCTTCTCGCCGCCTCGCGGTCAACCACGCGGTTGCCACCAGATAACACGCGAATAGCCCGCCGAAAACATTGCCGAGATACGCCGCGCTTGAACCCATGACGAGCATCGCGAAGAAAAATACGTTACCGGCTAACCGATGCCGTCGAGAACCCTTCCGGAATGACATTGCGGCTGCCCCGGACAGTAGCCCTACGACGCCACCGCAAATGTGAATTATTAATAAGGGCAAACGCATCTTAAGACCCAGCTCCTGACGCCGACTGTTTGAGCCATCTCTCTTCATTCACGCCAAACACAAGTAGCCAAAAGATCGTTGCGGCTGAGCCTAACAGCCCGCAGAGTGCGGCGATGGGAAACGCACGGTATCCAAGCGAAGGGTAAAGGAAGGTCAGCCAGCCTATGCCTGCAATGAACGACAAAACTCCCAGCCAGCGCGGCAGAAACGTTGAGCGGAAAACCAAATAGCCGCCCAGGAGAGTTGAGAATCCGAAAAATGCCAAAGCTGCACCAGCGCCCTGATCATTCACTTTAAGGAGAATGAGCGCCACGGACTGCAATTGTTCCGCACTGAATCCTTCCAAAGCCGCCGGGCGTCCCAGCACGAACAACGGAGCGATATAGAAAACCCGGGCGAAGGTCTTGATGATGCAGCCGGTGATTTCCAGGAAGAGCGCCAGCATAGCGACGGTCTTGTTTACCGGCTTCAACAATTGATAGAAGAGCACTGCGGACGCGACCTGGCACGCCATCTCGATGAGATAGACGGTGAAGCCCAACTGAAACAGGCCTTTGTGCGTCAGGATGTTGGTCGCCGTAGCCGCAGCGTCACCGAAGTCGATAAGTCTTTCGCTGACGAAGCCCTGAGCAAATATTCCTGTCAGGATTGTGAGCAGAAAGAACAGACCTGTCATGCGGGCGAGGAAACGTGGAGAAGACGAGGTGATGCGGGATGTCATTAGTACTCCAGTAAATCGTGAATTTTCGGCCCGGTCATTTTGTCCGTTGAAATTCGCCGCGCGGCTGAACCGACTTACCGTCTGGCAGAAGGTAGGTCACCTCTACGGTATGATGGTTCTCATCAATAATAGTGAACACCATGCGCTTCAAGACTCCTCTCTGCGTGCCCCCCGCGACATCGAGGAAGTCGAACTCTACGCTCTTTCCATCCGGCGACAACTTGCCTTCAAAGCGCGGCCGATTTCCCTCACCGCCGTAATGGGTCAGGAACAGACGGTCACCATCCAGATAAATCATCGTGATCTTATTAGTCTTGGCCATAAGAGCATCGTGCATGATCGCGCTACCCGCGGAAGTCACGCGAATTGTCACCTGCGTGGACAAATCGCCGATAGTTCCTTCCCATGAACCTGACAGGGTTTTAAGTTTCGCGAAAGCCTTTTTCGCGTCAGACTGAGCGCTGGCGGTTTTCGGCGGCTCCTGCGGCAACGCGACGGCGGCCATCGCAACAAGGCACATTAGAATTGCTAGTTTTCGCATTGGTTCTCCTTTTGATTTGTGGAACTGCAACGATCTACGGCTATGCTAAGCGAAAGGTTGACGTGGATATGTAAAGGGTTCGTAAAGTGATCAGTGTTTTGTAAAGACGAGGTAAAGTTTTGGTCCGAAGTCGAGGCCGGTGAGCAAATTCGAAAGCTATAATGCGAGCGATGTTCTATTGGGTCAGACGCGTCAGAATAAATTGGCTGGTACCTGGTTGCGTGGCGGTGTTGTTGCTCACGGTGCTCGCCGGCGTGCTCCAGTATCGCTGGATTGACTTCGCGAGCGAGGCCCACAGGCGACAAGGCCTTGAAGCCATGAAGGGGACGCTACGGAACTTCAGCGGAGATTTCCGAGATACCTTGCTGCAACTGCCGCCTTCCTTCCGTCCGTCGCCGGACGAAAGAAACGATGTCGCGTTTGAGCCCTACATGATCGAGATTACCCGACGATGGCACAGCACTTCTGACCGCCCGCAACTACTAGCCTCTGTCAGTATCGGCACGCAAAGCGACAAAGGAGTCGTCTTCAGACGGCTGCAGGCGGGCGATAGCCAATTCAAAACTGAAGATTGGCCCAACGAGTTTGTCGTTTATCGCCGCGTTCTGGAGGAGCGTCTGCGTTTGCCCGGAGGCCAGCCTCCGCTTTTTCCGAATGGATTTGCGTTTGAGTTTTTTCAAGGTAGACCGGTGTTGATATTTCCACTCGTTACCGGTGCCCCCACACCAGAGTGGCAGCGGACCGGCGGCACGATGATTCAATCGCCGCCATCACAACAGCCGCTAAAACCGCGCGACTTGCTGCAATCGCTCAAGCCGGCGGCCCCACAGGGATCGGATCATGTGCCCGAACTGAGGGGCTGGTGTTTTCTTGAAGTTGATAATGACTATCTCCGTCAGTATCTGATCCCTGAACTAGTGACGCGGCATTACGGGACTGGTGCCCGTTATCAGGTAGCGGTCGTTGCCAGCGACCCATTGAGTATGATCTATGGTTCGGATCCAACGCTGACGATTGTGTCGTTGTCGCAGGTTGACGCCGGCATTGTCTTGCTCGATGCAGAGATGCAGCGGGGTCGTCAAGGTCCACCGCCGTTTGTGGCGGGCCCGCAAGGCATGTCGCTCGCTGAGATCGGCGGCAATCGCGGAGGCGCCGCCGACCCGGCCTGGCTGCTGCTAGTGAAGAACAAAGGCGGTTCGATTGAAGCGCTGGTCGAAAATGCCCGACTACACATCCTCGGCTTCAGTTTCATTATGCTCGTGCTGTTGGCCAGCAGCTCAGTGATGTTGATGTTGGCCACGGTGCGCGCACGCCGGTTGGCGCAACAGCAGATGGAGTTCGTGGCGGGCGTCTCTCACGAATTGCGCACGCCGCTGACCGTCATTCAATCGACGAGCTACAATTTAGCGCAGGGCATGATCCAGGACCCGAGCCGGGTGCAACAATACGGCGACGTGATTCAGCGTGAAGCGCGCCGGCTGATCAATCAGATCGAGCGTATGCTTAGCTTTGCGGGTATTCAATCGGGTCGTCGAGTTTATGACCCACAACCGACCAACATGACTGAGATAGCCGAACGCTCTTTGGCCGAGTACGCCGTGTCTTTTGCAGAGGATGGCTGGCAAATCGAGCAGCACTTTGCCGAAGATCTGCCTCTGGTGCTCACTGATGGTCCCGCGTTGGAAAGTGCCCTGAAGAATTTGTTTGAGAATGCGCTGAAGTACGCCGCGCGAGGAAAGTGGTTGAGTGTAAGCGCGTGTGCCGCGCAAGGGATTCAGGGCAGGGAAGTTCAAATCACTGTTGCTGACCGCGGGCCCGGAATTGCGCCGAAGGATCTGCCGCATATCTTCGAGCCTTTCTATCGCGGACAGAGTGAGACCGGGGCGATGACCAGCGGCGCTGGACTGGGCCTGTGTCTCGTCGAGCGTAACTTGCGCGCGCTGGGCGGCAGGGTGACGGTGAAGTCAACGCCAGGTGACGGGACATCGTTTACGTTGCATCTGCCGGTTTCCTGAATGGGTGGTGGGATTTTTGTGAGTGACTTTAGCCTGATAAGGATATTGTGGTCCGACTGGATTAGGTATACGTTTCTCACCATGCGGAACGGGAATACAGAACCAATATACCTAGTCGCCGCCTTTGTTTTCTTCGGAGGAGGTGTCGCCTTCGTCTTTCTAAACTCTCTTCTAAGCAATCCAAGTGAAATTTTCCTACCCGCAGGGCTCGTGTTGATTTCTATGGGGCTGTTTACCGTGTTCAGTCGTTGGTGGAGAAATGATTGACTCTTTAAACTTGTAAACGACACCGCGACGATGGCAAACAAGATCCTGCTGATTGAAGACGACTCAGGCATTACGATGGCCCTGACGGACCTGCTCAACGCGGAAGATTATCGCGTTGAGACGGCCGCCGATGGTTTGACGGGTTTGGCGCTCGCCCGCGAAGGCAACTTCGACGTGATCATTTTGGATGTCATGTTGCCGGGCAAAAACGGCTTTGATGTTTGCCGTGATCTGCGGCAACTAAGTATCACGACGCCGATTCTGATGCTGACGGCGCGTGGCCAGGTAATCGACAAAGTCCTGGGTTTGAAGCTGGGCGCGGATGACTACCTTTGCAAGCCATTCGAGCCGCTCGAGTTGCTGGCGCGGTTGGAAGCGTTGCTGCGGCGTAGCCGGACCACGGCGAGCGCAGCGGAACCGCTCGACTCGTTTAGCTTTGGCTCGGTCATTGTAAACTTTCGGAGCACCGAGGTGCTTAGCAACGGTAAGCAGGTCGAACTCTCCGCGCGAGAGTTTCAACTGCTGTCCTACTTCATCGCCCAACGCGGCGCTACGCTTTCGCGCGATGTACTGCTGCGCGAGGTTTGGGGCTATGAAACCGGAATGCTGACCCGCACCGTTGACGTTCACGTGGGTTGGTTGCGGCAGAAGCTGGAAGACGACGCGAAGGAGCCGCGACATTTTCTCACCATGCGCGGCCACGGTTACAAGTTTGTGGCGTAGCGGGCTGCCGGGCAGGAATTCAGCCGCCGCTGCAGCAGTGGCCGTTGACAATGATCATGCTTGTGAGGTACTGACATCTCTACGTCGCGTTGCTGAGATTCGCAGGAATTCTTCACGCACTCCAAAGAAGTGTTTTGACTGTCTCTTCACGAAACCGGTACGACCGTGTCTGTTCGTAAAACCGAAAGTCGATTGCCGGCAAATTTTAAAGCTTCCGATCTGGGAGAAGCTGTAGTAGCTGCTGACGGCGGTTGCGCCCTCGTGTCCTCTATTGCCACGCCGCTCGTCGTCGGTCGCGAAAATGTCTACGTTGTCTATGTAACTGATGCGTCGCTGGCATCGTCGACGCAATCATTCGAGTGGTCCCTCATTGAAAACGGCGGCGTGCCGGTATTGCAAAACACAGACGCCGGAGAGTTCGCCCACGTGCCCGCTAGTCTCGGCAGCCTGATTCTACGAGTTCGCATTCTCGGCGCAGGCAACGCAGAGCTGGCAGCGCTTTCACTGACGCAGGAGACGGTCGCACTCAACCTCGAACTGGAAACACTCATTGCAGAGATCACTGAGCAACCCGGCCCTGGCATCTCCAATCCCGACGTAGCGCGCGAACTCATCAACGATCACAATCCTTACTACCAGGACGTCAAGTTACAGGCGTCCGAAGCCGGCGACGCCTTCCGGCGTTTTGTCTTCAGCACGATGTTTGACGCGGCGCTGAAGCGAACAGCATCGGAGCGCAAGCGACATTTGGCGGAACTGGCGGCGTCACTCAACGGCGAAGGCTCTGATTTTGCGACACTCGCGGGAAAAGGCGCAGGTGTTTCCGGAATACGTTTGCCGCTGCTGGCGATGGTCTTGGGCATGCTCACCTTCACTGAGTTGCCTGAAGCAAACGATCAGCGTGTGTTGGCCGACGAAGAACTGCGCCAGGCACTCGCTGCCCTCGACGAAGAGAAACTGTTGGATCTGTTTAGCATGATTCGATTCCCGAAGAGCAACATCAGTCTCTGTGGACGCATTCTCGAAGCACTCCGCGACCGCTACTTTGCGGGTACGAGTTTCAACGACCTCGTCACCGGATTGAATGGCGTGCGCGCACAGCGAATCATTCAACACTTTACTCAAGGGCCTTTGTTAAGAACCTAACGGAGCGTGAACCGAAAAGATGGGCTCGATAACCAGGTCTATAACGGCATTATTCCAAGGCGCCCCGAGCATTGCTGAGCGCCTGGCGAGAATTCAAGGACCCTGTCGCGGTGGCGGCGGCAATCGAAACATCAAGGTAAGAATATTTGACCAGCACCAGTTCATAAATGACATGGCAACGCCGGCGGAGGTGGTAAACGATCTACAGACGTTTCTGAACGGACTCGACACCACGCCTGGTCTCGATCCGCCAATCGCGACCGGCCTGGCGCCCTACAACTTCACCGTCAACTACGAGACTATTACTCCGAGTCGAGCACAGATCGATAGCTTCGACGTGAATGATTTTCCAATCTATTTCCTAACGACGACCGGACTGTTTAAGTCATCAACCGATTCGGTTCTCGATTTACTGGTGGCAAACCGTATCCCGGAACTCACGTTTGTCGGCCGACGACAAGACGCTTTGGCACAACCAGTGCTGGGCCCGGTTCGGACTTACACGATCATCAAGGACGATTGGGAAGACAAGCCGTCAGTGCTTGGCTTCGGCATACCCGGGGTTTATTTCGTGCCCAACAGCCAGACGCGTTGCCGCAAGCTCGGAATCATCAAGATGCAAGGGTCTATGATCGAGAACCTTCCTTTTCCAAAGCGCCGCGCAAAGATCGTCTCAATCTTGAGACACGAGTTGGGCCACATGTTTGGTCTGACGCACGAGAACAATACCCTCATGGATCCGAATTACGACGTGAATGGGACGTTCACGCAGTACACGAACGATCAGCTGTGGGTGGTCGTGAGAGCGCTCGATCTGTTGACGAGTTGATGAGGTGGTGATTAGAAGGAACGACAAAGTACCAGGTGGGCCCCAGTCCTTCTTTCTTCCCGTCACCCTTTCAAGGTCCGAATCGATGCTGATACTCCGCAGAAACAATAAACGCCTTCACCATTTCTGCATTCACAAAATTGCCATTGAACTGGTTCAACTTGCCAAGCCAAAAGTTGTAGCCGCTGAAGTTCGAATCCGGTAAGTCATTTGGATTGCGGCGCATGTAACCAAAGAACTGCATCAACACGAACGCTTTATTGAACTCGGCAGTTCGTAGATCAGAATCGTCGGCGACTGCGCGCAGCACCTGGGCACGCTTCGCTGGATCAAATGGGGTCGGGCCCAGCAGGGTCACAAGATTCGCCTTTTCAGCTGGCGACAACACACCCCCAGCGTTGTTGTTCATTTGCGTGACAAACTGATCTGCCGTGAGAGCACTCGCAAATGCTGCAATGAACTCCGGACGATTAACGAAGGCTAGTGCATACGCTTGCTTATTGCTTTCGAGTTGCGCCTGCCATCCTGGAGAACCCACCACCACGTTTTTTCCGATCTCCTGCGTGTCACGCAAAAAATCTTTGAGGGTCACCGGAACGGGGTTTCCACTGAGATTTCCGTAGCCAGACTTGTAACTACGGTAGACCAGATAACCAGTCTCCTGAAATTCGATTGATAGGAAGAATGCGGCCGACACGTTAATGCGCTTGACCTCAATGCATTGTTGATTAGCCCCACACGAAGCAATCTCGTTTGTCCAGAAACTCAAACCGCTGCTGTCAGGTTCTCGATTCAGGAAATCGAGATAGTTCTGACGCACGAAGAAGATTGGCTGGGAAATGGGATTGGGAGGATTAGTTGTCTCGTTGTCTGTAATCGTCACCTCGGCCTTGTTTTGAGGCCCAACCCGCGCTCCTTTCACGTCGGTTATTTCGACAGACAGTCTTTCGCTATTCTCCGGAATGACATCGTCGATCACTAAGAGTGAAATTACCTTGATCATTTCCCCGGGGTTTAGTCTCGCGGTGCCGAGCGCACTGAGGTAATCGCAGCGACTCGATGCAAAGTCACTCACCGCATCGCAACCATTTCCACTTCCCTTATCCGTGGTTGCGTAGGAGACGTTAACAGGTACAGAACTGTCACCAGTCCGCGTCAAAATCAGCTCGATTCGACCGTTGCCCTCGCCGCCAGAGTAATTTACGGAACTGAACTGAACTGCTGGACCAGGGCTCGATCCGCTTTCAGAAGCACCGATGTCTACACTCGATCCAGACTTCCGTAGAAACCCTCCCTGGTCAGTTAAAAGATTAAGCGGCGCGGACATCACACTGTCATCGCCGCCATTGATCGCTGCGCTGGGAGCAATTAATGCATGAGTAAGTGTCCGTCCACCGTTGTTGGCTAACGGACCGAGACTCGGGTTTGTGTTTCGTATATCAAAGGGCCCGTTGAGAAATCCGCCTGCGGCCGTTCCTCCGTCTCCACCTGCAGCATCGTCGCTAAGGTTGTGCCCTAGCGAGATGAACGTTCCAAAGTTAACAATGCCGCCAGCTGTGGCACTCTTGCGATAGATCGTGTTTATCGTTGTCAGAACCCCGCTGTTATTTAAGGAGGCACCGCTGGCGGCGTTGTTGTTTGAGAAGGTTGAGTTTCGAACGATGAGATAACCAGGCGCGCCGCCTATTGAATTAGGTGAATTATGGACAGCACCTCCGAAGACCGCTGTGTTTCCGCTGAAAGTACTGTTGTTAACGACCGTCACGGCTGTTCCGTTGAGCGGACGATTACCGAGTGCGCCACCCGCATTGCCGGTATTGTTTGTGAACGTGCAATTGTTCACCTCGACGATCCCACCATTGTTTTGAACCGGCGCGCCTGTATCAGTCCTATTATTTGAGATGGTGCAATTACGTAACGATAGTCTGCCGCCATTGTTCAGGATTGCAGATCCAGGTTGATCAGTTAACTGTCCATCGCTAATGGTTATTCCAGAGATCGAAACATCTACATTTGGTCCAATTTCGAAGACGCGAAAGTCTCCCAGGGCAGGGCTGCGTCGCACCGTGATCGACTTATCTCCGATGCGATCGTTCACAAGTTTTAGGTTGCTCGTAAGTGAGAGTGTTTGCGAGAGGGTGATGACATGTGGTCCGGCGCCGGGGATATCGAATGTTAGTACCTCATCGCCGGGTGTCTGGTTTGCGATCGTTACTGCATCGATGAGACTACCCGTATTGGGTGCGGTTGAGGTGTTGATAACGGTCAAAGTTGTTGCAGGGTCTTGAGTAATCAAAGCTCGCTTGCCAACAACTTCGTATTCAACGGTGCGCGCGATCGTAAATGGATTCCGCGTGAAGGTGAAATTCAACGAACCATTGCCACGTCCACCAAAATTCAACAGATTAAATCCAAAACTGCTGGGATTCGTAAAGATGGTGACGCCCCAATAGCACTCAGGGCAAGCGGTAACATTCAAGACTCCGGTTCCAGCTGTGCTGGGAATGTTTTGGCTGAGAGGTGTCACATTACAGCCAGGTTGCACGTTCACAACAACTGGCGGTGAGATGCGACTCGTACACGAGTTAGCCACTACAACATCATATGTTCCGGCATCAGCGGCCGTGAAAAACTTGAAAAGGACATTCTGGCTTTGGCCCGGAATATTTACGCCGTTTCTTCGCCACTGATAAGTTTGACCGGGAACTTGCTCGCCTTCGGCCACCAGCCCAGGTCGCGTGTTCTCGCAAAGAGTAATGCTGTCCGTATGAATTAACTCGGGTTCATTACCTGCTGATACTCCAATGACGGGCGCCGCAACCGACGGGCACGAGAGCGTATATACGTACGCAGAGCCTGTATCAGGAACCGGACCAACCCCTGTGATGGTGTCGTGGTTTGGAGCTCCAATGATTAGTGAATTGTTCTGGTCGAGATCAATTGCGAGGCCAAACTCATCTCCCGGAGCGCCATCACTAGCACGAATGCGAGACTCTTCTGTCCAGGTGTTGTTAACAGTTGTGAAAATATATGCTTCACCGCGATTCTCGTTTGGGTCGAAAGGGAAGTTAGGGCCATCGGCAAAGTGGGATCCCACGACGACCGTACTATTATTGATGTCTAGTCCGAGGTAGCTAAATTGATCGTTGGCAAAACCATCGCTGGCGACCAACTTAGCTTCCTGCGCCCACATGCCAGTGTTGTTTTTGCGAAAGATATAGACTGACCCGGCGTCAGCTCCTTTCTGATTGTCATCAAACGGAGCGCCAACAGCGATCGTGTTGCCGCTTATTGCAACGGTAAGCCCAAAAGAATCGTCAGCAGCAGAGTCAGAAGCAATAAGTGTTTGCACGTCGTAGGAGCCGCTGGCGTTTTTGGTGTACACGTGAGCGGCGCCTCGATTTAGGATTGTCGGCCCCGGCGGAAGCCCATCTGCGTTCGGTTCTCCAACGACAAAGATGCCTGCGTCGGTGTTTCGTGCGATCGCGACATCACTGCCGAAAAAATCGTTGGCTTGTGAGGTTACCTCTCCTTCGAATTTGGTTGACGAAAGTATCTGAGTGCCAGTAACCGCAAAGAGAAACACCGCACCATCGTTTGTGTCGTTAGGTGGATTAGAATCGTAGAATGGAGCGCCAACTAGAGCGTTGTTACCAGCCATCGAGACGTATGCACCAAACCGATCGCCTGCGTGTACGAACGGATCGTCAAGAATGAGCGTGTTGTAAGCATTCGGCGCCGTCCGGGAAAGAACGACCGCGCTCCCTTTAGTCGTTTGACCGGGACAGCCGTAGATCATGAGGTGTCCATCGCCAACAGGATCGAAACCACCGATGTCTACGGAATAACCGCAGCGGAGTGCGTTACTAACCAGGGTCGGATGGTTAAACTCCCGCTCCAGGGTCCACGTCGATCCACTGCGAACAAAAACGTACGCGCGGCCGGTGTCGACGTTTAAGGGCGTTAAGTCTGTGGTTGGCGCACCGACTATTGCCAGGTCTCCTTGTATTGCGACCGAGAATCCAAAACGGCCACCGTTGTCGAATAAGATTGCACTAAGTCTCGCTTGCTCCGAGGCTGTAATCGGATCGATCACGATCGGGTAGGTAGCTTCTCGATCATCAACACTCAACACTATTTCTCGTCCTTCTGCCCTGGATTCGAGATAGGCCGGGAGTCTGCGCGAGTTGGCATCAACTGCTGAGAGTTGTCCGTAAGTAAGAGTTTGCTTGCCGTTCGTGTTTGTCAGCTTGATTTCGCTTCCCGAATTATTTACTGACGCAGTGAGATCCCCGGAAACTGAGATGATCAGCTGGAGGTTCTGGCTCGACGCGTCGATAGGCCGTTGGTTGATCGTGAAGCCTTGTTCGATTCCCGC
>JAMQPI010000592.1 GCA_023717565.1 Pyrinomonadaceae bacterium | reverse complement strand
CTTGAGTCAGAGCGGGCCAGCCTTTGTGCGCGGCTGTTTACCGAGACGACTTGCGACGGTGTGTACTCTCACGGGTTAAACCGCTTCTCGCGTTTCGTCACCATGATACACAACGGAAGCATCGATGTTCACGCGCGGCCTGAACTCGCTGCAAGCTGCGGGGCGATAGAGCGTTGGGATGGAAAACTCGGCGTAGGCAATCTGAATGCTTACGAGTCTATGGAGAGAGCCCTTGCGCTCGCACGCCACCACGGTATCGGTTGCCTGGCGCTGGCTAATACGAACCACTGGATGCGCGGTGGGACATACGGCTGGCAGGCTGCTGACGCCGGAATGATCGGCATTTGTTGGACCAACACGCTGGCAAATCTTCCGCCCTGGGGTGCCAGCGATCCGCGTCTGGGCAATAATCCGTTAGTGATTGCCGTGCCGCGACCCGCTGGGCACGTGGTGCTGGATATGGCGATGTCGCAATTCTCTTACGGCGCGTTGACCTCCTATCAAATGAGCGGTAAGCAATTGCCGGTTGCAGGTGGTTACGATCTTGAAGGGCAGCTGACGCGTGACCCCGGAGCCATAGAAGCTTCGGGGAGACCGTTGCCAATCGGTTACTGGAAAGGTTCGGGACTGGCACTACTATTGGACTTGATGGCGGCGATGCTGTCAGGCGGTCAGGCTACACATCAGATCCCCAGCGACCCGGAACGTGAGACCGGGCTTTCGCAAGTGTTCATCGCTATTAACCTCGCCGCTCTAGATCAAGACAGTCTGGGCGCGCGGTTGGCAGATCAGGTAATCGGATTTCTACAGTTGTCGTCAGATCCAGCAGGGGAGCGCGTTCGCTATCCAGGCGAGAAAGTGTTGCAAACGCGCAAGGAGAACCTCGAACGTGGTATCCCGGTTGAGTTATCGGCCTGGCACGAGCTACAAACGATCTCGGAGAATGTTAATGACCAAAGTAGCAACTAAGCGGGTGTTTCCCATCGCCTTCGGCGTCCTATTGTTATTCGCTCACGAGGGGTTCGGACAGCGACAAATGAAACCTCGTCCAGCGAGTGACATCAACCAGAGTAATAGTCATGCTCACAACGGTGGGCGCAGGCTTGCTACCGGAGTTCGCGTTGTCGAGCCTTCGCCGGTCCAACTCAATTGGCTTGACGGCAAGGCTCCAGCGGTAAATTCAGGAGTGAGCTTTGGGGTGCCTTGGCCTCGAGGCGTGGTCCGTAAGGAGCAGACCTTTACGCTGGCTACGGGTGATGGCCAGGCTCTTCCGCTGCAAACCTGGCCACTTGCCTACTGGCCTGACGGCTCAATGAAGTGGATCGGATTCGCCACCGTTGCCGGACCGCAGAGTGCGAGCGGCACCGGCGGGCTAAAGCTATCGCCTGGATCCGGCAGCGCAACCACCGGGCCCATTGTCCAGGTTAGGCGAAGTGATACCGGCTATGAAATCGACACCGGGCGGCTGAAAGTCCGAATTGTAAAGTTTGGGGCCGCTGTCATCGAATCCATGATTGTTGATGGGCGTGAGGTGGCCCGTGACGGGAAGCTCGTTTGCGTTCTGCAGGAAGGCCCCGACGGCGATCACCTCAACTCTCCGCACAAGGAGAAATTTATCAGCGCGGTCCAGAAGATTACAGTGGAACAGTCCGGACCGGTTCGGGCTGTGGTGAAGTTTGAGGGAGTGCATAAGGGGTTGCAGAGAGGTCGCGAATGGCTTCCGTTCGTCGTGCGGCTGTATTTCTATGCCGGCCAGGAAACTGTCCGCATGGTCCATTCGATCATTTACGACGGCGACGAGAGCCGAGACTTCATTCGCGGTGTTGGAGTTGTTTTCTCCTTGCCGATGCGTGAGCAGATACAGAATCGCCACGTCCGTTTCTCCGGTGAGGGTCGGGGTCTCTGGTCGGAGCCGGTTCAACCCATGATCGGACGACAAGGACGTTTTGTCGCTAATCCGACGGGCGGTTCCGATGTCTATCCGGATCAAATCGCCGGCAAACGCGTGCCGAATAAGGAGCAATTCGATGCGCGAGGGCAGACCCTGTTGTCGGACTGGGTGGTGTGGGACGATTTCAAATTGACTCAACCAAATGCTGATGGGTTTACGGTTGTAAAGCGCACCAACGCGCAGAGCGCCTGGATTCCTGCCGGCGCCGGCAAGCGCGCTTCGGGACTGGTATTTGCCGGCGACGTGAGCGGGGGTCTGGCGGTGAGTTTGAAAAACTTCTGGCAGTCCTACCCTGCAGCCCTGGAGGTGCAAAAAGCCAGTACTGGATTGGCGGAGATGACAGTCTGGCTGTGGTCTCCTGACGCTCCGGGAATGGATATGCGGCACTACGACACCAAGCCTCACGGTCTGGAATCGGTTTATGAAGATGTGCAACAGGGATTCAGTACGCCCCATGGTGTGGCGCGCACAAGTGAACTGACTCTCTTCCCGAGCAACAGCGTGCCCAGCAAGGAAGAGTCCTCACGCATGGCCCAAGTTGGGAGTCAGCCACCGTTGCTGGTTAGCACGCCCGAGTATTTGCACACCGCGCGAGTCCTCGGCATTTGGAGTCTGCAGGATCGTTCGACTCCGTTCAAAAAGGCAATTGAGGATCAGCTCGACGCTGGCATCGCCTACTATCAAAAGGCAATTGACCAACACAACTGGTATGGCTTTTGGGACTACGGCGACGTGATGCATTCCTACGATGAGACTCGACATGTGTGGCGCTATGATCTCGGGGGAATGGCCTGGGACAACTCGGAACTCGGGACCGATATGTGGCTGTGGTACAGCTTCCTGCGCACGGGCCGGGCCGACATTTTCAGAATGGCAGAGGCGATGACGCGACATACCGGCGAGGTTGATAGCTATCATCTGGGTAAGTTTGCCGGGCTGGGCTCGCGTCATAATGTTCGTCACTGGGGTTGTGGCGCTAAGGAAGCACGCATCAGCCAGGCCGCCTATCGTCGCTATTATTACTATCTGACTACAGATGAGCGCACCGGAGACGTGATGCGCGAGATGGTTAACGCCGATTACAAAGTTGGGGAAGTCGATCCAATGCGCCTGGCTTCCCCGATTACGGAGGAGCAGAAAAAATATCCGGCTCGCGTGCGTGGCGGACCGGACTGGCTAGCTTTCGCGGGCAACTGGATGACTGAATGGGAGCGCACGGGCGACACCAAGTGGCGCGACAAGATTTACGCGGGCATGGACTCCATAACTCGAATGCCTTACTGGTTCCGCTCAGGCAAAGATCTGCTGTTCGGCTACGACCCGGCGACCGGCAAGCTCTACACTCTCACCGATGAAGTCGGTGACTATAACCTGGCGACGATCATGGGAGGCGGCGAAGTTGTCTTTGAGCTGAACGAGTTGGTTGATCATGAAGGTTGGCAAAAGGCCTGGCTGCAGTATTCCAAATTGACTACTGCGCCCAAAGAGGTAGTGACTAAGGACATGGTTACCGGCGCCGAAGGCAGCGATGCCGCTTACGCACGCCCGGATCGCCTGGCTGCCTACGTCTACATGAAGACGAAGAACCCAGCGTTCGCCGAGAAAGCCTTAACAGCCTTGACGAGGCGCAGAGGGAATACGGCTTATGCAACCTTGAGAATCGAGGGTCCGGAAACCCTCGAGCCGATTGATGAGGCTGCACGAGTTGGAACGAATGGCACGGCTCAATCAAGCTTAGTCGCTATTCAGGTGCTGGAGATGTGCGCGGATCGCTTGCCCAAGACGATGCCTCCACCGAGTACGGTGCAAAATCGTCCCCCAGGGAGGCCCGGAGATTCCGGCAGACCTGCAGGCCAACCAACTCCGCCGCGACAATGATTGAGGGCACGAAGAGTGCCAACTCGTGCTGACTGAGCCGTCACACAACGGAAAAGAATCAGAGACTTTGCTCAACCTTGGGCGGGTAGAGGGCTCCTGGCGTCCTTGCCTCCAGACCAACCGCCTTAGACTTGGGTATTTCGAAATTGATTGAAGAGGAGGGCGTTTATGGTGCAATAAAAACTATTGTGCTACCGATAGATTGTTGGGGGAACAAACTAATTCCCCCGCGGATAGTATGTCCGTTAGGCAACTTCAGTTTCCCACAAAACTAGACCACCTCAATCTGATTTGAGTCTTAGATTTACTGAAGTTACACGCAAGGTGAAACGGACTTCCATCTCATTAGATTCGGTCCAGATATAGTGAGATAGCTAGGAGAAAATCAAAATGAAATCGCCAAAGCATCTCTTCTCACTCTTTCTGTTGACCTTGCTTTTAGTGAGCGCAGGACGTAGCCATGGGGCCACCCCCTGGTTACACGTGGAAGGGAATCAGATCAAAGACCCGAACGGAAATATCGTAATACTAAGAGGCGTGTCACTGATTGATTTGGGGGACCAGCAAAGCTTTTACGACGGGGTCCTCACAGCGATAAATCGTGTGACCAACAGGAACGACAATCAGGGCAGTTCGCCGGGCTGGTACCCAAAGGTTATCAGACTTCCGATTGTGCCCGGGCCGAACAGGACACTTACATGGCAGCCCGGCAGCGACACTTTTTACAACACGCTGTTAAGACCTGCCGTCAACCTCTGTCGCACAAAGGATGTCTATTGCATCATCGATCTGCACCATATTGCTGACACCAACTCGGTCGATGATGCTTATGTGAGAGCATTTTGGCAATACATGGCGTCGCGCTTTGCCAACGATTCTCATGTAATATTTGAGATCTTCAACGAGCCGATTAATACTTCGGCAGGCAACGATGCTCAGAAGTGGGCCAGTGTAAAAAGCCGGATGCAGACATGGGTCAACATTGTACGGGCTGCGGCGCCACGAAACTTGATCCTGGTAGGCACTCCGCAATGGTGTCAGATTCTAACTCCGGTGATCAACAATCCCATTAGCGGCAGCAACATCGTCTATGTCTCGCACATTTACCCTGGTCATTGGAGTTCTCAATTTCTGCGGGATCAAGTCAGCGTCACCGCTTCCGTATTTCCTATCTTTATGACGGAATGGGGATTTAGGCAAAATGATGGCGCTGCATTGTTACGGGGAACGATCTCAAGCTACGGACTGCCGCTGGATAACTTCCGCGAGACGTTTAATATTAATCACACAGCATGGGTGGTCAGCACGAACTGGGGTCCGCCGATGTTCGACACAAACTGGTTGCTGCGGGTGGGCGAAGGTGAAATGGGCGGTTTCACAAAGGACCGGCTCTACGCCTTGAGGAATTTTGACCAGCCAAGCGACGCCACTCCTACTCCTACTCCGACTCCTAGCCCCAGTCCCGGAGCCACTCCACAAACCGGGGTTTTGTATCGCATAGTAAACAGAAACAGCGGTCAGTCTTTGGATGTTGCGGGCAACGCACTAACCAACGGAGCTAACGTGCTCCAGTGGCCTGCGACGGCAGGTCAAAATCAACAATGGACACTGACCAGCGTCGCCACTGGCTTTTTCCGAATCACCGCAAGGCACAGCGGTCAGGCTTTGGATGTTGCCGGCGTGTCAACAGCAAATGGAGCCGACATTCACCAATGGCCTGCCACGAATGGCGCAAATCAGCAATGGAGTCTCTCCGCCACGGATAGCGGTTATTTCAGAGTTATTGCGAGACATAGCGGCAAGTGCATGGAGGTTGTCGGAGGTTCATCAGCGAATGGTGCAGATGTACGACAAAATGCTTGCACTGGCAGCGCACAGCAGCAATGGAGGTTTCAAAC
>JAMQPI010000554.1 GCA_023717565.1 Pyrinomonadaceae bacterium | reverse complement strand
GGCTCACCTTGTTGCGCCGGTCCAACCCTATTTGTTATAGTCCAAGACTGGAATTTTCCAAGAATCAACTTAACTTGCGAGGCCACGTGGCTTCGCTTTCTGAAGAAAGGAATCCCACATGGGAAGCGATGACTATCGGCGGGATAGCGGCGACAATATCTCTGCTCGTTTGACTTATCTCTTAATTGGCGGCGGCATTGGAGCAATTCTGGCTCTCCTGTTCGCACCGAAATCTGGTCAGGAACTACGCGGCGATATTGCCGAGGCGACCCGCAAGGGCATCGACCGTTCGCGTGAGGCCGCCCAGCAACTAGGCGATCGCGCCGGCGAGTACTACGAGAGCACCCGGGAACGTGCTGCTGAACTCTACACCACAGCTTCCGACAAGGTTGGTGAAGTGGCCCGCACTGCGCGTGAGACTGCGTCACGCCAAACAGGCACCGTGGCGGCGGCAATCGACGCCGGCAAGAAGGCCTATCAGGAAGAAAAGCGGAAGACCGAATTGTCGGGGAGAACTGAAGCCGCGCCGAGATACGACGAGTCGACGAACTAACAGATTTGCGATTTTAGATTTTGGATTTTCGATCTGCGGTAGTCGTGGATTTTCCAAATTGAAAATCGACAGTCGCAAATCAAAAATTCGCTTATGCTTCTCGCCCTGCAGATCAATACGAGTGATCCGATGTTCTGGATGATGATGGTTATCTCATTGTCCTTCATCGTGATCGCTCTGGCGATGGTTTCAATCGCAGTGTTTGTGAGTCGGGCGGTCAAGTCGGTTAACCAGCTGGAAGCAAAGCTCGAACCCCTCGTCGAGCGAGTCACCGTGATGAGCGAGCAGGGGCGACAGATTGCAGTGCAAGGAAAGCAAATCGCCGAGCAGTTCAATGTGATGTCCAATCATCTCTCTACGGCTACTCTGCACCTCTCCGAATCCATGGCCATAATCAAAGGAGAGGTTGGTGAATTAAGGGAACTGGTTAGCGAGGGCGCACACACGGCTCGCGATAAGGTGGACCTCGTCAGCCGCACGATCGATCATACCCACCGGCAGATTGCCACGACTGCCGATTTCATTCAGGCCAGGGTCATTGAGCCGGCGCGCGAGCTGGCGGCGATTATGGCGGGCTTCCGCCGCGGCCTCGAAGTTCTCGTGGCCCCAGCGCCAAAGCCCGTTAATCAAATCTACGGAGAGGATGAGATGTTCATCGGCTGATTAACCACCTCAGCAGTTCTCAAGAACCCGAACCATCGCATCCTCGAAAGCTGGTTCGGGTTTAGTTTTGCGGAGACTGTACTGTTAGTATTCTCATACTGGTATGTCCACTGAAACACCGCTCGATCTGAAAAAGACCATCAACCTGCCGAAGACCGCTTTCTCGCAGAAGGCCAATCTGGCGCAGAGTGAAGTGGCGCGTCTGAAAAAATGGTCCGAACTTCGGCTCTACGAAATGATCCGACAGGACCGCTCCGGCGCGGAGAAGTTCATCCTGCATGATGGACCTCCTTATGCAAATGCCGACATCCATCTCGGCACGGCGATGAACAAGATCCTGAAAGACTTCATCGTCAAATCGCGCTCGATGATGGGCTACGACGCGCCTTATGTTCCCGGCTACGACTGCCACGGTCTACCAATCGAACTGTACGTGGATCGCAAGCTGGGTGCGAAGAAAGCAAATATGCCGGCGGTGTCGATTCGTCGCGCCTGCCGGGAGCACGCGTCAGAGGCATTGAAACGCCAGACGAGAGACTTCCAGCGACTAGGGATTCTCGGGGAATGGGACCATCCGTATCTCACGATGTCCAACCACTACGAAGCGGAAACGGCGCGCCTCTTCGCCCGATTTGTCGAGCGCGGTTACGTATACAAGGGTGCCCGACCGGTCTACTGGTGCATTCACGATCAAACGGCTCTGGCCGAAGCCGAAGTTGAATATCATCAGCACACGAGTCCTTCCGTTTACGTAAAGTTTCCTTTGAGCAGCGATCCGGCGTCGATCGATCCGGCCCTGGCAGGTCGCAAGGTATTCGTGCTGATCTGGACCACAACACCCTGGACACTTCCCGCCAATCTGGGCATCGCTGTGCACCCGGACTTTGAGTACGTGGCGTTCGAGCATGGCGACGAGGTTTACATCGTCGCCGGTGAATTGCTCGACTCGGTGGCCGGCAAATGCGATCTGGGTGAACGCGATGCGAGCGGGGATCTCGTCGCCCACAAAGTGCTCGCGCGCTTTCTCGGCATCAAGCTCGATCGGCTGGAATGTCGTCATGCCTGGCTTGATCGCCCGTCGCTCTTGATGGTGGGAGAGCACGTGACCCTCGGTGGCGAGGCTGACGCCGAAGTTGAACTGGATGTCCGAGAGGCCAGGGAGAAAAGAGCCACCAGCAAGGCCGGCACCGGCTGCGTGCACACTGCACCCGGACACGGACATGACGACTTTGTAATCGGAAAGCGCTACGGTCTTGAAATCTATTGCCCGGTGGATAACGCCGGCCACTTCACCGCTGAAGTTGAGCACTTTGCTGGTCAGAGTGTCTTCGAAGCCAATCCGCGAATTGTGGAATTCATGCGCGAGCGCGGCGTACTGCTGTTCACTGAAAACTACGAGCACCGTTACCCGCACTGTTGGCGTTGCAAAAATCCCGTGATCTTCAGAGCCACGCCGCAGTGGTTCATTTCCATGGACCGAGCTGGTGGGCCGGTGGTGGAGCGTGATGAAGATGGTCGTGACCGCACCAACTTTACCGAGAATTTCTCCGACGCAACAACGGCGTCGCCTGCTTCGCTCAGGGAAGGTGCCTTGCGAGAGATCGAAAGCGTCGAGTGGCTGCCCGCCTGGGGCAGGGAGCGGATGCGCAACATGTTCAAGGGGCGGCCGGATTGGTGCGTCTCGCGGCAACGCGTCTGGGGAGTTTCCATTCCTGTGTTCTATTGCGCTAAGTGCACCGAGGCGGTGGCAGATCCGAACATCATCAACAACGTGGCCGATGTGTTTGAACGTGAGTCGGCCGATGCCTGGTACACGCGCGAGGCGCGTGAGCTTTTGCCGGAAGGCTACAAGTGTAAAGGGTGTGGCGCTGACGAGTGGATCAAAGAAACCGACATCCTGGACGTTTGGTTCGATAGTGGCGCCTCGTCAATTGCCGTCCTGGAGCATCGTCCCGAGTTGCGCTGGCCGGCTGACGTCTACATCGAAGGCGGCGATCAGTTTCGTGGTTGGTTCAATTCCTCGTTGATGGTGGGACTGGCCGTGCACGACAGCGCCCCGTACAAGACCGTACTGACGCATGGCTGGACGGTGGACGCGCAAGGCAAAGCCATGCACAAGTCGACTGGCAATGCCGTGCCCCCGGATGAAGTCATCAAAGAGTCGGGTGCGGAAATCCTGCGTTTGTGGTGTGCGTCCTCGAATTATTTTGACGACATGCGGTGCTCTGCGGAAATACTACAGCGGGTCACCGACGGTTATCGCAAACTGCGCAATACCGCTCGTTTTGCCCTGGGCAACCTCCACGCGTTTGATCCTGCTCGCGACCTCGTCAAGAAAGACGATATGGAGGAAGTTGACCGTTGGGCGCAGGCTGAGCTTGATGTGGTGATTGAAAAGGTGGGCGCAGCGTACAAGGCCTACGAGTTTCACACGGTCTATCATACGCTTTACAACTTCGCCACCGTTACACTTTCAGCGCGCTACTTCGACATCATTAAGGATCGACTCTATACATTTGCGCCTCGCAATCCGGCGCGCCGATCTGCGCAAACGACGCTCTACAAGATTGCTGACTCGCTCGCACTCATGCTGGCGCCGATACTCGCTTTTACGGCAGACGAGATCTGGGAGAACCTGCCGCTGGCCGAGTCCGGACAACGGGCCGCTTCGGTTCATCTCGGAGTCTTTCCCAAAGCGAATCAGCAAACCGATCCCGCCGTGCTCTCAGAGTGGGAACGAATCTTTGAGATCCGCGAGGACGTCCTCCGGGCGCTGGAAGAGTCAAGAACGGCCAAGTTGATTGGCAGCTCCCTGGAGGCGCGGGTTGAGATCTCAGCTGCGGGGGGTGCCTACGAACTGCTTGAACGATACAAGGATCAACTGCGCTACATCTTCATTGTCTCGGAAGTAGAAGTGCTTTCCTCGGAGGAAGGCGCGAGCGGCGTGTTAATCAAGATCCGCCCGGCAGCCGGCGAGAAATGCGAGCGCTGCTGGAATTATTCAACCCGCGTAGGCGAATCGGCCCGCTACCCCAGTGTTTGCGAGCGCTGCGTAACGGCCCTTGAAGAGATTGAGCGGGAGGCTGTTTAGTCGGTGAGCGAATCTAGACCCATTGAGAATACCTCGACTCGCTTCGGGTGGCGCGCCGGCTACCTGCTTGCCGCCTTTGGGATCTACATGGCTGACCAGGCGAGCAAGGCGTGGGCGGTGCGTACGCTTCGGTTTGGTGATGTCCGAACCATCATCAGCGGCTTTCTGGATCTGGTTTACACGGAGAATAGAGGTATCGCTTTTGGCCAGTTACAGGAAGGCGGATCCTTTGGGCGCTGGTTCTTCGTCATTCTCGCGCTCGCCGCGGCCATCGCGGTGCTCTATTACTTCATGCGGACGCCGCGCAACGACGATCGCATTCTGGGTGCGTGTGCTCTGCTGCTGGCAGGCATTACCGGAAACCTGACTGACCGCGTGCGCCTCGGGTATGTTATCGATTTTATCTCGATGCACGCAGGTTCGTATCATTGGCCCACGTTCAATGTCGCCGACGCGAGCATCTGCGTGGGCGCAGGCCTGCTGGCCTACGATCTGATTCTGGAAGGAAGAAGAGAAAAGAGGTCAATTGTCAGCAGTCAGTAGTCACTTGTCAGTTGTCAGTTGTCAGTGGAGTCGGTGCCATGAACTTTGTGCTTAGTACTTTGTGCTTTGTTTGTCTGTGGCGTCCAGAAGGCTTCCAAGTACAAAGCACAAAGCTCAAAGCACAAAGCTCAAAGCACAAAGCACAAAGTTCAAAGTTCAAAGTTCAAAGTACGATGCACTTCTCAAGTGAGGAACAACGGACCACTGACAACTGACAACTGACCAATCTTTTATGTACCCCGAACTATTTCGCATCGGCAGCTTCCCCATCAACACTTACGGGGTGTTTCTCGCACTCGCGTTTCTCTGCGCCATCCTGATCACCGTCAAGCTCGCTGCGCGCGATGGATTGCCGCGTGAAAAGATATACGACTTAAGCCTCTGGATGCTCCTGGCGTCGCTCATCGGCTCAAAGGCCCTGATGTTGGTGGTCGAGCCTGAATATCGGGAGAACCCGATGCAGTTGCTCTCGCTCGACTTCCTTCGTTCGGGCGGAGTTTTCTATGGTGGGTTGATTGGCGCCGTCATCGCCGGCTACTTTCTGATGCGTCGGTACAATCTCCCCTGGTGGAAAACCGCCGACGCCTGCGCTCCCGGCATCGCCATCGGAAACTTCTTTGGTCGACAGGGGTGTTTTGCGGCCGGCTGCTGTTGGGGCAAACCTACATCGTTGCCCTGGGGCGTGCAGTTCTCCGAATTGGGCCACCAGATAACTGGCGTACCAACCGGCATCCATTTGCATCCCGCTCAGCTTTATGAGTCTTTCGCGATGCTCATAGTTTTCTTTTTCCTTTTGTGGCTGCACAAGCACAGACGTTTTACCGGACAGGTAATACTCTCTTACGCTTTAGTTTATTCGGTCGTTCGTTTCATGAATGAGTTCGTTCGAGACAACAAGCGTAGTGACCTGCTGGGTTTGACGGCCCTAACCGGGCTCTCCACCTCGCAGTTGATCAGCATTCTCGTCGGTATCACCGCGCTGGTGCTGCTGGTTATTCGCTGGCGAAAGTCGAGTACCATCGCCAAAACTGACGGACGGATTGCTTCCACGGCCGCCCACGCATAGATTGAATGACTTACATTCTTCTTTAGAACAGGACGCCTACTCGTGAAATCACTAGCTTGCTTGTTTACGATTGGAATTCTAGCCGCAACGCTGCTCGCCTTTGACCACTCACCGGCGGTGCACTCGTTGGTTACTGCACCACCTCAAACCGAGGAGCATCTGCGTAACATCAGGCAGTTAACGTTTGGTGGGGAAAATGCGGAAGCCTATTTTTCAGCGGATGGTCGCAAGCTCATTTTTCAGTCGACGCGCGATGGCCGTGAGTGTGATCAAATTTACACGATGAATGTCGATGGCTCGGATGTAAAAATGATTTCGAACGGCACCGGGCGAACCACTTGCTCCTATTTCTTCCCTAACCTTGGGCGAGTGCTCTACTCCTCGACGCACCTCGGCGGAACCGCCTGCCCACCGCGTCCGGATTTCTCCAAAGGCTATGTGTGGGCCATCTACCCAACCTTCGATATTTTTGTTGCCCGCCCAAACGGCACCCAGGTCCAACAACTGACCAAGACGCCCGGCTACGATGCTGAGGCCACCATGTCGACAAATGGTAAAAAGATCGTTTTCACCTCAATGCGAGACGGTGATCTCGATATTTACACGATGGACGCAAACGGCCGAAACGTCCGTCGCTTAACCAATGAACTCGGTTACGATGGTGGGCCGTTCTTCTCACCGGACGGCAAGCAGATCGTCTACCGCGCGTACCACCCGCAAACGGAAAAGGACAAAACTGATTATCGGGGCCTACTGAAGGACAGCCTGATCCGACCCAGCACTCTTGAACTCTGGGTCATGAATGCCGATGGTTCCAACAAACGGCAAATCACGAGCAATGGCAAAGCTAACTTCGCTCCCTACTTCTTCCCGGACGGCAAACGAATCATCTTTTCGTCAAACTTGAATGATCCCAAAGGACGTGATTTCGACCTCTACAAAGTCAATATCGACGGATCAGGGCTGGAGCGCATTACCTTCAACGATACCTTTGACGGATTCCCAATGTTCTCGCCTAACGGAAAGCAAATTGTGTTCGCCTCGAATCGCAACGCCAAGGCTCGCGGCGAGACGAATGTGTTCATTGCCGACTGGGTGGAGTGAGGACATTTTTGATTTCTAATTTTTGATTTTAGATTCTGTAAGACAATGGCGCTTGGATAAACGGAGTGGAAACTCCCCAAAAGAGAGTCTCAACATGAAAAGTGCAATAGGCCGGCGACAAGTTTTCTCCCTCATTCTCAGCATAGTGATTTCAGTCGCGGGACTTGCGCAACAACCCGCCTCCCAAATCACCCCCAACGCAGATCGGCTGCGGCGGGATGTGACCTATCTCGCCTCCGATGCACTCGAAGGCCGCCGCACGGGATCCCCAGGTGCAAATGACGCCGCGCACTATATTGCCGGGGAATTTTCACAACTAGGTTTACGGCCAGCCTTTCAGACTATCCGCGCGCCTAAGAACAGAAGCGAAGCGCGATCCAATTACCGGCAAAAGTTTCCCTATGTCGCAGGCGCAATTCTCGGTAGCAGTAATGAAATGTCTTTCATGCTACCCTCGGGCAGCGCAGCAAACCCGGTGCGGGTTAGGGATGATTGGACGCCGCTTGGCTTCTCGGCCAATGGCAGGATCGAGAACACTCAGGCAGTCTTTGTCTACTACGGCATCACCGCCGCAGAGTTGAAATATGACGATTACTCACTGGCGACGGCGAATGGACGAATCGCCATAGCCTTTGCCGGGACGCCTGATGGCGACAACCCCCACGGACAATTCGCGCGTTACGAAGGAGCGCGTTGGAAGGCGATTGCTGCTCGCAACGCGGGAGCGAAAGCGCTGATTCTAGTTTCCCGTGAAGAGAACTTCAAAGACGATCCGCTGACACAGTTGCGTTACGACAACAGTGCGGGTGATGCTGGTTTACCGGTCATTGCTATTTCACGTTCTGCTGCTGCGAGAATTCTGGGTCTCGACGGTTCTGCCGCTCTGAATGACCTTCAAAAAACGTGTAGCAGTTACTCCCTCAAGAAGTTGACCCCGCCGCCAGGGTGGTCTCCGGAGAAAGAGAGTTGGACCCTCCCAAGCGCGGCCTCGATAACTCTCATAACTGACGTTGTGCGCCGTGAAGTCGCCGGGGCAAATGTTATTGGCATACTCGACGGCTCTGACCCCACTCTCAAAAACGAAGCCATTGTGATCGGCGCACATTACGATCACCTGGGTCGTGGTGGGGAGGGCAGCCTGGCCCAACGAGAAGGCGACGTGCATCATGGCGCAGACGACAATGCCTCTGGAACGGCAGGCCTGATCGAGCTGGCACGCATTTTTTCAACCCAGCGTCCCAAGCCACGACGAACGATCGTCTTCGCCGCTTTCAGTGGAGAAGAGGAAGGGTTGCTCGGTTCGAATTACTATGTCAACCATCCGGTGATTCCATTAGCAAACACCATCGCCATGATCAACATGGACATGATTGGCCGGATGAAGGACAGGAAACTGGTGATCGGAGG
>JAMQPI010000553.1 GCA_023717565.1 Pyrinomonadaceae bacterium | reverse complement strand
AATGGTCCGCATCGACATGTCTGAATACAGCGACGGTACGGTCAGCATTGAAAAGCTGATTGGCATGCCGCGCGGCATAGTCGGGTCGGAACGCGGCGGTATTCTCACTGAACAACTGCGCGAGAATCCCTACACGGTGCTCCTGCTGGATGAGGTCGAGAAGGCTTCTCCGTACCTGATGAACCTCTTTCTGCAGGCCTTCGATGAAGGCTGGCTTACGGATGGTCGCGGCAAGAAGGTCTACCTCTCGGACGCGATTGTGATCATGACCTCGAATCTGGGCTCAGACAGTTTCAAAAAGTTCGAGAAACCTCTGGGTTTCGGTACGAAGACAGCTTCAGACTTCCGCGTTGTTAACAAAGAAGTGATGAAGGCTGCCGAGAACCGTTTCTCACCTGAGTTTCGAAATCGTATTGACGAGATCATTGTCTTTGCGCCGCTAACGATGGATGAAGTGCGGCAGATCGCCAGACTCTATCTGGACAAGTTGCGGCGACAAATGGAACGCCAGGGCAAGTCGGTCGAGTTCACTGAAGCGGCGATCAACCTGCTGACCGAAAAGGGTTACAACACCGCTTACGGCGCCCGCTTCCTGAAGCGCCATATCGACGAAATGGTGAAGCTGCCTATTACGGCACTCTGGAAGACGGCCTCAAATTTCCTGGTCGATGTAGAAGAGGGCGAGACGGTTGTCAAACCGGCTGCGGCCAACAAACCAGAATTGAACTAGCTCGAACGATTGTAAAACGTGAGAGGGTTTCAATGATTAACTTCATTGAGACCCTTTCGCTTTAGATCAATAGAGGCTAGTGGTTCGATGGTTTCCGTTACACCGTTGTTCACCTGCGCTGGACGGGCGCCCTGTGATACATTCACTCAAAAAGTTGATGGTTTCACAGTGAAGACTTACCCATGAAGATCTCAAAGAGATTATTTCAGTTTCTCATGCTGCTGGCGGTGGGTTGTTCCGTGCCCGTATCTCTTGCAGCGCAGGACGCGAAGCCGACGCCGCCTGCTCAAACCGAAAAAGCTGAAGAGATCATCAAGCGCGGCATCGAAGCGCTGGGGGGCACTGCTTACCTGAATGTGCAGAGCGTCGTCGGACGCGGTTTCTTTACGGCTTACCAGGACGGCGTATCGCAATTGCCGACGAGGTTTCTCGATTACCTCGCTTTTCCGGATAAGGAACGGACTGAATTTTTTAACCTCGGAATCCGTGTGGTGCAAACCAACACTGGCGCGACTGGCTGGCTTTATGACGGCGCCACCAAGAGTTTGCACGATCAGAAGCCGGCCCAGATTGAGGACTTCAAGCGAAGTATGCGCACCAGCGTCGAGAACCTCCTGCGCGGATGGTGGCGCAAAGAAGGTGGCACGCTTAGATACGCTGGCCGCCGCGAGGCGGGGCTGGCCAGGCGCAACGAGACGGTGCGCCTCACATACCCGGACGGATTTTGGATTGAATATGAATTCGGGGCCAAAGATGGACTACCCGCAAAGGTAATCTACAAACGCGACCGCAGGCTGGAAGACTCCGAAGAGACAGAAGAGATAACCGAAGAAGACAGGTTGGCCAAACCCGTCAACATTGACGGAGTAATTGCCGCCTACGTCGTCGACCATTTTATCAACGGCATACAAACCAGCCGCATCAACTACGAGTCAATTGAATTCAACCGCCCGCTGGCCGCTTCCCTCTTCGCTAAACCCGAGAATATTAAAGCTCTGAAGTGATCCTCCATGCTTCACTTTCGGCTCGGGTAAAAGAACGATCCACGAAATCACTCGAGCGAACACGAAAAGAGATCTTAGTTCGTGTTGTTTCGTGTGGTTTCGTGGATCGTCCTTATTCTTAATGGGAATCGCTGCCCATTTTGTAACAGCCTGCTACGCAGCCTTCACAACTCTCGGATGCTCCTTACCCAGACCCTTCATTAATTCCGCGAATCCGGGAAGATCCAGTGATTGTGGCCCATCGGACAGCGCGCGTTCCGGGCAGGGATGCACTTCGATTATCAATCCATCCGCGCCGGCCGCGGCCGCGGCTTTTGACATCGGCGGTACGAGGCTCCGCAAGCCCGTTCCGTGCGAGGGATCGGCCAGCACCGGCAGATGAGACAGTTCCTTCACCAACGCAATGGCTGACAAATCCAGCGTGTTTCGGGTGGCGGTTTCAAACGTCTTGATTCCTCGCTCGCAGAGAACAACATTCGCGTTTCCGCCGGCCAACAGGTACTCGGCCGCCAATAGCCACTCTTTAACTGTTGCTGATGGACCGCGCTTCAATAGGATTGGTAGCTCAAAGGTGGCCAGCTTTCGCAGGAGCGAGAAGTTTTGCATGTTGCGCGCTCCCACTTGCAACATGTCGGCATACTCCGCCACGATCTCAACGTCCGTTTCACTCATTACTTCAGTCACAATCGGCAGGCCCGTCTCTGCCCTGGCGTCTCGCAGGAGGTGCAATGCTTCGACCCCCAGGCCCTGAAAATCATACGGGGACGTTCGGGGTTTGTACGCCCCGCCGCGCAGCATGTTACCGCCGGCGGCTTTCACCGCCCTCGCGGTGGCCATCAACTGCTCACCCGATTCGACCGAGCAGGGCCCGGCTATCACTACCAGATCGCCTCCTCCGATCTTGACTCCGCCGACATCAACAACCGTGTGAAGCTGTCGCAGTTGACGGCTTACGAGCTTGAAGGGGTGCGTAATCTGGATCACTTCCTGGACCCCGGGGGCGGCCCGCAGCGCTTCAATTTCCGATCTGCGGCCGCTGTTGCCGACCGCCCCAATCACTGTCCTCTCTGCGCCTTGGATGAGGTGTGCCTGATAGCCGCATTCCTTGATCCTTTCAACTACGTGTTGGATCTCTTCTTCAGTAGCGAGCGTTGACATGTTGACGATCATGATTTTTATCCTTTTGCTTTTTGGTCTTTTGCCTGATTAGTTTCAAACTTGAATTTTTCGAACCGCAAACCATTCGACTGGTCCTGCCCCGACAGCAACAAAAACCGCGTCTGATTCTCCGGACTATCTTCGAGGTTTTCTTTGAGAATGGATCCGCCGTACACCTCCGCGGCGCGCCTTCCGGCGATGGCCGCGCGGGTGGGGTTGCGACCCTCGATCACCCGAGCGACGCTTCCGGCGGTGTCTTCTGTTTCGACTCTTTCAATGCGAGGATGAGCGGCAAAGAAACGGCTACATTGGGCCAGGGCTGCCGGATGGGATTCAACCGCAACAATCTTCTCGAACACCGCTCCCGGGCAGCCGATCAAGAAATGCCGGATCGGTATTGTCACTTCTCCGACGATGCCAAACGAGCTCTTATTCAGCAGGTCTACAGCGGAATGGATCGACCCAATGAGACTGTTTTCCACCGGAACTAGAAGGTATTCCGCCTGGTCTTCATCGAGACTTGTGAAAAGGGACTCGAAAGTTCGACGGGGCACCAACCGGATTTCAGGTCCGAGCAACTTGAGCGCAGCATCCTCGCTGAACGCCCCTGGCTCACCTTGAAAAGCTACTCTCGGTAGACGCGAACTGCTCACAACAAAACCTCGTGTGACCCGATTCCCTGTCCGACCGCGTCGTTTGCCACTCTGCGCGATCCATCGTCAGTTTCAATTACCTGTTCTTCCTCTGCCCACATTTTCGTTTCCATATTCCTTGACTCCCGGATAATGCGCCGGAAGAGTTTGGTGATGGCGAGCGCGTCGAGCGGGCCCGCGTTGGCTTTTTGAAGATCCCTGAGTACTACACCCTCGCGTTCCGGATCGCAGAGGGGCAGTCCGGCGGCCCTCTTCAACGCACCGACCTTCATTGCAAGTCGGGCGCGTCGATTCAAGAGTCGTAGTAGCTCTCGATCTGTTTCGTCTATCTCTGTGCGCCAGTATTCGATGTTCATGATGGTGGTTCCTTCCAAAGTCGTTTAGTCAGGTTTCCGTGGTTGGTTCGAAAGCGCAACTGCTGGTTAACAAAAAAAGCCAGCCGCGACTGGTTCCCCATTGGGAGTCGCGGCTGGCTCGTTTGAAAAGCTTTGGTGCTTAGATATCAGGTCTGCAGCACGTCATGCTCACAATTCGCCCGCTCGCCCCTCCCAAAGGAGAAGTAGCGGAACGTAAAAGCGAAGAAGTAAAATGAGCGAGTGCTATCGGTCATTGCGTTTTTCGGTTGGGACGACCCCATACGGGGCTGGATCCTCTTTAAGGCTCTCAACGCTTCGCATCCGAAGCGAAGGGCTACTATAGGCAGGAAGCGAAAAGCGTGTCAAGGCCTTTTTGGGTCCTACCTCAGTTATCTGGCTTGTAATAGAGAACATTATCCCGCGCAACTTTTTCCTCCGTGGGAAATAGTTCCCACGAACTTCTGGTCCGCGGTGTTAATCGAGCGAGAAGATTCGGTAAGACATCAAAACAAGCACGAAAAGAGAAACCAGGCAGCCAGGCCTGAAGCGTCGTAAGTACAAGACTGTCCAACAAAGCCATGGTCCAAGTGATGAGAGCAACTCTAATTACGCTCATTTTGATGCTGGCGTTGTTGTCCGCCTCTAGCGAGGATGCCGCACCACAGCGGTCCGGGAAAACTCCGACGCTGTTGCTCACGCCCTGCAATGTCGAGGGATCCACCGAGAAAGTCAGGTGCGGGACTTACGACGTTTATGAGAACCGCAACTCCGCCAAGGGACGCAAGATCAGCTTGAAGATTGTCGTGTTTCCGGCTACCGGCAAGGAACACGCGCCGGATCCGTTCGTCTACATTCCGGGTGGACCCGGTTCCTCAGCGACAGAAGATGCCCCTTATGTAGCCCCGGAGTTTGCAAAGATTCGTGAACATCGAGACTTGCTGTTCCTGGATCAGAGGGGCACTGGCGGCTCTCATCCGCTCAACTGCAATTTCTACAATGCTGCCGATCTCCAAAGTTATCTTGGGTACTTCTTCCCCCTTGATGATGTACGCAAGTGTCGAGAGCAACTAGAGCAGAAAGCGGATCTGACGCTCTATACCACGCCGATCGCCATGGACGATCTGGATGAAGTGAGAGCGGCTTTGGGCTATGAGCGCCTCAACCTTTTCGGCGGGTCCTACGGCACTCGAGCTTCGCTGGTTTATCTGAAACGCCATCCTCAGCACGTTCGCACGGTGACGCTACAAGGAGTGGCGCCTACCAACGAGTTCATGCCGCTGAACTTTGCGCAGCATATGGAACGAGCGCTGCAAGGGATTCTGGCTGAATGCGCTGCAGACGAAAAGTGTAATCGCGCATTCCCAAATCTTCGCGCGGAAACGAAGGCCGTACTTGATCGCTTAATTCAGGGATCGGTCGAAGTGGAGGTTCGAAAGAATTCTGACCGCGGCGGTGATGCCGCTTCAGGCTCATCTCCTGAGGAGCGCGTAAAGGTAAAACTCTCTCGTGACCTGGCTGTGGAAGCGGTCCGCTACATGTTGTATAACCCGGGCGGAGCCAGCCGGGCTCCTCTTGTCCTGCACCAGGCCGCGGAAGGTGACTTTGGCCCTCTGGCCGAAGCTGCCTTGAACTATCGCCGCAACCTGGTGGGAACTGGGAGCAACGGCTTGTATCTCTCAATCACCTGTGCTGAGGACTTGCCCTGGATCAAGGCAGGTGAGGGAGAGCGACTGGCTGCCAATACTTTCCTGGGGGACTATCGTTTACGTCA
>JAMQPI010000522.1 GCA_023717565.1 Pyrinomonadaceae bacterium | reverse complement strand
ATGCTCCGTTCAAGGTCGTCTACGTCGATGCCCATAACGACGAGGTAATCGCTGTCCAGTAGTCCAGAGATCACCCAGCAGGCTGGTGAAAAAATCTCTTTGGAGCGCGGCGGCACGGCTTTGCCGCCGCACTCCAAATTTCGCCGTTTTTCTCTAGCGCTTACTTGACCAAAATCACGCAAAAACGCATCCTAGACCATGATTGGAAAAACCTATGTCGGAGCGCCTAATTAGATGCACAACTTTGATCCTACTAACAATATCTCGTGGCAGTTGGGTAATCGTGGCAGAGTTGCCGTGTTCATCGATGGTAACAACCTTTTTCATGCCGCACGTTTCCACAACATCGACATCGACTACAACAAATTACTCCGCGTGCTCCTGGGTGATGGCCGCTTGTTGAGGGCCTTTTTTTATACCGGAGTAGACATCGGGGCTGAGCGACAACAGGGCTTTCTGCTCTGGATGAGGCGGAATGGCTTTCGGGTGGTGCAGAAAGAACTGAAGACGTTTTATGACGGCACTCGCAAGGCAAATCTTGACGTCGAGATTGCTGTAGATATGTTGTCGCTCGCCGGTCGCTATGACACAGCTGTACTGGTGTCGGGTGATGAAGACTTCGTCTATGCGGTTAATGCAGTCGCCTACAAGGGTTGTCGCGTTGAAGTTGCCGGCTTTCGTTCGAACACCGCGCCCAAGCTGATCGATGTTGCAGACTATTTTATCGACCTGGGCGAAATCGCAGACAAGGTGCGGAAGGAAGCGGCACACGGTCACCGTTACGACGAGCGCGAATTACACGAGCACTTGCCGACACCGTTCATTCACGAGCACATGGAGTTGCGGGAAGACGACTCTTCGTCGACGTTCCCGACCGCGATTACGGTCGTTCTCGAAGCCGAGATCGACGACGAAGTTGACGAGTTCCAGGCAGCAACCGAGTTCATCAGGGTTACCGATGAACACTGAACGGAATGACATGGAAGCTGGAATGAAAATATTCACCGTTGAAGAGGCAAATGCGCTGCTGCCAACTGTCCGGAAGATTCTGGCCCGGATTCAACGTGCCCACAAGCGAATCTTCGCCTATCGGCATGACGCCAAGAAAGCAGCCGAAGGGGCTGAACAAGGGGGAGGTGGTTTGTTGCAGGGTTTGCAGTACGCCAAGCTTCTGATGGATCTCACGTCCCAAACGGGCGAACTGGAAGCGCTGGGGGTTCAGCTTAAGGACTTTGATCGCGGCCTGGTTGACTTTCCCTCACTGAGAGATGGCCGGGTGGTGCTGCTGTGCTGGCAAATCGGCGAAGGCGACGAACTCGAATGGTGGCACGACGTGGAGGCCGGTTTCGCGGGACGTAGCCGGCTTTAAGACAGGAGGCAGACGGCAGGAGCAGGCGGCAGGAAACAAGGCGGAGCTAACGAGCTTAGACCTTCCTAACATTAAACCTCACTAACTGGAAAAGGAGTTGAAGATATGCCTACCTCACAAGGCTTTAGAGATCTGAAGGTGTACAGGTTGGCTTTTAAGCTGGCGATGGAGATTTTTCATGAATCAAAGCATTTTCCGAACGAAGATAAGTTTTCTTTGACAGATCAGATTCGCCGGGCGTCCAGGAGCGTGGCTTCCAACATCGGCGAAGGGTATCGAAAGAAACGCTACCCGAAGATGTTTGTTGCCAAAATGGCAGATGCAGATGGAGAAGCAGCTGAAACTCAAGTGTGGCTTGAATTCGCTGAATGCTGTGGGTACCTCACTAAAAGGCGTGAATCGGAACTAAGAATTGGCTACGAAGAAGTCGGTCGAATGTTGGGCGGAATGATCGCTCATCCCGAAAAATTCTCATCATAAGCTCACTGCCGTCTGCCTCCTGCTCCTGCCTCCTGCTCCTGCCGTCTGCCTCCTGCTCCTGCCGTCTGCCTCCTGTCCTCAGTCCACCTGGTACGTCGCAACGCTCGTCGGCGTCTCAAAACATCGCACCTTGAAGATCTGCACACGTTCGTCGCCAACCTTGGAACCCACACGCTCTAGAATATATTTTGCTAAATTCTCCGCCGAGGGCTGCAACTCATGGAAGGGCGCCAATTCGTTGATGTTCTGATGATCCAGGTATTGGACCACTTCGTCGGCGGCCGCCTTCAGCTCCACAAAATCCACCAGCAATCCAATGTTGTCCAACTCGCGGCCGCGAGCGTAGATCTCAATTCGGTAGTTGTGACCGTGTAGGTTTTCACACTTCCCCTTGTAGCCGCGCAGTTGGTGCGCGCTGGAGAAGTTGCGCTCAATCATCACTTCAAATAATCCGGGCATGGCGGAAAGTCTGGCACACGGCAAACTCCAAAGTCCAACGTGGTCAGATGCAAGCTATATGGAGTGCGGTGGCAAACTCTTCAGAAATGTGCGGCCGTAGGTTTTGGTGCGCAGACGTGGATCGAGCACAGCGAGGACACCGCGGTCGGTGGTGCTGCGAATCAGCCGGCCCAATCCCTGCTTCAAACTGATAATCGCCTGCGGAACGCTGTACTCGAAAAAACTGGAACCGCCTTCGTCCTCAATGTAACGCTGCCGCGCCGCAACTATCGGATCAGTCGGCACAGCAAAAGGCAGCTTGTCTATGATCACGCACGAGAGTTGTTCGCCGCGGACATCAACACCCTGCCAGAAACTAGACGTCGCAAAGAGCACGGCATTCGGCGTTTCCCTGAATCGCGCTAACAATCTGCCCTTTGCCGCGCTGCCCTGTAGGAAACAAGGATAGTCCAACTCCGGCATCACCAGATCATATAGCGACTGCATTCCAGCCAGGCTGGTCGACAGCACAAACGCGCGTCCGTCGGTCGCGTTTACAATCTTGATGACTTCGGCGGCTGCGGCCTGGGCCCATTCGGAGGAACGCGGATCTGGCATCCTGGGCGGCAGGTACAGCACGGCCTGGTTCTGGTAGTCGAATGTCGATTCCGCAATTAGGTCCTTTGCCTTGTCGAGCCCCAGCCGTTCGCGAATGAAGGAGAAATTCCCCGCGCTGGAAAGGGTTGCTGAGGTCAACACCACAGTTTCCACCTGGCCAAATAGTTTGTCTTCGAGCAGGCCGGAAACGTCAATTGGTGAGGCGCGCACGAAGAAGCCACGACCCCTGCGCTCAGTCCAGTAGACAAACTTCTTATCGGCTCCAGTGACGATGAATTGCAGGTCAAAGCGTGTCTGTCGAATCCGCCGCACCACATTCTCGATCTCAGCCGGTTTGTCCTTAAGCGCGTCCAGAGTCGTCTCCAGGCGGACCAGCGCGCCATCCAGCGCCATGTAGCGATCGCCGAGTGGAGTCGGGCTGATTTCCCCGCTGGTGCTCCTGGTGGCGAAAGTGCCAGGCACAATGGGGTAACGCCCTTCGTCACCGCGGCCCGT
>JAMQPI010000477.1 GCA_023717565.1 Pyrinomonadaceae bacterium | reverse complement strand
GGGATGACAGCGGCCCAGTTTGTGGACACCTTGAACACAAACAGCGGCGGAGCTTTGTCACCAACTGAACGCAATCAGTTGGTCAACGAAATGTCCTCCGGTGCAAAGACGCGGGCCCAGGTCTTGCGCGCAGTTGCTGAGGACCAAACGCTCGCGCAGGCGGAGTTCAACAAAGCCTTCGTCCTGATGCAGTACTTCGGTTACCTCAGACGAAATCCTAATAGCGTGCCTGACAGTGACTTTGCCGGGTACAACTTCTGGCTCCAGAAGCTCAACCAGTTTGGCGGCAACTTCGCTGATGCCGAGATGGTCAAGTCCTTCCTGATCGCAGGCGAGTACCGTCAGCGGTTTGGTAGTAATTGAGAATTTAACTTTGGTAAACGAGGAGAAGACTATGAAGATCATTGCTGTCATTGTGTTGGTTCTCGGAATCGGGCTGAGCGCGCTGGGCGCAGGATTTCTCTTTAGTTCCGATAGCGAGGTCTGCCAGAGCTATAACCGTGCGGCGGAAGAAAAATTGAGAGAGGCTGATGCCGCACGAGGAACACCCAGGGAAGCTGAGTTGATCAACGAAGCTCGCATGGAAGTGGATAGCGCTGAGAGGGCTTGCCGGAACGCCAAAAGGACTCAGCAGTCGGCGATGTTGGCGGGTCCCGGCGGACTTGCCGCAATCATCGTGGCCGTCCTATTGCTGGTCATGTCAGGAAAACGCCGCCATGCGAAAGTGTAACGGCCGAACCCCGACGGCTCTTGTCTCAAGGCAAGACTTCGGCTAACGTATGCGAAATCCGAAAGGCGAGCCTGACAAGCAATTCACGGATTGCAAACTCTGGCTCCAGAACCTCAATCAGCTCGGCGGCAACTTCGCTTGTGCGTTCACTCTTTCAGTCAACAATCCGACGTATCTGAAGTAACACTTGTGGAGGTGAGACGATGGATAAGATGTCGAAAAAACTCTATGCCGGAATCTTCTCGGTAAGCCTGGGGCTACTCCTGATATTTGGCTCTCTGGCGCTGGTTGCAGCGGCCTTGCAGAACTTCGTTTGGTTCCAGGACCAGCCTGGTCTCGGGGTTCAATTGTTAGTGATCCTGGGAGTCCTGAGTTTTGTTCAGTTTCTATTCGTGCAAGTGATCTACACCTTCGTGGTCCTCTGGAAAATGTGGGGCTCCATCCAGGACGGGCATGCCCGAACAACGCCGGGTAAAGCAATCGGGTTCCTGTTCATTCCCTTCTTCAGCGTGTATTGGATATTTCAAGTTTGGGGTGGCTTTCCACGCGACTACAACAATTACGTTGACCGCCGCGGGTTGGCGGTTCCCCATTTGTCTTCAGGAGTATTCACCGCGTATCCGGTGCTTATGCTGCTCACTGCCATTCCTTTTCTTGGGATCCTCATAGCGCTGATTAACATGTTTCTATTTGTCGCGATCATTTCCAAGACCTGCGATGCGGTGAACGCGCTGGCCGAGGGTACTCCTGAGAGATGGGGTCACCCGGCGCAGCAGGATGCGGCACCAAAATTCATGGTTGCATCAAGATGATCTCGTTGAGCCTATGAAGGAGATTAACGATGGCCAAAGCCCCAGCGCTCTTCCGTTTGATTCTGCAGGTTGACGATCTCGACAGAGCGTCAGAGTTTTATGCAAAGCTGCTTGACGATCCAGGAAGAAGAATTCCGAGAGCTTCGCGTCATTACATCGATTGTGGGCCAGTAATTGTGGCGTTGGTAGATGTCGCCGCGGGTGGCGAGGAGGCGAAACCGAATCCCGACTACATCTATTTCGCGGTCGGGGATCTCGAACGATTCCATGCGCGGGCAACTGATCTCGACTGTCTTTCTGAAGAAGATGTTCACGGGGTGAGCGCAGCCGAGATAGTTGTTCGGCCCTGGGGTGAACGTTCGTTCTACGTTAGGGATCCCTGGGGAAACCGATTGTGCTTCGTTGACGAGCAGACGCTCTTCACCGGCCGTTGAGGGTAGTTCTGTCCGAAGTCTAGACATCCAGTCCAAGGACTGGACAGATCTCGAGGGCACTTATCAAAGACCTCAGCAAAATTGCTGGCGGCGGCAAAGCCAGCCTCGGAATAGGATTTGCGCGGGTTTTCACTCTACGTCTATAGCGCGTCACAAGAATCCTGTTACGTTCCCGCTGATAATTGGCTCCAATCACTCAAAGGAACGTTTCTCGCGGGCAGTCAATTCCGAATAGTGCGGCCGGTGCGGATGGAAAAAGGCCCTAAAGAATGCGCCATATCGCTTTACTCAAAGGGATAATTCTATTCATCGCAGTCATATCCGTCTTCTCTTCGCGCGCTCAAAGCTCGAGTCCCTGTAGCTCTATCGCTTATAGAACCAATCCGAGCATCACGGTTGGTCAAACTCCAGTCGCCATCGCTGCCGCCGATTTTAATGAGGACGGTTTGACCGACCTGGCAGTGGCAAATAGCGGTTCTAACGACGTTTCTATCCTCATACGAGATAGTAAGGGCGACTTGGCTACCCTGGGTACCGCTCCGGTTGAGAAA
>JAMQPI010000469.1 GCA_023717565.1 Pyrinomonadaceae bacterium | reverse complement strand
CTGCGCTGTTCGGAGTGGCGGAATGATCCTGGGATGATACCTTTCACATTGAGTTCCGCCCCTCCGAACAGCGCTGGAAGGGATAGCGGTCTGGAGCTATAAACATCGCACCCCTCGCGGGGTGAAGCCAAGCTTGCTCCTAGACATGAGACACGTCGGGCAACGTGCGGCTTCTCATCTGAGCATTGACACAGTCTCTGCCGTTGGTGGATTTCTGAGTTCACGACAGCCTGCAAAATGGTTCCTTGGTTGAGCGGTACTCTATCCTTCCTCACCTAAAATTACCGTGGGCAGCTCTCTCTCTGTGATAGGCTTGAATTCGTATGACGGCGGCGGAAAAGATACCGGAACAAAACTCCCAACTTCGACGAAAGCTCTGGGTACTGATTCTTGGCAGGCTCGGCGTCGGATTGATCTTACTGTTCGTCAGCACGATCTGGACTCGGAGCACGACCGATTCAAGATCTTCGAGCCTGACAATTTCAGTGCTCCTGTTTGTTCTCTTCCTCACGCTCCTCTATTCGCTGGTACACCATTTTACCAATGCGCTGCTGTTTCAGGCCCGGCTGCAGTTTGCGGTTGACATCTTATTGGTCACCTGGCTCGTCTGGACTTCAGACGTTATTAACTCGCCATACACCGCCCTCTATATCGTCATCATTGCCATTTCCAGTTTGTTTCTGGGACCGCGCGGTGCCGTAATCACGTCGGTCGGCTGCGGTGTCGCATTCACGGGCTGTGCGCTGGCTGTGATGACCGGACTAGGAAGTCAGCCTGCGTACTTGCTCGACGACTCGTTGTCGCGAGCCGTGCAATCCGTCGGCCTATTCAACATAGCCTTCTTCGTGGTCGGCCTGCTTTCCGCGCGACTGGCGCAACAGCAATCAGGCTCTGACGTACGCCTGAAAGCCGCCACCCAGTCTCTCGCAAATCTTCGCGCGCTTCACGAAAGGATTGTCGAGTCGATTAGATCGGGAGTGGTCACCACGGACCTCGAGGGTCGCATTTTCACGTTCAATGCCGCAGCTGAGGAAATTACAGGCTACGATGAAAAGGATGTTCGCGGCCAGGGAGCATCGGTCTTCTTTGGCGAGCTGGGCGACCACATTAACAATCTAGTTCGCGCCTCTGATAAGCGCGTTACCAGCCCCCGCTTCGAAGCTGATTGTCTGACGGCTGAAGGGATGCGGCTCCGACTCGGTTTCAGTATTTCACCGTTGTCGGCGGAGTCTGGCGAAACCACCGGGATGGTGATCACCTTCCAGGACCTGACCCATATTCGGGCCCTCGAGGAAACATCGAGGCGGCAGGATCAACTGGCCGCGATCGGTCGCATGGCGGCATCAATCGCCCACGAAATCAGAAACCCGCTAGCGGCCATGCGCGGATCCATCCAGATGCTTCGCCACGAGATGCAAGGCGAACCCGCACAGGCGGAATTGATGGAGATCATCCTTCGTGAGTCGGATCGATTGAATCGAATAATTACGGACTTTCTAAACTATGCTCGGCCGCGTTCAGCCAGTCATGCCAAGGTTGATGTGGGGGAGCTCCTACGTCAAACTTTCACACTGCTTCGCTATAGTCCGGAGATAAACGAACGCCAGTCAGTGGAAGAGGAACTTATAGATGGCCCCTTGATGGCCGATGCAGATGCCGAGCAATTGCAGCAGGTCTTCTGGAACCTGGCCCGAAACGCGTTGCAGTCCATGCCCGACGGGGGGGTTCTTCGCGCGCAAATATCCCGAAACGTCAGAAACAGGCTAACCATCATGTTTTCCGATAACGGTCGCGGAATGTCTCCAGCGCAGGTCGAACATTTGTTTGAGCCTTTCTCTTCCACTACCGGCGGCACGGGTTTAGGACTCTCGATTGTCTATCAAATCATTCGGGAGCATGGTGGTACAATCAATGTCCGGAGCCGCGAGGGCCAGGGAACGACGATTACTATTGAGATACCAGGCGAAAAGCAGGAGGCAAGGAGTCAGTAGTCCGTTGTCAGTGGTCAGTGGTCAGTGGTCAGTTGTTCGTGGTCAGATGACAGTAATAAAACGCAAGGCCAAAGGATATCGCTTACACAAAAGATTTGACGCTACCACGCTACCAGAGCAATTCCATATCCAAGTACAAAGCACTAAGTGCACGTACAACAACTGAGCGCTGACCACGGACTACTGACTAATTGACCACTGACAACGGACTACTGACCACGGACTACTGACTAATTGACCACTGACTACTGACCACTGACCACCGATTTATGTCTAACTTACTTATTGTTGATGACGAACTGGGTATGCGTCAGTTCCTGACGCACCTGCTACAGCGCGAGGGCCACACCGTCAGAGTTGCCGAGAACGGCCGGAAAGCAATGGTGCTGCTGCGTGAAGCGCCAGCAGACTTGATTATTTCCGATGTCCGGATGGCCGACATGGACGGCATTGAGCTTTTGCGTGCGGCCCGGGAACTGCTGCCTGGCGTAGAAGTCGTGATGATGACGGCTTTCGCGAATGTGGAGACAGCGCGCGAAGCGTTCCTCCTCGGAGCATACGACTTCGTCCAGAAGCCTTTCGACAACGAACATCTAAAAGAGATCGTCGCCCGAGCTCTGGACAAGATTTCGCTCGTCAAAGAGAAGCAAGAGCTGCTCGAACAGAACAAGGTCTTGATCCAGGGTCAGCGAAAGCGCGGGCAGCTGGGCAACATCATTGGCAAATCTGCGAGCATGCAAGCGCTGTATCAAATGATTGAGACTGTGGCGCAGGTTCTCTCAACGGTACTCGTCACCGGAGAGTCCGGCACCGGAAAAGAACTCGTCGCCCGGGCCATCCACGATTTGGGACCACGCGCTGAACGACCCTTCGTATCGATCAATTGCGGTGCCTTCACTGAGACCTTGTTGGAGTCTGAGCTTTTTGGTTATGTGAAAGGCTCATTCACAGGGGCCAACACCAATCGCAAGGGTCTGTTTGAAGCGGCAAACAGCGGAACCATCTTTCTTGATGAAATCGGAGAGATGTCACCGGCAATGCAGGTCAAGCTTCTGCGCGTCCTCCAGGAACGGAAGCTTCGACCAGTTGGCGCCACTGAAGAAACATCTGTAGATACTCGGGTGATCGCGGCCACCAACCGCGACCTCGCGAGCATGGTTAAGGACGGCACTTTTCGCGAGGACCTGTTCTACCGAATTTCGGTGATACCGATCGAGCTGCCGGCATTGCGGGAACGACTGGAAGACGTGGCCGAGCTGGCTGAGCATTTCGCGAACCGCTTTTGCACGCAGGCGGGTCGCACGCTGGCTGTCAGCGAAAAGGCGATGAGCTTATTGGAGAACTATTCCTGGCCCGGTAACGTGCGCGAGTTAGAGCATACGATTGAGCGAGCGGTCGCTTTGGAGACAACCGATTCCATCCAACCCGAGAGGTTGCCGGAAAAGATCACCAGTTACAATCCTCACCGCATTGCCTCTTCTTTCGACTTTCCGGAAGAGGGCTTCAACCTCACTGCGCATCTGGATCAACTCGAAAAGACCTACCTTCTCGAGGCCCTCCAAAGGTCGGGAGGCAACCAGACAAACGCTGCTGAGCTACTTCGACTGTCCGTCCGCTCGCTCAGGCATTTGCTGGACAAGCACGGAGTCCGCGGCCTGACGGCCCAGATGCGGGACGAGCGTCGAGGTTCGGACTCAACTCCGCGCCGACGCGCAACAGACCCGGAGCCTCGTCGCCGAGATGAGGACGAACCTGAATTCGCCGCCGGCGCCTCCGGCGAGAGTTAGCTCAGGAGTCAGACCGCATTCTTGGCAGGAACCGACCTTTTGTCAAAACGACAAATACTCCTTGCCGCCTTGTCGACTGCCTTCTGACTCATGACTCCTCAGTTCTTCCCTCTTATTGTCATGAACAACTGCCGCAATTTGTCACAAAGCGCCGGGTTGCTGTCCCGGCCGCTACTGAAACCTTTCAATTCCTTAGTCTTTCCGTCGATTCCCGGGATGCCGTCCGTGGCACGCTCCTTGTCAATAAGATACGTGACACTTCGCGCTCTGCGCGGCAAACATCGTCAAGAACGAAGGCCGTTGGCGCGGGATACATAAACCACTTTCTTCAAGGAGCACGAATACCAAATGAATACGAAACGCCAACAGGGCTTCTCATTAATTGAACTTCTCATCGTCGTTGCGATTATCGGCATCATCGCCGCCATCGCCATCCCCAATCTTCTCGCTTCCAAGCGCGCTGCCAATGAAGGCGCCGCACAGTCCACTCTGCGCACCCTGACCGCTGCAGAAGCCACCTACCAGGCC
>JAMQPI010000452.1 GCA_023717565.1 Pyrinomonadaceae bacterium | reverse complement strand
GGGGAGGCCAGTGAGTGCGGCAATCAAAGGAGAGCCGGGGCGCACCACTGCAAACACATCATGACCTTTGGCGGCAAGCGAGTTTGCGAGATCGGCAAGATAACGCTCGCCGCCGCCGAATGCTTGTGCTGAGCTGATGTGTAAAATTCTCAAAGTAGAATCGCGGCCCGCGAATAACATTGCAGGGGCGGCACCCGTGGCCGCCCGTTGTCTTCCGCAACTCACCCTCTTTCGAAATCACGCTTACCACCGCAACTTGGGTGAACACGGAGGAACACCGCTACAATTGTGGATCACTCGCGCATGGAAGCCCAAACAGGATCAGCAATTCGTGTGTAATTAGTCTAAGGGCCTGCGGAGAATCGAATTCCCCGCAGGCCCTTAACTTTGGTCAGGAAACAGTCTGATCTCGTCTTCCCTAGTTCTTGATTGCCTCGCCAAGGTCTTCAACAGCCTCACCGACTTTGCGTTTTGCCTTTCCCCATCCCTCTTGCACATCGCCGCTCGCGCGGTCGGCTGTTCCTTCATCTTCCAGGTCTCGGTCGTTGATCGCTCGGCCAACCTTCTCCTTGATTCCGCCCTTGACCTGATCAAACTTTCCTTCAAGCTCGTCTCTATTTGGTAAACCCATGACTAACCTCCGTGTGTAAATTAATGAGGGCACGCCGGGGCCCCACCTCGCTGCTTCTCGGGTTCCCTATTGGCAAGCGCTGTTCCAGCCTTGATGAATGGCGCGCCCGTGCTGTCGAAAGGATTACGCACGAGACACTTAGCGGGAAACGCATCCCAAAATGAATGAGATAGCCGACTTCGAGGGACAGCGGACTCTGTATGCTAATGGACTCTGAGTGCGTCAAGTTAGAACAAACCAAGAGCGGTTCGTTGTTTCGGAGTGCTGTTCCGACGATCCGCAAATCGGATTCTCAGTCAGTCATAAAGTTCGGGCGTGCCCCCAAGGAGACACGCCCGACTTAGTTGAACAATTGTAGAGTAGACGCTTAAAACTCGAACCGAACCGCAAGCTGAACCTGGCGCTCACGGAATAGAGTGCTGTCAGTGCCGGTGACACTGTTGAATCCAGTAGCGCCACCATTAAAGTTCAGGAGCGGACAGGGGTTCGTCAGTGTTCCGGTGGTGCAGATCGAATAAGCCGACGTATTCACCGACGTGACCTGAGTGCGATTAAAGAGGTTGAAAGCTTCGGCCAACACTTCGACCTTTGTACCTTCGGTGATGGCGAATCGACGTGAAACGCGCATGTCGAAGTACCAGATGTTCGGCTGCTTAAAGAAGTTGCGCGGTATGAGGGCGAAGCGGGCTGTGCCGCCCGACCCGTTCACACCTCCGCCTGGTGTAGTTGTACCTGGAGTAAGGCCGAAATTACTACCAGCGCCGGTTGCATTGCCACCTGGGCTTACGGTGCCGGAGACGCTCGGAGTGAAACGCTGTCCCGAGAATGCGTTCAAGATTGGGGCCAAGGTCCAGCCGTTTAGAAGAGCACGACCCACCGGGTTGTCTTTCACCCCGGAGAAGTTGGTGTTGTACACAGCGGTCACCACCAATTTCTGCCTCCGGTCAAAGCTTGATAATGCGTTTTCTTGAGACTGGTCGAAAGCGTTGAACGGCAGATTGTTCGTCGAAAACGTGACCGAACTCTGTCCATTGTCGGAAGCCCTTGAGAGCGTGTAATTCGCCTGAAGTTGCAAGCCATCAGTCAAGCGGCGGTTGGCTTGGAGCACGAGCGCGTGGTATTTGGAAAAAACGTTACTGCGAATCTCTGTAATCTGCGCGAAATTCGTGTTCGGCCTTGCCCCAGTGAACAGGGGTATTTGCCATTGCTGCCCATCAAATGGACCGCCGACAGCCCTAAAAAACTGGAAACTTGACGGCGCATTGAGGTTGGTATCCACGAAGTTAGGGAGAGAATTTCCAAAGCTGAAAAGGTAGGAAGCGGACACGACGGTGTTGCGAGCGATCTCGCGCTCAAAAACAAGGTCTGCCTGATGAATCTGCGGCAGTTGGAAGTCGGAGCTGAAGTACTGCACCGCCGGGGCAACCAGCGTCCCTGCAGTCAACAGGTTCGGATAGGAAGGGGCTGCCGCGCTGGTGGCCGTGAGAGTCACCTGCCGTTGCGCGCGGTCAATGCCTACGCCCGTGTTGATGAGGGCGTTGTAAACAGTCGAGTTTATGACTCGTCCGTAATAAAGGCCCCAGCCGCCCCGCAAAGCCGTCTTTCCGTCACCGGTCGCATCGAATGCAAAACCAATGCGCGGGCCAAAGTTGTTTGTGTCACTGACCTTGTTAGCGGTCAGCGGTAACGCCGCATTGACGTTGATTGCGTCCGGGTTCTGCTGGTACTCGTAACGCATTCCCAGATTAAGGGTCACGCGCGGAGTCACGCGCCAGTCGTCCTGGAAGAAAAAGTTAAAGTCGGTCGTCTTCATCGTCAACCCAAACACGCCCAGTCCCTGGTTGAAATTGCCGCCGTAGCACTTGCCCGAGGCTCTCGTGCTGCTACCGCAGCGTCCACCGGTGGCAGGCTGCGTCAGGGGTGACTGGAAATTGAGGTAGTCAAGGATGAAATCGTTGAGGCCGCCGAAGTACCCGATGCCATTCACACCGCCGGTGTAGTTAAACTCACCACCCGAGAAGCGAAGATTGTTGATAATGTCTTTGACAAAGTTGATGTCGCCGCCGAATTTGAGCGTGTGATTGCCATGGGAGAGAGTGATCGTGTCGGCAAACTGATAGCGCCGCTCATCTGGAAATGCGGTGCGCTCCAGGAACTCTGGAATTCCAAACGAGAAGCCGTTCGTAATGAAAGTCTGTGGCGAGCGGCCCCCGACAGCATTGGTCGGCTCACCCGGCAGCGGCGGTTGGCTAAACTGAAACTCGTTGTCTTTGCCCCATTGGAAACGTGCTTCATTGAGCAGGGTGGGCGAGATCGTCGAGTTCAAGCGCAAAGTCAGCCAATCGATCTCGACGAAATCATCGCCGAAGTTGTCGCGCGCGCGTGTGTTGATGGCCTGCGTTTGAATTCCCGCCGGCGATTCCCAGCGAAGCCGATTGTACGTGGCCGTCAAAGTGTTACTGCTGTTTATGTTCCAGTCGATCTTCGGCAGAAAGAGCTTTTGATCGCCGGTGCGGGGCACTGGGCCCGACAGGCTGTTGAGGAATGTCAGCACCGAGTTCGCCTGTGTCGAGGTCAAACCCTTGCCGGTTGCCAGGCTTCCAGTTCGCAGGTTTGTAGCAGTGGCTGCGGTCGCACCGAATGCAGGACAAAACGTTTGGCCGGCACCGGCGGTGGCCGTCGTTACGACTCCGCCCAGGGGAGCTGTCAGTCCACAGATATCGGCCCGGTTCAGAAAGTCCAAAGCGGAAAAGGTAGCGACGCCAGGGAAATTGCGCTTCTGTTGATCGTAGCTGAAGAAGAAGAAGAGCTTGTCCTTAACAATGGGTCCGCCGATGGCGCCACCAAATTGGTGTCGGACGTCTTCGGGCTTGAAAGCTACAGGCGTGAAGACTCCACCGATGTTCTGGGTAAGGAAGCTGCGTGGGTTGCGCGCCCCCCACTTGTTGTTGCGCTGGTAGTAGAAGGCCTGGCCGTGAAACTCATTGGTGCCGCTCTTCGTCACCGCATTCACGACGCCGCCCGCTGAGCGCCCGTATTCGGCTGAATAGCTGGAAGTATTGACCTGGAATTCGCGAATCGCGGCCTGGCTAATGGAGTAGCTGATACGCGTTCGTCCGCGCTCTTCGGCGAAGAACGCCTGATTATTGTCGCCGCCGTCAATGGTGTTGTTGTTGAGCAGCCCCGAGATGCCTCGGAAGGAGATAAGGCCAAACGTTCCATCCGGAACGGCCCCGGGAGTGAGCAACGCGAAGTTTGACCAGCGACGACCGTTGATCGGCAGTTCGTTGATCGAAGTTTGGTTGATGTTGCTCGAGAAATCCTGCTGCGAAGTATTGATTGCCGGAGCGCCGGCAATAATCTCTACGGTACCGGCGACATTCCCGATTGTCAGAGGCACTTCCAACTCGGTTATACGGCCAACTTCAACCACCACGCCATCTTGCGTGAAAGAGTTGAACCCCTGAGCATTTATGGTCACCGAATAGATTCCGGGCTGAAGGTTTCCTACGCGAAACTTACCTGTATCGTCCGAAGTTGCTGTGTCCTCTTTATTTGTTTCGGTGTTGCGTATGGTCACCGCAGCACCCGGGACTAGTTCCTTGTTCGGATTGCTGACTGAGCCTCCAATTGCCCCAGCGGTTTGTGATTGGGCCATCGCTGTACCACTCACAACGAGAACCAGCATCAAGAGAAAAGAGAGCTTCATAATCTTCGACATAAAGGGAACTCCTTGAGCAACAAAGTTGGCAGTTGAGGGCTCATCAGCGCAACCAAATGGGCGCCGACTCTGACCTTGAATTCGGAAGTGATGTGAATTAAGCAAAACAAGAAATAGCGATTAGGATTCAGCGCAGATGCGACCTTCTATCACGCCTACACGAGATTCCGCAAGCCAAACACAATTAAATCATTGTGAATTTTGCGGCGACCATTTCGGTCTGGCTACGGTTGGCAGTATTCATCACCTTTTGTCTTCGCAAGACTTGTGCCGAGTGGGAAGAAGTCATCACCTTCCGGCTTAAGTCAGCAGTTTTCAGCAATTCTCGATTCGGAACTGAGAGTCGCTCAGCGCCGCAGCTTAAAATTTTGGATTTTGATCGGAAATTCAGGAAATCAAGTCTCCGAAACTGGAGGTTTTCTTCAGAAATTTGGGGCTGCACTTCATGCAACGTTCATTGCGGGTGTGGGAAACACGGGCCGCGTGACGATGCCATATGTATGAGGTACTTGGTTCAAAGTAACAGACACAAAAGGACTAAATTGCTAGACGCGTTCGACAATCATCGCGATGCCTTGCCCGCCGCCTATGCATGCCGTCGCCAATCCGTATCTTCCGCCCCGTCGCTGTAACTCATGCAGTACGGTAAGAACCAGGCGTGTTCCGGTCGCGCCCAAAGGGTGGCCAAGCGCAATCGCGCCGCCGTTGACGTTAGTGCGCGAACGATCAAGGCCCAACTCTCTTTCGACGGCCAGGTATTGCGCGGCAAATGCCTCATTCACTTCGATGAGATCGAGGTCCGAAAGTTTTAGTCCGGCTCGTTCAAGAGCTTTACGCGTTGCCGGCACTGGACCAATTCCCATTATCTCAGGCTCGACACCGGCATAGGCCCAACTGACGATTCGACCCATAGGTTTAAGGTCGCGTCTCTTGATGAAGTCTTCGTTCGCAATCACCAGGGCTGCGGCACCATCAACGATGCCGGATGCATTTCCCGCAGTGACAAATCCGTCTTTGGCGAAGGCCGGTTTGAGCTTCGCTAATATCTCCATGGTTGTGTCCGGCCTTAGGTGGTCGTCCTGCTCGAAAAGAACGGTCCCCTTACGCGTCTTTAATTCAACAGGCACAATCTCAGCGGACAAGTAACAGACATCTTGCGCACGTTTGGCTTCCTGCTGCGAACGAAGGGCGTAAGCATCCTGCTCTTCACGTGAGATCTCAAATTTTCGGGCGAGGTTCTCCGCCGTACCGGCCATCGGAGTGTTGCAGTAGGTATCAAGCAAAGCGACCA
>JAMQPI010000390.1 GCA_023717565.1 Pyrinomonadaceae bacterium | reverse complement strand
TCGATCTTCGCTACCAGAGGGGCGCGCCCACCCAACTTGTGGATCAAGCTCTTAGCCTGAACGCAATCTTCCGCCCGACGGACGAAAGAAAGCGCGATGTAATCGACATCTTGCGCCACCGCCCAGTGGAGATCCTCGATGTCCTTTTCCGTTAGTGACGCGATGGGCAAAGAGATGCCCGGCAAGTTAATGCCTTTGCGCTCTCCCAGTAGTCCACCGTTGATTATGCGGCAAACAACATCGGTGTCAGTTGTCTCCTCAACCAATAGCTCTATCGCTCCGTCGTCGAGCAAGAGTCGGGCACCTGGCTGCACTACCCGCGCCAGATCCGGATAGTTCGTTCCCACTTGAGTGGCATCACCGACAACGGACCGGGTGGTGAGTCTGAAGATCGCTCCCGTCTGCAGCGTAACGGGCTGGCCATCCTTGAGTTGACGAGTCCGAATCTTTGGTCCAGAGAGATCCACAAGCACTGAGAGCGGTCGTTGGAGTTTCAACGCGATTGCCCGCGCTCTCTTAATATCTTCGGTCTTCTCCTCATGGGTGCCGTGAGACATATTGATTCGGACACCGTTTGCACCCGCGGCAATCAATGCCTCAATTACGGCCGGGTCTCGCGATGCCGGTCCCAGAGTCGCCAAGATTTTTGCTCGCCTCATGCTTGAAATGTTTCCTCGCCTTCTCTAGTCCAATACTGGCCAGAACTCGAAGTTCATAACACGTGACACTTGAACCTTCTACTCTTCAGATGCGGCAAACTGTCTCGCCATTCTGCGGCGGCTTCTCCCCATAATCATTCCGTTCGTGCCCAACGCAACTCCAGTCAACATATAGGCCAACCCCGCAACGCCGGCATAACTGGGTCCACCCAATAACACGATTGCCAGGGATAGCAGGGCGATGCCGCAGTTCAAGGCCATCTCCTGGAGACTGGTTCGCGTATCAAAGACTTCCAACGCATTCAACTCAAGTTCCTTACGTTTTCGAAACGCGTGCCAGAAGAGCAAGAAAAACACAGCGAACACCGCCAGGTAACCAATATCAAAAATTATCATGACACTGGCCATCTGACCGGGTTCGATTGCAGCTTCCACGTTGCCGTTTGGCAATCTTACCTCACCATGACCGCCCATCAACCGATCGATCAGGGTGGAGAAGAGAAACTTCAGCGGGTATACATAGAACAGGACCACAAAGAGCAGCACACCGCTGAGGACCACCGTGGTCGTGTCTTGGAGGCCATACCTGCGAAAAAACTTGTAGTGGTTAAACCAGACCCCAAATAACAACGCAAAGCTGATAGCAAAGGCCCCGAAGCCCCGCATTATCTCAGCGAGTTCATTGAATGTCTTAGGCACCTCGAGCGACACCACCAGCAAAGTCACCGCAAAACCAAAGACTGCATCGCTCAGGCCTTCAATTCGAGAGATTTCATGGCCGCGCCAGCGAAAGTCTGTGGGCTTCCGGAAACTCGCCTTGATCATTTGTTCTCGAAACATTGTTCGCTCCAATCCGGGGAATAGATGGAACCTCGTCTCACTTCGAACCAGCCATGAGTGCGGACTGTATGACCTGATCCAACTCTTCAGGCATTGAGTCGTCGTAGCCTATGAATCTCTTTATGAGTTGGCCACCGCGATCGAATACAAAAGTTTGCGGAATGCTATCGTTGTCAGAGAGAAAGAAATCGCTCAGCGGCTTGTCGGGAAAGCCGAGGGGATATGGAATATTGAACTCAGCCGCGAAAGCCGCTACCTCTACGCGATCGTCCGGCCCGCCCACATTAAGCCCTACGACTTGCAGACCGTGGGGATTAGCACGCCTATGAAGCTCAATCAGGTGGGGGATGCTCTGGCGACAAGGGACGCACCACGTGGCATAGAAATCCAAAACCAGAACCTGGCCGCGAAAATCCGCCACCCTCGCCCGCCCGCCGTCCACGAGCGTCCAACCCATCTCCGCACCGGCACCTTCCGCTCTCAAAGGAGGCATGGGATAGGTAGTGTTCGGGGCGCCAGATAAGACAGGAGTAGCTCCGCTTGTTGTGCTTGATTCTCTTCGGTTACAAGCGACAAAGAAGATTGAACAGGCAATCAGTGTAAGGGCGGCTTTGCGAGCGCGGGTATTCGATGTAGGCATGCTTGGCTCTAACTGGATCAAGTGGACGTATTCTACACGACTGAGCTAAATCAGCCGCACAGGCTTCGGCCATGGCGTTTATAGAGCCCTCTCTTGCACGATTCGCAAATGTATTGGTTCGGACAGCGACGAATTTGATGGCTACGAGTCAACGATCTTCAGTGGCATCGTTGGGAGCGTGAGGAACATCCGCTGACTCTGATGGAATTGGCTTACCAGCGATGCGATATTCGTCGTTGACCCATCGCCCCAAGTCGACCATTTTGCAGCGCTCGGAACAAAAAGGGCGAAACGGATTGTCTTTTCGCTCGACAGGTTTGCCGCAGGTTGGGCACTTCATAGGCTGATGCTAGGCGGGATTCGCTACTTTGCCGGCGAGGCTGATCTCTGGCGCCAGGGATTCCGGCCGCTTCACCAGAATTCGCCTATTAACGAATTCGATCGTTCCTTCTCGGCGCATCGCATTCAAGCGCACGGTGACACTCTCGCGAGTGGACCCAACAATGGAAGCAATCTCGCGGTGAGGTAAGGGGATGTCTATCAAGACTCCCTCACGTTCGGGTACTCCGTAGCGAAGCGAAAAATCGGCAAGGAGCCTATCCAGGCGCGCGGGAATAGCATTAAGGGCAAAATCGGCGAGACGCCGTTCCGCTTGTTCAAGTCGTTGACCGATGAGCCGGAACGTGTAATCATGAAGCCGGTCGTCCTCAGCCATCCCCTTTTGAAAATGCCCCGAAGGAATTCGCAAGAGTCGCGAGTTTGCATAGGCAACTGCAGAGTTTTCCCGACGCCCCGCTGTTGAATAGAGTGCCGACTCGCCGAAGAGGGAGCCCTCTGAAAGTATGTCAATCACAGCCTCTCGCTCACTGTCGTGGTCAATACGGCAAAGCTTTATGGTTCCGTGGACGATGGCAAATAGCGAGTCGGCAGGATCCCCAGCCCGGTAAACGAAACGCCGGCGACGGAGATCCAGCACCACCGCGCTGCTGGCGAGCTGTGAGACTAATTGTTCACTGAGCGTGGAACCAAAATCTAACTGTTGGATAATGGTGGCAAGATCAGCGGCCGAC
>JAMQPI010000370.1 GCA_023717565.1 Pyrinomonadaceae bacterium | reverse complement strand
CAAACTTAAGTGCGTGGTTTTAGGACCGGCTTTTCGCGGGGAGGGCGAACGTCTCCGGGTTGCACGGTTGGCCGGGGCTGCGGAGGTGTGGCGCCGCTTGGCACGACCCACAGCTCGACACAATCCTCTTCACGGAAGCCGCCATCGAGAACGATGATTCTGCCAGGGGCGATGCCGCGTTGACTCACTAGATAGTCCTGCGCCCGAGCACCAAGTCGGTCGGCCTGACCCACACGGCTGGTGCGGCCACCGTAAGCGACGACGTAACTAGTGGTCGACTGATCGTTCTGCAGCTCAACTCCGAGATTGTCGAGGCGAGCCTTTTGATCGTCGAAAGAGCAACTACAACAAACGTCAAACTCCCGCGCCGGATTCTCCCTCGGAACCAGAGCCGGAATGAAAGTAGAAGCCTGCGCAATCTGCCGGCAGCTGGGCTCGCCCGAACCATCATCGACGGAGAGAGTAGCGTTAATCCGTTGCCCCGCCAATCCGGTTGAATCGACGGTAATGGTCGGAGTGCCGGATCCACTCAGAACTTTGGCGTTCGCAGGACTCACTGTCCAAATGTACTTCAGCGCTGAAGGAGTTCCGCTGTAAGCGACATCCGATGTGTAGGTGATTACCTCTCCGTCATTGACTGAAGAAGGTGCGGAAAGATTCACCGGGAAGGGACATGGGGACGTGGTAGTAACCCCACCTGGTTTGTAATTGAGCGCTACACACTTGATGCGTCCGCCTTCGAGAACAATCTCGCGGGTCCAACGTTGTCCGTTGGGGAGGACGATGACAATCGTGTGCACGCCGGGATCGCGGTCCCAGGCGCGCCAGTCACTGGATGTCTGCCCTTCCGGTTTGCCGTCGACTTCAATCGGTAGCCCGGCGGGTGTGGTTTGAACTTTGATCGTGCCGTATTTCGCAGGCTTCTTCTTCGCTTGCGAAGTGGGAGTCGGATACGCGAGGCAGAAGCTAATCGCGAGAAATGCAGCGAAGGCGAACTTAGCGTAGCTCAGTTGTCGACTAGGGGCCATGTTGAGTTTCATTCTTTTTAGGCCTCCTTCGTAGGGTCACCCTTCGCCTTCATTCTTGACTTAGCAGACCGTCGCCGAAGTCCCGCCGCGAAAGCAGCCAAGCCTGTGCCAAACAATAGAAGTGATGCCGGCTCGGGTACCGGAGTCTGGGGCGTAGGTGTAGGAGTTGGAAGGGAAAACTGGGTCGGCTGTGGCGAGGGGCCCGGCGTCGGGCCCGGCGTCGGAGTCGGTATTATGTCGTCGCCAGTATCTATGAAGAAGAGCGGGATCGCAGCCAAGAAAAGCAGTGGCCACTTGGGGAAGGCGCCAGGAATTAGAATGTCGCCGCAGTCACAGATTGTTCCTTCGACTTCACCTTGATCGATGATTTCAACACCGCGCTGGGGATCATTAGCCAAACCTGAGAGTAGCGAACCGGTAGCTGGAACCACGGTGCCGTCGGCGATAGTGCCAAGACCATCGCTAGTCTGCTGCACACCCGAATTGATTATCGAACCTTTCGCTTCCGATGATATCGGCGTGCCGGCGGTCTGGGTCAAACTTCGAAGGCGGAGTTCGGGGGGGTTCTGGTAATGGCCAACGACCTGTATGACTTCGCTGATGGCCACCGGCGCAGCGTGGGTCGGTGCGCCAGTCAACAGACAGACGCTGAGCATCGCAGCAACGCGGCGGAAGGTTCGACTCATCGGGTGGAAGTTCCTCCTGGTATCCCTTCCTCGGAACAGCGAAATGGGGGAAAAGATTTTCATCATTTTACGTTAGCGAAGCTCTAGTTCAACCGAACCCCAACACTCAAAACCGTTCGGGGCTTCGCTTAGTGTCAAGAGAAGATGATTAATGACCAGGGAATTCCACCTCAGAGTTTCGGCTCGAAACCTCATAACTGCAAGAAAATGAGGAAGTAACTAGGGGTGCCTGCTGCCGCTCTGGACGCTTGAAGCGATTGCACGGCGGTGGGGCAAGGTCCCTCCAGCAAAACCTGTCAAGCCGAAATAAGCTTAAATACAGATGGGGCGCCCTCTTAACTACGGCAAATTCCAGTCCACGAAGTGGTGGGTCAAGAGCCAGGGTTATTCCCCCACAGAACTACAATCTTTGGTCCGAAGCTTGGATTGAAGTGATGCTACAGTCCGGATTCTAGACGCTGATTCTAGAACTCAGACATCCTGCGTCGTGGGGCGAACTACGTGGCCGCCCGTCGTAGCCATGACTCACTTCAATCGAGATCCGTAATCAGAGCAACGTTGGGGTGCCACAAAGGGACACCCCAACAAATCTAACTCTAGTCACTATCACTGGTGCTGGCCGCTTCTGCCTTGTGACCTTCATCGCGTAAGACTGCCTTACGGGAAAGCTTGATCTTGTTGCCTTCCTTGCCGATGCACTTCACCAGTATCTGCTGTCCTTCCTTCAACTCGTCGCGCACGTCTTTAACCCTGCGGTCGGCGATCTCCGAAATGTGCAAGAGACCATCTGTGCCAGGAAAGATTTCAACAAAAGCACCGAAGTCAACGATTCTCGACACCGTCCCCAGATAGCTCTGGCCCACCTCCGCTTCGGCGGTGAGACCGCGGATTCTGGCAACGGCGGCTTCAGCTGCCTCGCCGCTGGCGGTTGCAATTGAGATCGTTCCGTCGTCGGATACGTCAATCTTAGCCCCTGTCTCTTCGACGAGCGAGCGAATTATCTTGCCGCCTGGTCCAATGACGTCTCGAATCTTGTCAGGATTGATTTTGATTTGGATGATGCGCGGTGCATAGGGCGCAATCTCAGCGCGCGGCTCGGGCAGCGCTTTGGCCATCGCATCCAGGATATACAATCGTCCCTTCTTAGCCTGTTCCAGAGCCTCGGCCATAATCTGGGCGTTGATGCCGCCGATCTTGATGTCCATCTGCAGGGC
>JAMQPI010000184.1 GCA_023717565.1 Pyrinomonadaceae bacterium | reverse complement strand
GATTGTATATCCGTCGGGAGTAACTCTGGACAATCTCCTCCCATGCCGCACCATCTCCAGCGCGACATCTGCGAATCAATTCGGCTCCTTGGTTGGCAGCCAACGTTATTGCAGCCCCCACCTGATGTCTTCTCCGGCTCTAAAGCTTAGAGTCTAACTCTTTCTGGCAAGGTGGAAAACTCCCTTGTCCAGAGCGGTTACGAAGGCTCCGAAGCGAAAGTTCCGGCTTAAGGAGAATAGCCCCTACACACGTTCTGATGCGAAGCCCTTCCGCCGGCAGAAAGCTAACCCGAAGCAGTCGTGGGCCATTCTTGCTGCCCAATGGGTAACTGTAGTAGCCTCTCTCCGCGGCCCCATATCTTGTGGTTTGCTTTCTACCTAGTCAAGCTTCTTCAAAGCCTGCCAGCGGAGCGGAGCAGTCAATCAAGTTGAAGTCATCATCGCGCAAATACATTGAGTTTGGTGCACTCTGCGCTCTCGCCGCGGGCATTCTCTGGTGGTTCGGACGGCAACTCGATTGGGGACAAGTACGAGTTGCAGTAAGCCAGTCCAATGGATACTTGCTTGCGTTGGCGGTTTTGGTTATCTCTCTCGCCTACCTTTTCCGGGCCTACCGTTGGGGCGCGCTCCTTGCGCCGCTGGGTCCGACCCGTCTTAGTCACCTTTTTGCCGCAACTACAGTTGGCTTCGGCGCCGTGTTCATATTGGGGCGTATGGGCGAGGTGGTCCGTCCCGTCGTTCTGCCGATGCGTGACCCAGGGGTGCGCGCTAGTAGCTCCTTCGTGACGATCATGGTGGAACGCATATACGACACCATGGCAGTGGTTGTCCTTTTTGCCGTAAACCTCTTGTGGTTTACGCCGCCAGCCAATGTGGGTAACGAATTCTCGAAGGTTCGAATTGCTGGGGTTGTTCTGCTCATCCTGGCTATTGCTGGAGTCGCGGCGCTTACCTGGTTCAGAAGAAAGTCAAAAAGTGCCATCGCGTGGTTTGAAACGCGTCTGGAAAGACTGGGGTTTGTCCCTGTGCGACTCAGACGTGCGTTTATTCACATTCTGGAGCAACTGGCAAAATCCCTGAGAGTGTTAGTTGATGGGCGCGAGCTTGCTGTTACGACAGCCTGGACAGCAGTAATATGGGCTGGAATCGCACTCGCAAACTGGCTGGTGTTGCGCGCGTTCGGACTTCGCTTCGGAATGAGCGAAGCTATTTTCATTCTTGGTTGGTCACTGGTGGGGTCATTGGTTCCAACACCAGGTGGAGCGGCCGGCGCATTTCACTACGCCACGGCTGCGGGTCTCATGTTTCTGGGAGTAGCCCGCGAGACGGCAGCTGCGGTCTCCATCGTGACCCACGTCATTAATTTCGGACCGGCCATAATCTTCGGGTTTTTTTATGTTGTGCGAGGTGACATCAATCTGACGCGGCTCCGATCCATGATGTCTCCTGAAGCTGTCGAACATGCCGTGGAAGATGAAAGTAATGCGTCTGACGAATTGCTGATGACGCGCGAACTTGAAACCGCCGCGTCCAGTGAATGAATTTTATGGTGGAAATGTTCACGTATGACTCCTCTTGTGAGGTTCGCAACTTATGAAGTGTCCCTTCTGCGGCTATTTGGAAGACAAAGTGGTTGATTCGCGCGAGTCTCGCGAGGGTGAGGCAATCCGCCGTAGACGTGAATGCTTGCGTTGCGAACGCCGGTTTACGTCCTACGAGCGCATTGATGAGATACCCTACATGGTCGTTAAGAAGGATGGTCGGCGGGAGACGTTTGATCGCAACAAGGTGATGGCCGGATTGCTGCGGGCTTGCGAAAAACGTCCGGTTCCGTCGTCGAAGCTCGACGCCATCGTTAATGTAATCGAAAAATATGTGCAGGAATCTTCTGAGCGTGAGCGGCCGACCAGCAAGATAGGAGAAATGATCATGCGTCGGCTAAAAGAGCTCGACAAAGTTGCTTACGTTCGCTTCGCTTCAGTTTATCTGGAGTTTGAAGACGTCTCGGAATTCATGACTGAGCTGAAGCAGCTTGTTCGAACTCGCGCGAGTGGCCCGGCGGCCAAGAAAGGTTAAGTTTACGGGCTGAGCGAAACAGACCGTCCGACCGAGATGATCAACCCCATTCGCACAACCGGACTGGAACGTCTCGAATTACAACGTCTGCGCGATCGCGTGGGTCGGTTGTTTGCTGCCTTGCAGGAGGCAACCGTGGCAGAGGATCCGCTGGCCTCCGGTGCCTGGGCTCCTCCGGTCGATCTTTGTGAGGCTCACGACGCCGTTTACGTTCGCGCAGAACTTCCGGGTCTAAAAGCGGATCAGATTCATATCGGCCTGACGAACACGCAATTGCGGATTTGGGGTGATAAGAAAAGGCGGATGCCGCGCAACCGGATCATTTCGCATCTTTGTTCCGAACGAAGTTACGGCAGATTCAGCCGGATCGTTCCACTCCGCTGGACGGTCAGCGTTCGGGATGCAACCGCCCAGCTCGAGAATGGCATATTACTAATTCGTTTGCCCAAGATCGAAGATCGCCGCGGCGCCGAATTCAAGCTCGCAGTGACAGAAGCAGCTGACGATTAAGAACACTTTAGGCAATAAACGAAACTTCCCAACCCAGATCAAGTAGAATCACTTTATGGCAATTATCAAAGAAGCAGATATTACCGAAGGCATCGAAACTACGGACGGCGAACAGCAGTTGCAGATACCAGGCGACCTGCCAGTCTTGCCGCTTCGCGATATCGTTATCTATCCCTTCATGATCGTTCCGCTATTTGTCTCGCGAGAAAAATCTATTCGCGCGGTTGATGAGGCACTGGGTGAGAATCGCATGATTCTGCTCGCCTCTCAGAAAGACCTCGACAAGGAGGAACCCTCCGCAGAGGATCTTTACAAAGTGGGCACAGCGGCCGTCATCATGCGCATGCTCAAGTTGCCTGACGGACGAATTCGGATACTCGTGCAAGGTCTCGCCCGCGCCGAAATAGAATCGGTTGACGCGGGCGGCCCGTACATCCGCGCCCGGGTTCATGTTATGCAGGAAATACTTCCTCCCGAGCGTTCTCTCGAAGTTGAAGCGCTAATTAGAAATGTTCGCGCATCTATGGAAAAGGCGATCAATCTCGGGAAAAATATTTCCCCCGAGGTGATGGCCATCATAGCCAACCTCGACGACGCCGGACGCCTGGCCGACCTCTCCGCTTCAAACCTCGAATTGAAAGTTGAAGACGCTCAGTCAGTACTGGACATAGCCGATACGACTGCGCGTTTGCGCCGTGTTAACGAGTTGCTCAACAAAGAAATCGAGGTTCTGACGGTGCAACAGGAGATCAATACTCAGGCGCGTGCTGATATTGATCGGTCTCAGCGTGAGTTTTACCTGAGACAGCAGATGAAGGCCATTCAAACTGAATTGGGCGAGGGGAATGAACTGGCAGAAGAGATTGCTCAGTTCAGGGAAAAGATCGAAACGGCTGGCATGCCTAAGCCTGCCGAGGACGAGTCCCTGCGGCAGCTTAAGAAACTGGAACGCATGCACCCTGACGCGGCCGAAACCGCGACATTGCGAAATTGGATGGAGATCATGACCGACCTGCCGTGGTCAAAGTCGTCCACGGACAACCTCGATCTGCTCAAGGCCGAGCAGATTCTGAACGAAGACCATTATGGTTTGGAGAAGGTCAAAGATCGGATTATCGAAGCCCTGGCTGTTCGCAAGCTTAAGGAAAAGCCAAAGGGCCCAATTCTTTGTCTGGTCGGTCCTCCGGGTGTTGGCAAGACTTCACTTGGGCGTTCCATCGCCCGCGCGCTCGAGCGAAAGTTCGTGCGCCTCTCCTTAGGCGGCGTTCACGATGAAGCTGAGATTCGCGGTCACCGCAGGACGTACGTCGGCGCTATGCCGGGTCGCGTGGTTCAGGCGATTCAACAGGCAGGCACCAACAATCCTCTCATCATGCTCGACGAGATCGACAAAGTCGGTGCTGATTTTCGCGGCGACCCATCTTCAGCATTGCTCGAGGTACTCGATCCTGAACAGAACAACAGTTTTCGAGACAATTACCTCGGCGTGACATTTGATTTGTCGAACGTGATTTTCATGACGACAGCAAACGTCCTGGACACTATTCAACCGGCGTTGCGCGATCGCATGGAGGTTATCCGTCTTGCGGGTTATACGGAGGAAGAAAAGCTCGAGATCGCGTTGCGACATCTACTGCCGAAACAGATGGAAGAAAACGGCATCACTTCGCGCGACGTGCATATTTCCAAGACTGCCCTCACTGCAATCATCCAGCAGTACACTCAGGAAGCCGGGTTGCGGCAGTTGGAGCGTGAGATAGGAAGAATTTGCCGCAAGGTGGCGAGGCGCATTGCTGAGGGTCATAAAGGAGCGGTTAGAGTTTCGCTCAAGAACCTTCACGAATTTCTGGGCGCTCCGAAAATTATTCCCGAAGAAGTGCTCAAGAAGGATCAGGTTGGCGTGGCCACCGGCTTGGCCTGGACTGCGGTTGGCGGCGATGTCCTGTTCATTGAAGCTCTACGCGTGAAAGGTAAAGGCCTCCTGGTACTCACCGGTCAGCTTGGAGAAGTGATGCGTGAATCAGCCCAGGCTGCCTTTTCATACGCAAAATCACGGGCGAAGGAGTTGGAGATTAGCGACGAGGACTTTTCTACTTACGATCTTCATATTCACATTCCCGAAGGCGCTATACCCAAGGATGGCCCTTCGGCCGGAATCACGTTGGCAACTGCGATGGTGTCGGCGCTGTCTTTGCGACCCGTATTAAAGAGTGTGGCGATGACCGGCGAAATCACTCTCCGGGGCAATGTCCTGCCTGTAGGGGGAGTTAAGGAGAAGGTCCTCGCTGCCCGACGCGCCCGGGTGTCTACAATTATTCTTCCCCAGCAGAACCGTCGAGACCTGGACGAAATACCCAAGGAGCTGTTCAAAGACATTCGGTTCGTGTTTGTGGATAACATGCGCCAGGTTTTCCGCGAAGCGTTAAAGGAAAAGGTCCGGCCGCCAGTCAGTTCGGGAGGGAGGCCTCAACGTGTGCCTCAAGCCGCTTCGAGTCGCAGTGCTAGCTAATTCGCATGCGCCGATCTGAAAAAAGAAAGACCCGCGCCTCCCTGCGCGGGTCTTTCGCATCTTGCTGTATGGAATCGATTCTCTCCAAGGTGCAATCCGAGCAGTGCAACCACTAGAAGGCCGAAAAATCGAAGATAGCTCAAGGCTGATGGCCTTGCGGCAAAGTTTCCGATCCGGTCGCTTCGACCGGAAACAACTAAAGTAAGCACGTTTTGGGAACCAGGTGGGGGGCCACGCCGTTCAAGGTGAGGTGCAGGTGAGCGCAAAAACGCTTCTGGACCACGCAACCGGATATACCGCCAACGGCATCTGTTAATGGCGACTTTCTGGTGGAAAATCTCACCGTTTGGCCGTCTCTTTGAAGTAGCTAAGGTTTGACACCTCGGAAAACCGTGTGGTAACCTCCGGTCGGCTTCCGTGGTCTCAAACACGAATAAGGAGCCTTAGTTACCTCGCAAAAATTGCGAATCCCGCAAGTTCGACTAGCCAGATAGTCGCTCGGAATTCGGACTATTCCTGGTGAAGGAGAAAGAACGATTTGACGTTAATGAGCTTCCCTCATTTGATAGCGCGCGCGACATTATTAACCGCCCTCGTCGCAACCGCGACCAGCACTTTTGGACAGATACCCGCGGGTTCATCCGCTCGTAGCATTCAGACTGAGGTGGAGAAGTCAGATCCCCGCGTCTCCCAGATCATTTCAAAGGCAGAGGACCATTTCCGCAAAGGCCGGCTGAATCTCGAAGACAATAAGCGAGAGCAAGCTCGGGATGAGTTCGACAGAGCAGTTGACGCTATTCTTGAATCAGGTCTTGACGTTCGCGCCAGTCAGCGACTCCAGACATTTTATCTGGAATTGGTTGAGCGAATTTACCGCGAAGAGGTTCCGCTTGGTCACGGCGCCACGCAGGCTAATGTCTCGGAGTTGGTTACGCAGAATGTTCAGACTCCTGCTCAAAAGACGGCTCCCCCGCAGGTTGGATTTCTTGATCAAAGGTTTGAGCCTTCCCCACTCGATGATCTCAGCAGACTAGTCCTAACGCCTGATGAGCAGAATGTCTCAGAGGCAGACGTTGAAGCACTCGAGCAAGCAAAGCAGAATGTCAACTTCCCATTCACCATAAATCCGTTAGTTCAGCAATACATCAATTTTTATCAAGGTCGCGGCCGTTCAACGATGGAGTCGGGATTGCGCCGCTCAGGCCAGTACATGAAGCTTGCACGTCAGATCTTTGCCAAGGAAGGTGTGCCGGTTGATATCACTTGGTTGGGTCAGGTCGAAAGCGCCTGGAAGCCAAAGGCGATGTCATGGGCCGCAGCCTCTGGATTGTGGCAGTTCATTCCAGGCACGGGTCGCGACTACGGTCTGAAGCAAACAGCCTGGATTGATGAACGTAATAGCTTCGAGCAGGCTACCCTCGCGTCAGCTCGTTATCTGAAGAGTCTTGCCGCGCGCTACAAGGGTGATTGGGAATTGGCGATGGCCGCCTACAATACCGGAGCTGGAAATATTGACCGCGCGATTTCTCGTTCGGGTAGCAAGAGTTTCTGGTCGATCTATCCTTACATTGCTCAGGAGACGCGTAACTACGTTCCTAACATCCTGGCCACGATCCTAATCGCGAAGAACCCTGAGAAGTATGGTTTCAAGGGCATTCGTCCCGAAGCTCCGATGGCTTATGACCGAGTCCAGGTGACGACTGCTACCAGCTTGCAGTTGGTAGCCGAGGCGACCGACACCAGCGTCGATCATATTCGGGCGATCAACCCGGAGTTGAAGCGCGATGTCACGCCTCGAGGCGAGGCTTATAACGTTCGAATTCCACCAGGAAAAGCCAAACAGTTCGTCGCCCTGCTGCAGCGAATTCCCGGAGACCGTCGCGAGTCTGCTCGCATAATCTCGGTGGCGCCTGGTGAGGACTTACAAAACGTTGCCAATCGAACCGGCGTTAGTGTTGCTCAACTACAGGCGATGAATGCAGGCGTCGATCTTAAATCGACCAACAAGTTGGTAGTGCCTAGCAGTTCGATTCGCTTGACGAGCTGGCGGCGGGCAAAGCCTGGCGTCAACGAGCCGGCGGCTGCGACATTGACGAAGATTCGAGCTCGCAAGGGCGACACCATTTCGCGGATTGCGGCGGCGCGTAATCTGGATGCTAATGAAATCGCCCGGTTGAATGGTGTGACTCCGGAATTGGAGTTACGTGCCGGCCAGGAGATTAAGTTACCGGCAACAGGTGCGGCTCCCTCACGACGGCGATAGGTTTCGTTGTCAGCGCGTCCTCCTTTAACTCGACGCGATAGTTCACAAGTGAGCGCGCTTTTCGATCGAACGTCGCAAAGCGCGCTCGATTCGTTTTCTCCCAGGATCTCTAGGGATACTTACGCTCTTCAATCTCATCCTCACATGGGAGCCCTCACATGCTCTTTCGCACACTCTCAGCTGCCGTTTATGGTATTGATGCGGATCTCGTTGACATCGAAGTCGACCTGACTCCGGTACGAGGCGAGTCGGACAAGCTGACGGTTACCATCGTGGGATTGCCCGATGCCGCCGTTCGCGAGTCGCGCGAACGCATTCGCGCCGCTATCTGCAACTGCGCGTTCTTCTTTCCTTTTCAAAAAATCACCATCAATCTGGCGCCCGCTGATGTTAGGAAAGAGGGAGCCAGTTTCGATCTGCCTATTGCTCTTGGCATCCTCGGGGCCAACGGTGATCTGGCGGAAGAAAGCAGTCTGATCCAAATGCTGTGCGTCGGCGAGCTATCGCTCGATGGTCGAGTACGTCCAATCAAAGGGGCGCTTTCGATCGCCATCCTGGCGCGTGACGCGGCCATCGAACACGTGATTCTCCCCGATGAGAATGCCAAGGAAGCTGCGGTGGTCTCGGGCGTTAATGTTTACCCGGTCGCAGATTTGAGAAGCGCGGTGGAGCTGGTGGCAGCATTGCGGTCCGCGGATCCTCCGCAACCACTGAAGATCGATCCGGCTGCGATTCTGCTGCAGCCCGATCACTACAGCGTCGATTTTCGGGAAGTACGGGGTCAGCTGTCAGCCAAGCGCGCCCTCGAGGTTTCCAGTGCCGGCTCACACAATATCCTGCTCATTGGCCCTCCCGGCTCTGGCAAGACGATGCTGGCCAAACGACTCCCAACTATTCTCCCTCCGTTGGAATTTGAGGCTGCGTTGGAGCTCACGAAGATTCATTCGGTAGCGGGGATGACGGGCCGCGCCGGGTTGGTGGCAGAGCGGCCTTTTCGTTCCCCTCATCACACAATTAGCGACGCCGGATTGATTGGTGGTGGCGCCGTTCCGCGTCCGGGCGAAGTTTCCCTGGCGCATCAAGGTGTGTTGTTTCTGGACGAGCTGCCCGAATTCGATCGCAGCGTGTTGGAAGTACTGCGCCAGCCTCTCGAAGATCAGAAGGTAACCATTAGTCGGGCTTCGATGTCCCTTACCTTCCCCGCTTCATTCATGTTGGCAGCGGCAATGAATCCCTGTCCTTGTGGGTTTTGGAATGATCCGACACGGGAATGTCGCTGCACGCCACTGCAGATTCAGCGTTACGTCGGACGCATCTCAGGGCCGTTGCTTGATCGAATTGACATACATGTGGACGTGCCGGCAGTAAAGTTTCGAGAGTTGGCGGGCGAACCGGCGACTGACTCGGAAAGCTCCGCGGATATCCGCGAGCGGGTTATTCACGCCAGGGAACGCCAGTGCCGGCGTTTGGTGGGTGAAAAGATATTCTCCAACGCCGCTATGACTCCGCGAATGATACGTCGTCACTGCCGCATTGATTCCGAGAGCGAACAGATGTTGGAGCGGGCTATGACGCGACTGGGTTTGTCAGCCCGCGCTTATGACCGCATTCTAAAAGTAAGCCGCACAATCGCCGACCTCGAAGGCTGCGAAGAGATCGGTTCCACGCATGTCTCAGAAGCCGTTGGTTATCGTTCACTCGACCGCACATATTGGACTTGAGCACGGTCGAAGGCGAGAGTTTAGAGCCTAACTGCGTGACAATGAAGATCAGGTATACAAAACTACCGGACTTACTGAAGCCGAACGCATATTCATGGTATCCGCTGCTTCAGGTGTGCGCCCGTTATGAGAACAAGGGTCGAGTTTTCACGGCCCTCGTTGACTCTGGAGCAATTGATTGCATCTTTCCTGAGTCTATCGGAAGGCTGCTTGGAATAGACGTTCGTTCTGGCAAGCCAAGAACTTATTTCGGCCTTGCCCAGCAAGCTGCCCCTGGGTTCCTGCATTCAATCAAATTACAGGTTACCGGTCTCGATCATTGGATCTCATTGGATGTAGGTTTTATAAGTGCCGATGTTATGCCGCTGCTGGGGCAAGGTGGCTTCTTCTCCACCTACCAAATTATCTTCGAGCGTTTTCGGTATCAGTTCGAGGTGAATAAGAGGAAGGTGCGCTAATGCGAGGTCGCATGCCTAGACACCGCAGGGGACAAAGGCAGAAGTGAAGGAGGGAACCCTAAACAATGTGGCGTCAGGAAACCCGTTTGACTCGGCTGCCTGAGCCGCTTCCACCGCATCCCTTCCCGAGCCCACGACAACTTTAGAGCCCTCCTTCTCAACCAAAGCGATCCACTGGTTTTCGTAATCTCTAACAAGCTCCGCAAATTCGGTTTCTTTATCTGCTGTAGGCATATCGTGGCTCCTAAACCTTTGTTTCCTGCCCATAGATATTGGCCCCGCTAATAACGCAAACGCAAGTGAAACGGGCGACCTACTCACCTATCCATCTGAAGCGTTTTGAATCGGGATTACAGTTTACGCGTCATAGCCCCTGTTGTGAACGGCCATTTCCTTTGTCGATGCCACTCTTTACTCCGGCACGACTCCGATTCAGTTTACGTGGGTAGGGTGGATTAGCCCGCAAGAAGTTAGGCTTCGGGAAGCCGCTCGACAACGCCAGGCTATGGGGCGATTGATGGTGTGCGACAGAAGTTTACCTCATACGAACGTGATCAGGAAACAAACTTGGACTTTGCTCAAGCGAGATACGATAGCAATCTGCAGGGTAGATTCACGAGTCCAGATCCTTTGATGCTGAGCGCTGACCCGTGGCAACCCCAATCCATGAATCGTTACTCGTATGTTATCAATAACCCACTAAATCTAATGGATCCGTCGGGGCTATATTTTGTTGGGGGCGGAACAGCGGAAACCAATCAGGATCCTGCGGATTCTAAAAAGAAAAAGGAGCCTAAGATCGAGCCTGGGAGCATCATAGACCTAAAGCTGGATGGGGCAAACTTTGTAAAGGTTACGGTGCTCTCAATAGGTAGCACCCCGACCAATGTTATTATTTTTGGGCCAGGTTCAAACGGTACTGGAGGGGGTGACGGAGGTGGGCAATCTCCCCAGTCCGGTCCGTTTTTTCAAGCCAGAGCGGGCGATCAAACCAAGCCTCTACAGATATTAGCAGAGTTTGTTTCAGGTTTGGGAGAAAGAAGTCGCCAGTTTGGTCCTGATAGTACAAATACTCAAGGCATGCAAGCATCGCCTGAGGTCGGCTATCAAAGGTATCAGTTTTGCGACGGCGGGGCATGCTACAAGCCTCTCTTCGGTTACCATCCCGAAATTAGACAATTCGGTCCTCTAGGTTGGGGTCTTATTGACTTTCCGTCGGCTGATGGTCAAGTGAGATCGGCCGGGGCACATGACCCTGCCCGCTCGATTACCGGTTCCTTCGATATAACGATCAAAGAGACGAATGCCTCAAGCCACCGTACGCTGTTTATCTTGGAAAATGACATGTCTCGCGAGTCCGCCCTTTATCATATCAAGACGGGCAACCTCCGAAGCGGGCCGCTTGCGACGACACATCAAACTTACTGGTGGATCGAAATCAATCCCTGCGGATGTAAATGATATGGACAGATCGCTAAGAATTCGATTGATGTCATCGCTCTTTGTCCAAATGTTGCGCGCGGTGTCGATTATAGGCGTAGTCTTTCTGACTGGCTGCGGGTGGATATTGGGATACCACAACTACACGAAAGTGCGCCCTACACGGCTTGACATTGTTGGCAGTTGGATACCAAACAAGTCGACCCTAGAGGACATGGTTGAACGAGGACACTACGACATTTCAGTATTGCCAAAGATCACTCTTAAGGATGACGGTGCGTTCGTGATCGAAAACATGCCGGATTGGTGCAAGAACCGAAATGGAGAATCACATGGAGGGCGATACTCTTACTCTGGAGTATGGAGAATCGAAAATGAGCAGGATTCAGGTCGATACATATTGCACTTGGAATTCTCGAACACATTGACAACGATGAGCCTTGTCGGACAAAAACCGCCGTATGAGATATTTGTTTTTGTTGGTGATGCCGATGCTGCCAGAGGGATGACATTTCTTAAGCAGTAACCTGATTTCCTCGATCGGTTGGTGAGTTTTTTGCAAATGTTGTGTACGAGAGCATCAGGCGGCGATTCTTTGAGTACCCTCTTGTAGACCGTCTTTGAAGCGCACGCCTTACCACTCCCGGATTCCGATACTCAACCACTGCTGGACTCCTTTTGTTACCTGCGTTATCTTCCTTCACGGCGTATTCCTCCTTAGCGATTTCGAGCTTAACTCGTCAGGATGTAGTGCGACCTAGTCTCAGTCTAAAAAGTGATCGATCTTCATTCGTAGGCGGCGCGATGGACTCACACGATTATTTTCCCAGTAACAAACCGTATCGACACTCACTCCGAGCATCGCCGCCACAGCCTTTTGATATAGCCCTAAGTCCAGGCGCCTTGCTCTGAGGCGGTCGCCGAGCGTAAATAGCACAGCCGGATACGCAGAACTCTTCGGTTTTTGAGCCTTTAGGGTCAGATAGCAAAGATGCCACGCAGGGGTGTCCTTGTGGGTTCTGGAATGACCCGACCCGCGAGTGTCGTTGCACGCCGCTGCAGATTCAACGTTATGTGGGTCGCATCTCCGGGCCGTTGCTGGATCGGATTGACATACATGTGGACGTGCCGGCGGTGAAGTTCCGGGAGTTGGCGGGCGAACCGGCGTCTGACTCAGAAAGCTCCGCGGACATCCGCGATCGGGTCATTCACGCCAGAGAGCGTCAGTGCCGGCGGCTGTTGGGCGAAAAGATATTCTCCAACGCCGCCATGACTCCACGAATGATCCGGCGTCATTGCCGCATTGATGCCGAGAGTGAACAGATGTTGGAACGCGCCATGACGCGATTGGGTTTGTCAGCGCGCGCTTATGACCGCATTCTAAAAGTAAGCCGCACCATTGCAGACCTCGAAGGCTGCGACGAGATCGGCTCCACTCACGTCGCCGAAGCCGTTGGTTATCGCTCCCTCGACCGCACATATTGGACTTGAGCAGGGTCGAAGGCGAGAGTTTAGAGCCTTACTGCGTGACAATGAAGATCAGGTATAAATACGAGGCCGCGTGCCGCTCATAACACAAAGCAAGTGAAACGGGCAACCCACTAACCTATCCCTGTAGCCGCAGAGTTTTTCTTTGACAATAATTTGCTGTCCGCTTTGACTTACATAGTACATGTACCTAGAGTCATACTATCCACGACCCAAACCAGGGTCGGCGCAGAGTTAAACTTGCTTGTCGGGGTTCGGGGCTCGCCGCGACAGTAGACTAGGCAAGACGCCAAAAGATTCGTCAGGCGGGAAATCTCATGAAAAACCTAGTTCTGACTGTGGTGCTGCTGGTGCTCTCGGTATCGATCTCATCTTTTGCGCAAGTGCCCGCGCCTGGACCTTCCCCGTCTCCTGCACCTGCGTCTGCGCCGCAGCAGAAGATAACCGGTGATGATGATGACGTGGTGCGAATCACTGCGAACCTCGTGCAGATAGATGCGGTGGTGACCGACAAAAAGGGCAGGCAGATCACCGACCTCAACGAACAGGAATTTGAAATCCTCGAGGATGGTCGAGCGCAAAAGATTACACACCTTTCATACGTCTCGGTTAAGTCACCAGATGCAGCACCGCTGTCACCGACTGTGGCTGCCGCTAAGGATAAGACGGCGACCCCGCCGGTGAATCTACGCCCGGAGTCGGTACACCGCACGATCGCACTTGTGGTGGACGATATCGGCCTGTCGTTCGAGAGCATGGTCTCTGTTAGACAGGCGTTGACAAAGTTCGTGGACGGTCAAATGCAGCCCGGTGACCTGGTCGCCATTATTCGCACGGGGGCGGGGACGGGAGCGCTGCAGCAATTTACCGGTGACAAGCGCCTACTCTATGCAGCCATCGAGCGAATCCGTTGGAACCCATCCGGCGTCGCGCGCGTGGGAGCATTCGCTCCGCTTGAACTCGATGCATTTACCCGGCTGAGAAGTCGAGCCGCCGGGTCGATACAGGGCGGCGCTGCTTCAATAGGAGGGGTTGACCGCCCTCAAACTGGGGGGGCTGGTCGGCTTGAGCAATTCCGGAAGGACCTATTCTCGGTCGGTACTTTAGGCGCTCTAAAGTTCGTCGTCCAGGGCATGCGTCCGATGCCTGGCCGAAAATCTGTCGTCCT
>JAMQPI010000202.1 GCA_023717565.1 Pyrinomonadaceae bacterium | reverse complement strand
TGAGTGATTACCTCGAGGGTATTCTCGACCATGCTGCGCACCGGGAGTTTTCGGAGCACGCGCTGCGCTGCCCCGTCTGTCATCAGACCCTGAGCGAAGTCAAAAACACGATGCAAGCCTGCCGTGTTGGCGCCGTTCCACAACCGAGTCGAGAATTCGAAGCACGCATCCTGAAAAGGACGATGCCGGAATCGGTCATGACTTGTCAGGAGTTTGAGGACTCTCTTACGGACTACCTGGATGGATTTCTACCAGCGCCCTTCTACCATCGGTGGGAGCGTCATGCGGCTCTTTGCGATCGTTGCACCGAGCTTCCCGGCGAAGTAGTTCGCTCGATAGGAGCTTGTTACACATATATCAGCGAGGAAATGCCGGTACCGGTTGGCCTGGAAGACCGAATCCTCGAGGCAACAATCGGCACGCAAATGGCCGGCGAGGTTCGCGCCCCCTGGTCTGCCCGATTGGCGTCACGACTTCGGATCTGGCTTGATCCGATTGTTTCGCCGCAGCTTGCAAGGGTAGCCGTAATGTCGCTGGTCGCAGTGTTTGTGCTGGCCCATACGGTCTCAGCGGATGGATCAATTAGCGGTGTCTATCGTGCCGGTGTGCGTCTCGCGGCACAAAGCTATTCAGGCGGTACGGAAGGCGGCATCAAGGAGATTACGAAGGGCCTCAAAGGTTTGGGTTTGGTAGGAGGGCAGGATCAGGACCCTAAAAATAACTCGGGCCCGGGGCAAAAACCAGCGGATCAGAAACCGCAAGCAAAACCGGAAGGCGCAGGCGACGGCAGTAGTGAGAAGAAACCTTGAACGGGCAGCAAAGATCAGTCACTTGAGATGATGTACTGTACCTATCATCAAAAGAATCCGGCCGCGGTTCAATGCAATCGCTGTACGCGCCCGTTGTGTGCGGCGTGCGATCACCGTATTCGTGGTTTCCCGTTTTGCCAGGACTGCATAGTGGCAGGAGTTGAATCCCTGCGACATTCGCAGACCGACTCTGCTCAGGTGATCAGACGCCGAAGTTCGCCATTCGTGGCCACACTATTGTCCTTTGTTCCGGGCTTGGGCGCGGCATATAACGGGCAAACATCGAAAGCTATTGTTCACTTTGCAATCTTCGCCAGTTTTTTCCAGATGGCCGTCATTACCCAGGGAGTGCTTTTCTTCATTCTCGGCGTCCTGGGCACCTGGTTGTTTGCGGCTGTCGATGCCTGCCGAACGGCCCAGTTAATGAAGGCGGGCCTGACTCCTGAAACTGAAGAAGACGTCATAGCCCGTAGACTCTACGGAAACCCTTTTGCATGGGGATTGACCTTGATTGTCATTGGAAGTGTGTTTCTCCTTCACACGCTCTTAGGTGTGCAGTTACCAATTCGAGAGTTGCTTCCGGTTGCCTTGGTGGCCCTGGGCGCATATATGCTGTTTGACTACATCCGCAGGCGTAAGTCGTCGGACCGCGTGGTGCGATTCGATTCGCGAATGCCTCCGCCATCTGTCGTGTCGGGCACGCTTGAATCTCGTTTTCGGACCGGAGAGACTACTCAACTGTCGCGCAGATGATCGAAGAACTTGTCCCTTTTCACTTGTATCTTGTCGGTGAGTTTTTTAACTTGGAAGGACTTGAAGGATTAAATCATGGCTAGCTTACTAGGGATTTTTGCCAGGTTAGGCGGGATCGTCGCGCTGATACTTTTAGTTATCACTTTGCTCAGTCAACTTATTGCTCTGGTGGGTTTCTTGCTAGCAGCAGTAAAGGTTGCCATCGTGGTTATTTTCATCGCGGTGGTCGTAATGATCGTGTTCGCCATACTTCGTGATCGTTCCCGTCGCAAGCACGAGGCTGATGATTTCTAGGCTCGTCGCATTCCTGTCCCGCTACTTTATTGATCTACCCGCCTCGTAACTCACCACCTAACTTTTCTCGCGAACTGTTCGGATTTGCAATGGCCCGTAGCGGTGTGATAGCGTCAGGGTTCTGCAGCACCGGCCGGACGAATAGCACCTTTAACACGGGAAGGCTTCAATCATCCGCTGCAGATCTTCAAGCAGGTAAAGACACTCGTAAAGAAACAACTGAGCTGCACGGTCTGATGTCTACCAGACTGTGCCTTTGCTAATGCACACGCGGAGCTGGAAAATTCTGCGTCGATGCATTGTGGAGAAGGAAGATGGCCCGAGACGATCGGTTTTATGCGTTTATTATTCCCCACACTTCGCGTTCCAGAGCTCGAATCAGACGAGTTAGCGTTGAGAAGAAATGGCTGAAGCTCTTTGCCTTGATCGCGGCCATTTTCTTCGCTGGCTGTGTCTACGGATGGTACGGACTCACTCAACAAGCCCAGCACCTACGTATTGAGGTTGAGAACCAACGGCTTCGCGCTGAGACCGAAAGGCAAAGACAGGAATTGAATGAACTAAGTACTCGCGTTGAGGCTGTGGAGGACACATCCAGAAAACTTGCCGAGAAATCTGGAGTTGTGAATGAGAACGCCAACCTCTCAGGCACTGGTGGACCGGCGATGCCCCTCGAGGGTGACAGTCTTACCGCCCTGGAAGAAAAAATGACTCACCTCGAAAAGGACCTGCACGCTTATGAAGCAGTCATGCGAGGACGTGGTTATACCCCTTACGTCTGGCCGGTAGTAGGCAAACTGGAGAGCGCGTTTGGAGGCCGCCGGAATCCTTTCGGTGGAGGCTCCTACGAATTTCACACCGGCCAGGATATTGATGCGCCCCAGGGCGCGCCGGTAATCGCAGGTGCCACCGGTAAAGTGACTTTTGTCGGCTGGCAGAATGGCTACGGCCAACTGGTTGTCATCGATCATGGAGGCGGCCTTACCACCCGTTACGGCCACCTTTCGTACATCGCGGTTTCTCAGGAAGCAACTGTAAGTCGGGGGGAACTCGTTGGGAGGGTTGGTTCGACCGGACGCTCAACCGGCCCTCATCTTCATTACGAGGTCCGCATAAATGATGAGCCAGTGAATCCCTTGCAATACCTGCTCACCACCTCGCGCTAAGCGGGATTGATCAAATAGGGCAAACAGCAAGACTTCCGGCCAGCCTCTAACCCCAGCAGGCTCGTATTTTAAGCCGGAATTATGCTTGACACGCCCGAGAATTTTCGCTTAGTATGCGCCGACGTTCAACGCAGGGTTTTCCTTTGGTCTAGTCCCGGGATTTCCGATCTGCCAGCTTTACAGCAATGAGTTTTCGTTTCGCCCTCGTAAGTGTATGCATGATGGAATAGCGCTCCCGCGCCTTCCACCATGCATTTTTGTTGGTTGTGTGTTTCCGAAACGCCCGTTCAAAAAGCGTATCCGGCTCACAAGCATTAACTCAGGTTGGTGCGGACTAGTGCGGATTTCAGCCTCGGTTTCGAACGAATCTCAGACTGAAATCTGAACTATTCGCCCCCGTTTTACCGAATCGTTAGGAGGATTCGTTGTTATGTCTAGAATAACCGGTAAGGTCAAGTGGTTTAACAATTCGAAGGGCTATGGCTTTATTGAGCAGCCTGGCTCTTCAGACATCTTCGTTCACTACAGCG
>JAMQPI010000312.1 GCA_023717565.1 Pyrinomonadaceae bacterium | reverse complement strand
AGTGCTCGACGAGTTGATTACCGAGAACCCTACCGAGGAGAAGGGGGAACGACTTGCGATGATGGTCTATCCCGCCGATGACGAGGGCGAGCGTGAGGACGAACCTTTCGTTGCTTCGGCCGGGTGGAGCAAAGGGAAGCCCGAGGTATCTCGCAAACTGGAAGATGTTTTCCGCGGGCTGGGGTTGGGCATCAAATTTCAGGGCACTAGCGTTGATGCCATTGGACGTCGCTGGGTAATGCAGAGTTTTCTCATCCTGGGTGCGCTTTCGTTGCTGATGGTCGGCGGGTTGGTACTTACGTATCGCAGCGTCAGCAAAGAGGTGGCGCTGGCCCATTTGAAGTCAGACTTTGTCTCCAACGTATCGCATGAGTTACGCACGCCGCTCGCATTGATCCGGCTATATGCAGAAACGCTCGAACTGGGCCGCATTACGACTCAGGAGAAAAAAGGGGAGTACTACCGCATCATTCGCAAGGAAAGTGAGCGGCTGACCGCCCTGATCAACAACATCCTTGATTTCTCCCGCATCGAGGCTGGACGGAAGGAATACGACTTCCGTGAGACTGATATCGCGGAGTTGGTTCGCAATACGCTCGACTCTTATCGCTACCAAATCGAGCAACAGGGGTTCGCCTTTGAGCAGAACATCGATGCCAGTGTCCCAGCCGTGCGCGTCGACCGAGAAGCGATTGCCAGGGCGCTTGTCAATCTGGTCAACAACGCGCTGAAATATTCGGCCGACGAGAAGTTCCTCGGCGTTAAGTTGTATCGAGCCAAGGATTCGTTGAAGCTCGAGGTTGTCGATCGCGGTATCGGCATCACTCGACGCGAGCAGTCGAAGATCTTTGAGAAGTTCTACCGGACCGGTGATCCTTTGGTACACAACACGAAGGGCAGCGGTCTGGGGCTGTCATTGGTCCGTCACATCACCCGCGCGCACGGTGGAGAGGTAGAGGTGGAAAGCTCGCCGGGTAAGGGAAGCAAGTTCATCCTGACTTTACCGTTGTCGGCGACCGCGCAGTAGCCGGCCGGTACGTTGAAAGGATCAAATAATGAAGGCAAAAGTGAACTCAACTGCAGAACTAAGAGATCGCGCGGCTTATTTACGAGCTACAACCAAGCCTGGGCGCAAGAACGACACCGCCAGTAAAAGAACGCGGATTTTGATCGTAGAGGACGAACCTGCCATGGTCGCCGGACTGACCGACAACTTTGAGTTTGAAGGCTACGACGTGATCAGCGCTGACAATGGAGTGGCGGGACTCGAGCGCGCGCTGACCGACGACCCCGATCTGGTGGTGCTGGATGTGATGATGCCGCGGATGAGTGGTCTCGACGTTTGTAAACAACTGAAGGCGAAGAGACCTTCGATTCCCATCATTATGCTGACCGCGCGCGGCCAGGAGATCGATAAGGTCGTGGGTCTGGAGTTGGGCGCCGATGATTATGTCACCAAGCCGTTCTCCATCCGTGAACTGATGGCCCGCGTGAAAGCCGTGCTGCGCCGCGCTTCGCCGCTGGCCCCGCTGCCAGAGGTTTATAGATTCAGCGATGTTGAGGTCAACATCCGCGGCAATGAGGTTTTGCGCGACGGGAAACCGATCGAACTATCGTCGAAAGAGTTTGCTCTGCTGGCGTACTTCATCACTCATCCAGCTGAGACACTCAGCCGCGACCGGTTACTGGATGCAGTTTGGGGGTACGATAACTACCCTAACACGCGCACCGTTGACGCTCACATCGTTCATCTCAGGCAGAAGCTGGAACTGAATCCAGAGGAACCGCGATTCATTTTGACGGTGCACGGAACTGGTTATAAGTTCGTCGGATAATGTTGTCGGAGAGGTCTCTCCCTAATGGCTCATTCAGGGTTCAATGGAAGATTGGCGACCCGGCGCGCAGTCGTATCCTCGATCTCTCCGCTGTCCGGACGGAACTCAGCTGGTCGCTTACTCTACCGGGATCTGGAGTTGAAGGTTGCCGCGCTGCAAAAGGACTACGCCGCCCTCCACACGGAACTGGTTGAAGCAGCGCACGTGCACCGGCGCTTGTGTGCCCCGCGTCTGGTCGAGTGCGGAGTTTTCGAGATTGCCAGTGAAACTTTTGCCGTTCGCCACGTGCCCGGAGACTTCTTCACTATTGAAGAAACGAGCCACGGCGTAATCCTCGCTCTGGGGGACATCTGTGGCAAAGGCCTGGCGGCCGGAATGTGGACCACCAATCTGGCCGGGTCGGTCGTCTCGCACACGGCAGCGAGCGCCGAGCCGAAGGCAATCGTCAGCGGCGTGAACCGCGACCATTGCCGGATGTCTCCAGTGGCCCCACTGGCAAGTTTGTTCCTGGCGAGGCTCGATCCGGTCACCGGAAGTCTCGATTACTGCAGTGCCGGACATCCTCCGGCGTTGTTGTTGCGTGCGGACGGACAACTGGAATCCCTTTCCGAAGGTGGACCACTGCTCGGCGTCGTAGCCGCAGCTAGCTTTGATCAAGGATGCGTACAACTAGGTTTGGGCGACCTGCTGCTAATTTGCTCCGATGGCATTCTCGAGTCCTTTGATGAAGCGGATCAAGAGTTTGGCCAGGAGCGACTTGAGATTGAGCTGCGGCGCGCAGGGAGCGGCTCAGCGGATGCGATGCTGTTTTCAGTGTTGGGCGCAGTCCAGGATTTTGTTGCTCCGCGACCTCTAACAGACGACATGACACTGGTGGTGATTAACCACTCAGAGAACCCCATCAACGAGAGGTAACTTTTTATGATCAGCAAGCTAAAACACACTCTCAAGTCTAACGGGCTTAGGCAGCGGAGTCGGTTGTGCCTGACTCTGATAGCGCTGGCTTTGACGCTTGCGGGCGCTCCGGCCGTTGTGGCTCAGAAAGCACCGACCTCTGAGGTAAAGTCGCGTCATGCCACGCTCGACGGTGCGCGCATTAATTACCAGAGTTACGGTAAAGGCCGCGAAGCGTTGGTACTAGTTCATGGCTGGACCTGCAACCTCGATTACTGGCGAGATCAGGTGCCAGACTTTGCGAAACGGAATCGAGTAATTGCTTTGGATCTTCCCGGCCATGGCCAGAGTGACAAGCCAGAGGTTGCGTACAGTATGGATCTGTTTGCCAGGGCCATCGATGCCGTAATGCGCGATGCAAAAGTAGATCGGGCCGTATTGGTGGGGCACAGCATGGGGACGCCAGTCGTCAGACAGTTCTATCGCAAGTACCCGCAGAAGACCCTGGCGATTGTCATAGTTGATGGCGGCCTGCGCCCGTTTGGCGACAAGAAGATGCGGGACGGTTTTGTTGCCGCCTTCCGCGCTCCGAACTACAAAGAGGCCGGGAAGCAGATGTTTGCCGGGATGGCCGGTCCGGGGTTGCCAGCTGAAACGCAGGAGCGGATTAGGACTTCCTTTCTAAACACACCTCAGTACGTGTTGGTGAGCGCCATGGAAGGGATGAACGACGAAACGATTTATGGGCCGGACAAGATCAGTGTCCCTGTCCTGGCGATCCTGGCCAAGTCACCATTCTGGCCGGCTGACACGGAACAGTTCCTTCGCAGTATTGCGGCGAACCTCGATTACGACGTGTGGGACGGCGTAGGCCACTTTCTGATGATGGAGAAGCCGAAGCAGTTCAACGATGAAGTAATAGTCTTTCTCGACAAGAACGCTCTGTTGAAGTAGTGAGCAAAACCTGAGAGATGGCAATAAAGCACTTAACCAAATAAGAGGAGAACATCAAATGGCAAATGTAAAACCAATTCCAGACGGGTACCACTCGGTAACACCGTATCTGATAATCAAAGGCGCGGCCGACGCTATAGAGTTTTATAAGAAGGCGTTCGGTGCAGCTGAGCTGTTTCGCATGCCTGCCCCAGGCGGGAAAGTGGGTCATGCCGAGATCAAAATTGGCGACTCGCCGATCATGCTTGCCGATGAGTCCCCAGAGATGGGCTATGTCGGGCCGGCCACACTCGGCGGCTCGCCAGTGAGCATTATGATCTACGTTGATGACGTCGACACCATTTACAACCAGGCAATTGCAGCCGGTGGCCAGGAGCTAAAGCCGTTGCAAGATCAATTCTATGGTGATCGCTCCGGCACGCTGAAAGATCCATTTGGACACACGTGGCACGTAGCCACGCACAAAGAAGACGTGACGCCCGAGGAAATGGACAAGCGCATGGCGGCCATGGCGGCCGCAGCCGGTGGAGGGAACTGAGGACGCGGTAACGTTGTAGGGGCGGCCCTCCGTGGCCGCCCGCTTGTGACGAGTGTTGAATCAGGGGGCACTGGCCCGGATCATTTCTCATTTGACATTTCTCATTGGTCATTGCCTGAGAACCGGATCTCGTTTTCCATCTGTGAGCAAACGTGGACATCAACACGAGTGCAGCACGAGTGTAGAATGAACGACTGACGAAGAGCGCAACTATGTCTTAAATGGCCAATGAGAAATGTCAAATGACAAATGAGAAATGATCCGCCCAGTGCCCCCTGATTCAACACCCGTCACAAGCGGGGGCCCCCGGTGGGACACAACTGTTACGCACGACAAAAGTTAGCAACAAAAATCATATGAAAACGTAACGCAATAAGGCTTAAAGATAGGCAGTGTTGGGTAGACGCTGGATGATTGATCAGCGAAGCTAGAGACGTGAGCTAAGAAAGAGCATCGCTATGAGATACGATCAAAGCTTGGTATATCGTTTTGTTGCAGGGCTTTTCGTGGTCGGAGTCTCGGCAATCTTGTTGTCCGCCTGCGTGAATAAGGCGCAACAGAGCTTCGACCGGCCGCCAGCTCCGGTTCAGGTAGTTGAATCTATCAGCCAGGACGTACCCACCTATTTGGACGCAATTGGAAAAACCGTTGCCCGTGAAGTTGTTTCCATCCAGCCTCAGGTGTCCGGGCGCATTATCAAAATTCATTTTACTGACGGCGGCAACGTCAGGAAGGGCGACTTGCTCTTCACGATCGATACCCGACCCTTCGAGGCGAGTCTCAGACAGGCTCAGGCCAACCTCTCCAAGGACGGAGCGCTGAAGAAACAGGCTGAGGCGAATCTGGAAAAGGAAATTGCGGCGGCTAAGTGGGGATTGGTTCAGGTGGAACGGTATCGCACGTTAGTCGAGCAGGGCATTGTTCCCCGCGAGCAGTACGAACAGTACCGGGCGAACTACGACTCTCTTAAAGCGAACGTGGAAGCCGCTCGCGCCGCCGTAGGAAGCGCCGCTGAAACTATCAAAGTTGACGCCGCGGCTGTTGAGAGTGCAAAGGTGCAACTCAGTTACTGCTACATTCGCTCTCCTATTGATGGCCGCGCCGGCCAGCGTCTGGTGGATCTCGGCAACGTGGTCAATCCCGGTGGTTCAAACAGTGCGACTGCCACCAATGGCGATGGTGGGAATGGCCCGTCAGGCAATGCGCTGGTGGTGATTGAACGCCTGGATCCTATTTATGCTGACTTTACCATCTCGCAAAGCAATCTAACCGAAGTGCAGCAACAGATGCGCGAGGGCCATCTGAGAACTGAAGTTCGGCTTCCTGATACCGCGGGCGATCCAGTTGTCGGTCAGCTGACGTTTCTCGACAACGCCGTGCAGAATGCCACCGGCCAGGTGAATCTTCGCGCGACGATTCCCAATCTCGGCCATCAATTTTGGCCCGGCCGATTCGTCAATATCCGTCTGGTCTTGAATATCATCCAGGGCGCAGTGCTGGTTCCGGCTTCGGCTCCCCAGATGTCAGCCACTGGATCATTCATCTACGTCGTGAAGCAAGACTCGACCGCCGAGCAACGCGCTGTGACCCTGGGTCAGCGACAGGGTGATCTGATTGTGGTCGCGTCGGGCATACAGGCGGGCGAACGTGTCGTGATAAATGGCCAAGTCGGCGTCACCCCGGGCGGGAAGGTCCTGGTCGAGCAAACGCCCGCCGGGGGCAGTCCGGCAAACGCAACTCAGAGCGGGTCGAAGTGATGAATCTCTCAGAGCCATTCATTCGCAAGCCAGTAATGACCGCGGTGTTGACCCTCTCAGTGATCCTGTTTGGGGTAATGAGTTATTTTCAACTTCCGGTCAACGATCTGCCGGCGGTGGATTATCCAGTTATTCAGGTGCAAGTGGGCTATCCGGGGGCAAGTCCGGACACGATTGCCAACAACATCGCCACGCCCCTCGAGCGCCAGTTCATGCAAATTAACGGACTGGAGTTGGTGACGTCCAAGAGTACCCAGGGAGTCGCAACTTTTACCCTGCAATTCACGCTCGACAAAAGCATCGATGCGGCCGCGACAGATGTGCAGACCGCGATCTCTCAGGCAATCGGCAGTCTACCGGCTGACTTGCCCTCGCCGCCAACGTATTCGAAGAGCAACCCCAACGATCAGCCGATCATGTACATCGCGTTGACCAGCGACTCGGTCACGCAAGGGCAACTCTATGACTATGGCAGCACGCAGGTAGGCCAGCGCCTTAGTATCCTGCCCGGTGTGTCGCAAGTGAATGTCTTCGGCACCAAGTCAGCTATTCGCATCAAGGCCAATCCATCGGCCATGTGGGCGCGCGGTATTTCGATCGACGATTTAAGCGCGGCTATTAAGAGTGGCACCAGTTACACCGGCGCCGGCCAATTGGATAGCGCTTCCGGCACCGCGATAATCCGCCCTCAGGGTCAACTGGAAAACGCCGAGCAATACAGCAACTTGATTGTGGGCGGCACGAGTAGTGCTCCCGTGTATCTGCGTGACATCGCCGTAGTGAAAGACTCCGTTCAAGACGAACGAGTAAACATGCGGTTCTGGGTGCGGGGTTACCCCGTGCCCTCCGCGACTGTCATCGTTGCGGTCAATCGTCGGGCAGGTGCAAACGCGGTGGAGGTTTCCAAGAGTATCCACAGCATTTTGCCGCAGATTAGCGCGGTGCTCCCAGGGTCGATCCGGGTCACGCCGATATATGATCGCTCGCTAAACATCGTTCACTCGGTCGCCGACGTGCAGATGACCCTGATCATCGCATTTGTGCTGGTGGTGATCGTGATCTTTGCTTTCCTCGGCCGGGTCACCGACACCCTCATTCCTGTAGTTGCCCTGCCGCTGTCCTTGCTGATTACTTTCATAGCGATGAACGCGCTCGGATACAGTCTCGACAACTTGTCGTTGATGGCCCTGACGCTGGCGATCGGGTTTCTGGTTGATGACGCGATTGTGTTTCTGGAAAACACAGTGCGCCGAATGGAGCGCGGGGAGCAGCCGTTTCCAGCGGCCATCAACAGCGCGAAGGAAATCAGTTTCACGATCATGTCGATGACGATCTCACTGGCGGCGGTCTTCTTGCCGCTGGTGTTGATGTCTGGACTGGTGGGACGAATCTTCCGGGAATTCGCTATCACGATTGTGATTGCGATCCTGGCTTCCGGTTTGGTGTCCCTCACGCTGACGCCATTGATGTGTGCGCGGCTGCTAAAGGAACGCGGCGAGGGTTCGAAAAAGACCTGGATGGAGCGCGTTATCGGCGGTATCGAGAGGCGCGTGCTGGCGATGTATGGCGGATCGCTGTGGTGGTTCTTGCGGCACCGTTGGATCTCCCCTGTGATTTGGGTCGCATGTCTGGCCGGCACAGTTGGATTATTCATACTGGTGCCGAAAGCCTTCCTACCGCCTGGAGACAGCAGTGTCATCTGGGGCCTGTTCATCGCGCGCGAAGGTTCGTCGCCGGAGCAAATGCGCGCTCTACAGAACCGGGTTGATGAGACGCTGCATGAGGATCCGAACGTCATCACCGACTTTACGCTTACTGGAGCCACTGGATTTCTAGCGGCGAACCAGGGCATGACGTTTACTTTCATCAAGCCACCTGGGGAACGAAAGCCGATTGCCGAGGTAACGGCCGAGATGATGGGTAAGCTCAACACGATTCCCGGAGTGATGACCTTCCTCCGGCCGTTCCCGGTACTTGAGATTAGCACCGGAGTTACCAACCAGCAGCAAGGCCAGTACGCCTTTACAGTGTCCGGTGCCGATCCCAGTCAGGTTTACGATACGGGCCAAAAGCTGCTGGGCAAGCTAGGGACAGATCCGGCCTTTCTCACCGTCTCGTCTGACTTCTACAACAACACGCCCAACTTGAACATCGATCTGCGTCGCGATCAGGCCAAGACTTATGGCGTCTCCGAGGCGCGAATTCTGACGTTGCTGCGAAACGCGTACTCCCAGAACTACCTCTACTTGATCAAAAAACCCGAGGACCAGTATCAGGTCATTCTGGAGATGCAAGACTCTGCTCGCGAAAATTCGGAAGACCTTGGGTTGCTCTACATCAAATCCGACGACGGTCAGCGTCTGGTGCCGCTCAGCGAACTGGTTACTACGAAAACCATCATGGGGCCTCAAGTGGTCAATCACCTCAACCAGTTCACCAGCATGACGCTTTTCTTTAATCTCAATCCGGGTGTAGCTCTCGGCGATGCGACAAATGCCATCAATAAGGCGGCGACGGAACTGGTACCGCCTGGTGTGCGCGCGGAACTGCAAGGCGAAGCGCAAACCTTCAACGACACCGTCACCAACCTGACGATCCTGATGGCCTTAGCCGTTTTCGTGATGTATGTGATTCTGGCAATCTTGTACGAGAGCTACGTGCATCCACTGACAGTCCTCTCGACTCTTCCCACTGCTCTGGTAGGCGGCCTGTTGACGCTCTTTCTGTTTGGAGAGGAGGCTTCGCTCTACGCCTTCGTCGGCATGTTCATGTTGATGGGGATCGTCAAGAAGAACGGGATCATGATCGTCGACTTTGCGCGTCACAGGGTCGAGGCCGGCGAGTCAGCAGAGCAGGCGATTCACGACGCCAGCATAGATCGGTTCCGTCCGATCCTGATGACTACGCTGGCGGCGGTTTTCGGTGCGCTTCCCATCGCGCTTGGTTACGGGGCCGATGGCTCCTCACGCCGGCCGTTGGGGCTGGTCGTTGTTGGCGGCCTGGTCGTTTCGCAGTTCATCACGCTCTACATAACTCCGGTGATTTACCTCTACCTCGAACAATTTCAGGAAAACGTGTTGGACCGCTATTCTTTCTTCCGCTCGCGCCGTTCTCAAAAAGCGGGACCTGGCGACGGTCAGGGAGCTCCTGAATCACTACCATCTGCGGTCGGAGACTAACCGCTCCGACCTTGTCCCTGAAAGATCTGGTCGAACAAAGAGGTTCTGACATCTCTCACTCGATCCACACCGTCACGCCGGCCGGCGGAACGTCGCGAGTGCCGATCAACACTTTTGCTGAGGTGGGAACAGGAGCGGGCAGAGTCTGTTCGGTGAAGTTTGTGGCTATCCAGAAACCATCGCGCCACTCGACGTAGAAGCCGCTGGGCAGATTTCGCGCGGCAACACCTGCACGCTCAAAGACTCCTCGTAATAAATCCTTCTCCAGCTCTCCTCCGAGCGACTCTACACCAACGTAGGTAACGCTGCCCTTGCCAAGCCGGCGCGTGGTGGCCGCGGCGTTGCCCTTGTAGTAATGGTCGGCGTACGTTGCCAGCACATTCGTGCCGCGTTGCGGTTCAAGGCTCTCTCCCCAGACACCCCAATCGTAAGTTTTTCCGCTCGCGTCGACCTTGCCCGTGAGACTACCAGGCAGCACATCGTATGTCGGGATACGTGCGCCGATGAGATCAACGATCGGTTGTGCCCACGCGCCTTCCCAGAGATGACCTCGGCGATCTTTCTGCGCGGTCCGTAGCGTCAGAACCAGGTGTCCTCCGTCCTCAGCGTACTTCGTCCAACGCGCGCTCAGTTGTGAATCCACCAACTGATAGGCCGGAGCCACTAAGAACGGATACCTTGCGAAGTCGCTCGTCTCGTCAATCACATCCACGGGGCCGCCCAGACTCTTGAGCGCCGTGTGATATTTCAGTATGTGGCCCATCGTATTCCAACGGGTGGTCTGCTTGTGATTGTCCAGGTCCCAGCGATTGTCGAAGTGATAAAGCAGCGCGCTCCGGCGGGCGGCATAGTCTTTCGGCTCAACTGAGTTCGGGCGGCGCGACGTGCGGAGCAGTTGCATGTCTTTGATCGCCTGCATGTACTCAAGGCCACCAGGCGAAGGAGTGACGCCGTCCGTTTCGACGATCCCTTTGTGGTAGAGTTCCGCCCCATAAAGTGGTTGGCGATAACGATAGGTGCAAACGAGGCGGGCGCCGCCGGCGAACGCGCGCAGAATCCACATGCGGATCGCGCCCGGTAACGGCCAGGGGTTAACCTCACCCCAGTTCACCTGCCCGGGTTGCAACTCCATGATGCCCTGCACGCTGTTTAGGGAACGCATGTAGTCGTGCATGAACGACATCGCGTCGGCGTCACCCAGACGATAGCCCAGCGGACCCTGATTCATCTGGCCGTGGACGGGATAAATGGTCCAGGTCATCACATCGAGATCGCCGCGTGAAAGAGTTGGATAGACTTCACGGTGCGAGTTCATGAAGTTGGAAGTGATCCACTGGTTCTTTGTCTGACGCCTCAGCAGATTTGTCTGGAATCGCAGGTAGTCGGCGGCGTTCTCCGCAAACCAGCGCTGAAAGTCGAGCATAGAATGCGGGTTAAACTGGGCCACATATTCCCTTTCGTTGGGAATCCGGATTTGATCGAAGGTCTGGTACCGTTGCGACCAGAAGGCAGTACCCCAATCCCGGTTCAAATTCGCGATCTCCTTGTACTTCGCCTTTAGCCAGTTACGAAACTTTTCCTGGCTCGCGTTTGAGTAGTCGTAGTTCTTACCGTAATGGCTCAACTCATTGTCGAGTTGCCATCCCCACACATTTGGGTTGTTGCCGTACCGCTTCCCTAGCTCCGTAACGATCTTCGCCACATAGCCACGGTAGACCTCGCTCGACCATGTTGCGTGCTCGCGAGTCCCGTGCACCATCGTCCTTCCGTAGTCGTCAACCACCAGGACTTCAGGATGCTTCTCGACCAACCAGACGGGCGGTGTAGGGGTAGGAGTGCAGAGGATTACCTTCAAACCATTCTTCGCCGCCAAATCCACGACCCGGTCCAACCAGGCAAAGTCATACTTACCTTCTTCAGGTTCCATGAATGCCCAGGCGAACTCGCCGACATGTATGTACTCGAAACCGAACCGCTTGATGTTCTTGATGTCGCGCTCCCACTGCTCTGGCGGCCATGCTTCGGGATAGTAGTACACGCCGATCGTCATCATCTCGGCGGGCGGAAACAGAACATCGGTCTGGGCGTTGGATAAACGTTGCCCGAGGACGCTGGAAGCGAGCAGGGAATAGAAGATCGCCAGCGCTAGTGGGCGGCGACAAGATTTCAAGCAGGTCTGCACAAAAGTATTCCTCCCAGTTCAGAGTTCATCCGGCGCCGGTCTGTTTTGCAGAACACAGACACGAGTCAATTGCAGCTAGGCTTTGCCACCCCCGATGTGAGGCGTGGCTCTGCCCCGCCGGTACGTTCACAAAGAATCACTTGGGCTATGTACCGGTTCAAGGCCTTGCCCTGATACTTCCGGGAGAGAGACGCCTCAATGTGGTCCGCAGTGTGCAACCGGAGTCGTTTGCTGAATATTCTTCACTTCTGCAAATACGCCAGGAGACTGCTACTTCGGGTGCGGAGATTATCACAAGCGTCGCCACTCGGCGACGAAGATTGGTTAGGTTGGAGTGAGAATCAAACTCCAGAGGGGCGACACCTCGCTAACGACATTCATGTAAGGGGATGAAATGTCGCTCTCCGATGAGATGTCGCCCCTCCAGAACTAGCGGACTTAGAGATACTTCGTCCAACTGGGCTTGGTTACAAGGACTTCAAGTATTCGACCAGGTCCTTCTTCTCGGGCTCAGTCAAACTCAATTTCTTGAAGTCGTTGTAGTGGTTGACCACATCCAGCAGAGTCGCGAAGCGACCGTCGTGGTAGAAACCACCCTTCGTGTGGGAGAAGAGTCCGCGTAGAGGAGATGTGCGATAAGAATTATCGGGCGCACGGTTCGCCTGGAAGTCATCAATCCCGATATCTGCAGCCTTGTGTGTATTCCAACCTGGTTCTGTAAACAGCGGCGGCACGTGACACTGCGCGCAGTTTGCCTTGCCTTTGAATAACGTTTCTCCTCGGGCTGCTGCTGCTTTGTCGTAACTGCCTTCTGGTGGCGTCGGTGGAGGGATCGCCAGTTGATAGAACTGAAGTGCTGCCAATTTCGCAGTTACCATATCAGTGCTGCTCCGCTTGTTTCCGAAACCGGCGCGGGCAGCCACCGGGTATTTCTTTGGATCGTTCAGCCGGGCGTCGAAGAACGTCCCCTGTCCGTTCAGTTCCAGGTTGGCTACGAAGGCGTTCCAGTAGGTAACTCCACCCCAACCGCCGCCCCAGGTATGAAGATTCACACCAGCCATACCGAACGCCGGCGGGATAAGTGTCGCGGCCGGCTTGCCGTCGGGACGAAACGCCTTGCCATCAAGGTTCAACTCGGCGTCGAACTTTCCTGGCCCCCAACTGGCGAGCACTTTCTTGACTGTAGCTTCATCGACTTGCAGTGCGCTGGTGAGCACGCTTAGGTCTGGGGAGAGCGACACGATTGCTCCAACATTTAGATCGCGGTTGGCCCAGCCGTCGAGACGGTGACCAATGCCAGGCGCGAAAGCGTCGTCAACCGTTGAGTGACATACGGCGCAACTAAGTCCTACTGCTTTCAGACTGCCGTCCTGGTTGAAGGACCCCTTCACGCCCAGGACCGAGTTGAGTTTAATGAGGGCCAGCGTGGTTGCCGGATCGTCCAGGTTGACTTCGCCTTTCTTGATCTTCTCCACCAGATCGGCGGGAAGTGCGTCCATATCGACTTTCAAACCTACGGCGAGCGCGGTCTTTGGGCTCACGCCTCCGCCAACACCGCCGAACTTGCTTCCCTGAATGGCATGATGAAGTCTTAGTTTGTCGGTCCAATAAGCTTCGTCGCCGAAGGTGTCGTAGCGGAATATTTGCTTCCCTTGTTCCAGCATCTGCTGTGCGTTTTCGCTAATCTGACGATCGAAGCCCTGTTCTTTTTGATTTGCGCCTCGATCGTCAGAAAGCTGGGCACGGCTCGAGTTGGAAAGGTACCCGAGCACGACCGTGAGGCCCGCCGCCAACACCATGACAATGATTGAAATCATGAGTGTCGTGCTTCGGGCAGTAGCTTCATTATTTTCTCTCATCGCGTCTTCCGTATGGTTAATCCCGTGATCGTTTCTAACTGTCATGACGAACTCCTTTTTGCAGAGAGCCAACGCTCAAGAGTCGATCGCAGTGAGCATTGGGCAGCATTTCCAAGCGTCATGGGGGCATTTGTAAACTTTGTTTCACCTGTGTTCGTCGCATGGGACCGGCCGTCGTTTCAGGCGGTCTCCAAGAGGTGGCCCATCTTTTCCTTCTTAGTACGCAGATAGTCTCTGGCAGCATCGGTCGGTGGAATCAGCAGCGAGACGCGCTCGACTACGTTGATTTCCATTTCAGCGAGCGCCCGCAACTTTTCCGGATTGTTTGACATCAACCGGACGCGATTGAGGCCCAGGTCGTGTAAAATCTCCGCGCATTGTTCATAGCAGCGCAGGTCAGCTGCCAGCCCCAACTTCTCATTTGCTTCGACGGTGTCGGCGCCTTGATCCTGCAGTGCGTAAGCCCGAATCTTGTTGATGATGCCGATACCTCGTCCCTCCTGTTGCTGGTAGACAATTGCGCCGCGCCCAGCCCGAGCGATCATTTGTATCGCCGCGAGGAGCTGGCGACCGCAGTCGCACTTAACCGAGCCGAACACGTCCCCGGTCAGACACTGCGAGTGAATCCGGACCAGCGTCGGTCGGTCGCCGTTGAGGTCGCCCCGGGCGAGGACCACAAACTCTTCATCGGAAGTCAGCGAGCGGTAGCCGATGATTCGGAACTCGCCGTAGCCAGTTGGCAGACGCGCCTCCGCCACGCGCTCGACGGTCCTCAGATTCATGAGCCGTGGCCGGTTGAGCGATAAATCGTCCAGCGAGTTCAACACCGGTGATTCTTCCCTCGACTGTGAAGTGAGTGATCTACAATCCCTTGCCTCTATGACGGTGACCTCCCTATCCGTTGACGAACCTCAAGCCTCATCTTTGCCACTGTTCAGTTTTCGGGAAAGGATATACTGAATTCTTAATAAGTCAAGGAGTAAGTGGACTTATTGTAGTTATTATCAAATAGTGCCATAATCCCGCTCAAATGAAGACGAAGTTAGACAGGCGCTTCTTTGGCAGCACCCGTGGGCGTATCGTTACCCTGCTGCGGGGAACTACCAGAACCGTCAATGAGTTGGTGGAAGAACTGGGACTGACTGACAATGCCGTTCGGGCACACCTGCTTTCACTCGAGCGCGACGGACTCGTCACTCAGAGCGGCATTCAGCGAGGCACGCGCAAACCGCATTTTGCGTACGAGTTGTCGGCCGAGGCTGAGCACCTCTTCCCTAAAGCGTACGACGCACTCCTCAATCAACTCATCACCGTACTTAAAACACGCCTCACGCCGTCAGCTCTGGAGGATGTTCTCCGAGAGGTGGGTCGCTCGTTAGCTGCTAGTCAGATTTCCCCGGCGCAGAATGGTGATCTAGAGAGTCGTGCCCGGCGCGCGCTCGGTGTGCTGGAGGCGATTGGTGGGTCGGCGCGGTTAGAGAAGGAAGGAGCAAAGCTTTTCATCAGGAGCGGGAGTTGTCCACTCGCCACTGCCGTGGCCGCGCACCCGGAGGTTTGTCAGCTTGCCGAAGCCCTTCTGGTTGAAATCACTGGAGCCAGGGTTCAAGAGAAATGCGATCGCGAAGTTTCTCCGAAGTGCGCTTTCGAGATTTCTGCCAAATGAAGGGGGGGAAGAATTTCGGATTTCGGATTTCGGATTTCGTCTGATGAAGTTTGCAGTGCCTCGGTTTGCGCGGAGCACGTAAGGTCAACTCCAGAAGCCGGACGAGCCGAAGTCTAAAATCCGCAATCCGCAAGTCGAAATTCCCAATCCGCAATCCGAAATTCTTTACAATCGTTTCTTCAGAGCCAGCACGCGTGCCGCCAGGCTTGCATCCTCGATCTTTTCCGTCACCGACTGGAAAGAAGCCGTTGGGCCGCGCCAGCGCAACTGCTCAACATCGTCGAAGAGCGGCTCGTCGATTCTGAGGGTGGCGAGCGTCTTGAACAGAAGGGCCTTCTCGAGGTTGTCCTCCTTGAGAATCTCGAGCGGGAAATCTTCGAGGCGGCCATAACGATTAATGAGTTGGGCGGCTGTCTTTGGTCCGTAACCCGCGATTCCCGGAAAGCCATCCGCGGAGTCACCGACCAGAGCCAGGTAGTCTGGGATGAACTCCGGCGCCACCCCAAACTTGGCGCGGACGGCGTTTGCGTCGCGAATCAGATTCCTTCTCCCGTCCACCTGAACCACGCGCTCGCCTACGACGCACTGCGCGAGATCCTTATCCGGCGTCCAGATGCATACTTTCTCCACTCGGTCATCCTGGGCGGCCAAATGGGCTGCGGAAGCGAGCGCGTCATCGGCCTCGAGCTCGATCATCGGCCACACCACCACGCCCATCGCGGCCAGCGCGTCCTCGAGCGGAACAAACTGCGAGCGTAGGACTGCTTCGATGCCGGCGCCGGTCTTGTAATGTGGCCACAAGCCGTTTCGGAATGACTCGATGACGTGATCTGTCGCCACGCCGACATGAGTCGCTCCGTCATCGAGCATCTTCGCAACTGAGCGCAGCACGCCTGCTACTGCGCCATACGGAGGGTCGGTTTTTTTGAAGCGCCGGATTCCGTAGAAGTGACGGAAAAGTTCGTACGTGCCGTCGATCAGGTGAACGATCATTATCCACAGATTACGCAGATTGCAGAGAGTTTACAAAGCAAGATGCACTTCTTTGCGTTTTTGATCCCGTTGCGTCTGGGCGTGAGAATAGCCCGGTTACCGCCGAACTGCGCTATCTAACTCTGCGCAACCTTACGAATAATATGTCTGAAAAAAGACTGCCGCAGACTGTCGATCTCGGAACGGTTCGTTCGACTTGTAGGTAGAGAGCGAGATTCGACCGGTCGCTACCGCGCGGAATTCAGCTCCACAGAAAAACATTAGAAAGAGAGACATTAACATGAGAGTTATGGTCATCATCAAAGCCAATAAGGATTCAGAGGCGGGCGTTCTTCCGGACGAGAAACTCCTTACCGAGATGGGAAAGTTCAACGAGGAACTGGTGAATGCCGGCGTCATGCAGGCAGGCGACGGGCTCCACCCGAGCTCGAAGGGCAAGCGCGTCAGGTTTTCTGGTTCGGCGTGCCGGGAAATTCAGACGACGATGATTGAAAAGAGCGCTTTTTCTGACTGTGGTCGGATTGGTGTGAGTTTCAGAAGTATATGCGAATGAGAGGGGGCAAATCGGGGGTTTTTTACAAAGGTGGATGCGAATACATACAAGGGTAGATGCGAATGATTTTAGAATAAACAGAAGAAGATGCGAACGGTTTTGGCGAGAGCGCTCGACCATTGCGGGGGGTGACGGGCCAAGTTGACGGGGCCTGGCCGGCTCAGTCATTGTCTACAACGGATCTGTCTGGCATGGACACACGGCCAACCAAGCCAGTGAGCCTCGGCGTTCAATTCAGGGCGACTATATCCGCCGTGATGCCGAGTCCGGGATTAATCTGCAGGCTCGTTTGCGTCCAGAGACGCTTGCACGCATTGGTGCATTGGCAAAGTATCTTCTGGTTCTCTAACCGGCGCTCAAGAGGGGACGTTAGCCATATTTAATACTCTTTGGAATGACTGCTTGTGAAGGTTGCCGCGTACCAAGCTCCCCTTTCGGCGTGTGGCTCGATGGTCGAGGCGCTCGCTCTGATTCGCGACCAAGTTGAATGGTGCGAGTCGGCAGGCGTGGAAATTCTCTGTTGCCCAGAGGGTGTACTCGGAGGCCTCGCCGACTATGCAACTCAGCCCGCTGCTATCGCAATCGACGTAGAAGACGATCGCTTGAACATGGTCCTGCGGACACGGGGACGGGGAGAAAGGGAGACGGGGCGACGGGGCGATTGCACCGCTTGCGAGTGATACCGTAACGACGATTTTAGGGTTTATAGAAGTTGACCGGCCGGGTCGACTCTACAATTCCGCCGCAGTGTTTCATAAGGGATCGGTCGCCGGTGTCTATCGCAAGCTGCATCCGGCCATCAACCGTTCCGTTTATGAGGCTGGTCGCGAGGTTCCCATCTTCCAGGTGGGAGAGCTGACATTCGGTGTAGTCATTTGCAACGATTCCAACTATCCCGAGCTCGCGCGATTCATGGCAGCTCAAGGCGCAATGGCCCTGTTTGTCCCCACAAACAACGCGCTTCCTTTGACAAGGGCGCATTGGGATCTTGCCTCTGAGGCCAGGAATGTTGACATCGCGACCGCGATCGAAAACAGCATGTGGGTCATCCGGGCCGACGTCGCGGGTCGCACTCCTGACCTCCTCTCCTACGGGTCATCCGGTATCGTGAACGCGGATGGAATGGTGCTCTGGTCAGGGCACCGCCTCAGGGCCGACCTGATTGTCGCGGATATTGAAACCGCGCCCCGTGAGCGTCATCGTGGAGAACGTCTGGAGAGACAACCCTCTAATGGATGATCCCATGATTTTGGGCGCAATCTTCCCGTCATAAGACTATCTGCACCTCAAGCAGCATTTTGCCTCATCCCCAATCGGAGGCGAACCAAGCCGCCAAGACTCGTCAAGACACCAATCGAAAATAGTTCCACATCGTCAGCACCTACCCTCAGTCGCATCCTCTTTTGTATATTCGCATTCTCTTCTAGAACTCACAATTGGTTTGGAGTTCTCGTGTTCTGTGGATGAGAGTAGTTGTTATCGTCAGCCCGCCCCACTAACTCTTCACCAAAGCAAACACGAGCGCGATGATCAGCAGGATAAACAGCAGCGTTGTCACTAACAGCGCAATCTTCCAGAAGCTGTACGGCCGATCACCCTGGATCTCGCCGGTGCGGCCGTTGACGACGATTTGAAATACCCTCTGGTTGAAGCGATAGGCGCCGGCATAAACCGGCAACAATAGATGTTTGAAGGTGACGCCCGAATAATGAGTGGAGACGTTGTGAATCCTTTGCTCGTCCCCGCCAATGTTCTGGCGAACGTCGCTCTGAATCACAGCGGCGGTAATCTGCTTCACCCGCTCGAAACCATGCGCCAGGTCAACTTGATAACGCTGCGCCTTAAATCCCGAAAGAAACGCCGGCTCGTAGGCCACTAACTCCGCGAGGTCCCACGGCTCTAACGCCTCCAGACGGTTCTGGGCCAGCGAGGCCGTAGCGGGGACCAGCACGTCGTCGAACCAGCGCGAGACGGTGCCGGCGGCAGGGGACCAGCGTGTGTGTCGGACCTGTCTGGTGCGCGCCTCCTGATTCCCTTGCGAGTCGGTTTCGTAATACGTTTCGGTGGTGTGGTAGTGCTGGCCGCGCTCGCCGGTGTAGTAACTCGTCGTGTTGGTGTCGTAAGTCCAGAACGGAATATACACACCTTGTATCGCATCGGGCTGCGCAAAATGCTTTAGCGCATTCGGAGCGAACCATCTTGACTGGAGCCATTGGCGCAAGCCCGCGCTGGCCTGCGATTGGGTAATACGAAATGGTAGGACACCTTCGGGCGCCAGAATTGGATCAGCGGATTTCGGCTGGGCGACGATCTGTACGCCGCAGAAGTCACAGCGGCCGGCGACTTCCGGTGGCATGAACGTGACCATCGCGCTGCAGCTTTGACACTGGACTTCAAGTGCGTTCGTCGCTAACCGCTCCAACTGCTCCGGGCGGATCTGCAGATACTGTTCGAATGATCGTTCCTCGACCTGCTCCGCACTCGTTGGGATTGCCTCCTTGTGGCCGCAGTGAGGACAAGACAGAAAACCATCTCTCGGCTCGTAAAGCAGATCGGCCCCACACGCCGGGCACGGATATGTATGAGTTGTTTTCGGGGCTGCTTGTGTTGGAGGTGTCTGCATGCTTCTGTTCTTGATTGACGGAAACCTGCTAATAGTAGTCCCACCATTCAAATCTTGGCTACGGCTGTGCCGCCTGATGTGAGGCGGTGGCTCTGCCCCGCCGGCCAAGTGCAAGAATGACTTGGGCTGCGCCCTCGGTTCGGGCTCTGCCCCATTCACCGACGGCGCCTCTCACTCCTCCATCTAATCAACTCTTTATCAACCAGCAGCGGCTCATCCTCCAATTGACAACCCTGCCAGATGCGGGCGCTGGACCATCGATAGTCTATCGCCCGATCCACCAACCCCGCCCGCACCGGATTCTGATGAATGTAGTTTAGCTTCTGCATAAACATTCCTTCACTGAAAATAGGAAGGACATTCTTTTCTGTTTGCCACAGCGAATACCTGTGGTTCCGGTCCTGTTCGTGATGCTCAAGCTTTGAGAGTGGCCTCACATGATTATTCTCTTTCAAATAATCGATCACGCGACGTGCAGTCAGACCTTTCAGGACACGGAGAACATTTGAAGTAGTGGTTGGCCGGCTTGTGAGCAGGTGCATGTGATCGACCATGATCACATAAGCAAACAAGAGAAAGCCTGCGGATTTGCGAGCCTCGTCGACTGCGCGACAGAGAACATCTTTCATCTGGTCTTTCTTGAAGACAGGTAGCCTGTTCTTAGTGACGATTGTGATGTAGAGGGCCTGTGAGTCCGGGATATCTGAAAACGGTGAGGCATAAGGTCGCTCCTTGGAGTGAGGTAGAGTAACTGGGTGCCAAACTACTTCCTTTTGATAGAAGAGTAAAGGGGCAAAGCCCGGACCGGGGGCGCAGCCCTAAGGGACGGGGAAGGCTGATCGGCGGGGCAGAGCCACCGCCCCACATCAGGCGGCAAAGCCGAGACGGGACTGTCGCTTGGTATTTCCACGCTGAGCGCTTATGCCGGCGGTCATACGTGAACAACAAATGAATCCGTTGTATATTAGGTTCCGGGAACAACCGTATGGCAACACAGGCAGACAAGTTGGTTTCTGAAATCCGAGCCTTACCCGAGGAAGAGAAGCTGCGGCTGCTCGACGTTATTCTCACAGATCTGGACAAGCCTGATCCCGAACTCGATCATGTTTGGGCGACTGAGGCCCGCAAGCGGTGGCTCGCCTACAAGGCCGGCAGGCTTTCGACAGTTTCGTATGAAGAATTGATGGCTAAATACAATCGGCAGTGAACGTCCGCTTCCTCACTCGCTCAGCAAGAAGTCGATGAAGCTTTCATCTGGTTTGATGAAAGGACTGATGGCAAGGGTCTGGATTTTCTGGATGAGCTCGATCGGGTTGTTCGTCTCGTCAAAGCCTATCCCCTGGCAGCACCAGAAATCGAACCTGAAATTCGTAGATGTCTGTTTGCTCGCTTCCCTTACTCTCTCATATTTGGCATCGACGATGAGACGATCGTCGTCATCGCAGTCGCCCACTCTCATCGACTACCCCGTTATTGGACCGATCGCCTGAGCTGAAGTGATATCCGCTGGTGTCTCGAGACGAAACGTGCCTTGAAGACGAACAGGTGGTCCTAGCGCATGTTTCGGTTCGTAAGGGTCTGACGCACCACAAACAGGGTTGCGAGGCCGGCCGCAATTATCCAGGGAAGGGAAATAGTTCGGATGGGGCGAAACTCTGCGGCGCCGTTCTTTAGCTCGATGAAACCTACCGGAGTGACTTGCGCTCCACCGCCACCGCCCGCTCCGTCCTCTTCACCTCTGCGACCAACGCCACCGCCAAAACCCCAGCGCGCTTTTGCCACCGGAATGACTGTTACGCTGTCTCGCTCCACAGGTTCGCCGAAGATAGTTGCAGCTTTTGCCGCAGCGCCGAGTCGTTCGGCCATTCCTCCGATAAAGTTCTCCGCTGAGTTTGGTTTCTCCAGGTCCATCGTTGTCACCTCTATTCTTCGTGTAAAGACATGCCGTAAGTAAATTGCCGTGTTCAAGGTTGAGGCGCGAGTTTGGATCGGCGCCGGATCGCATCGACTACCAAGAAAACCACATCAGTTACGAAGTCCGGCTCGTCGAGTTGAATGTGATGGCCGCTACTATTGGCAATCAGTAGCCTGCTGTTTTTAGAGAGATTGACTAGCCCCAGCTTCTGTTGCCTCTTTTCCTCGGAGACTCGCTTCCACTCGTCGACTGAGATACCGGGCGGCGGGTTGCCGGAGTCTGGTTTCGGTATGATCACCACCAAAGGTTTATCGCCCAGTTGGTAGGGAGTCTTGGCCCGGGACATGTACATCGCTTGCAGTTCTTCTGCCCAATAATCTGGCCCTGCGGCTGCGCGTGGTGGCTGAGATTGGAATGAGAGCCGCACCTTCTGGGTAAACTCCGTGAGTTTGTCGAAGGGCGGTTCGGTCTTCGGAGCCCCGAACATCTTTTGGTTGAACGCGAATTGTTCGATGTCGTTTGCGGTCGGAGGCTTCGGCGGACTAGTCTTCATCGTTTGAACGTCCGGAACAGGTGTCCCTTTAGCGCCGTCCCGTATTCGAACAAGTTTGCCTTGATACATCAGAGTCGTATCTTCGTGCGTGGGATCAATCAGCACCATTCCGGCCACCTCGGACGGAAACTGCCCAGCATAGACCCTCGCGATTAAGCCGCCGATGGAATGTCCGACGAGCACGTAAGGAGGTTTGATCTCAGCAGCCCTCAACAGCGTGTGAAGTTCGTAAGCCTCTTGCTTCATGGTGCGTGGAGTTGGGCCGGGATCGCTCCAGGCGAACCCGGCGCGGTCATAACTGCATACACGCGCAATAACAGACAGCTTTGGTTGCACTAGTCCCCAGTCAAACGAGAAATCCCCAGCGCCGGCGATCAGCACAACCGTCGGCTCGATTCTGCCAGAACAGTTGAGGTGCAATCGGTAGCCTCCTACATCCACCAGTTTGCCGGGAGGCGAATACAGAGGTGGTTTATCCTGTTGTTGTCCGACGGCGAGCATCGGCATCAGCAACAAGAACACGTTTATCGCGTTGGTGAGGATTTTAAGGTTCATCTGCTTATCAGGTTGCAGGTGGCGTATCAGCCGAGGGAAAGCGGTTTGCCGTTCGGGCACGGGCTTTGGCAGCTTCGACCTGACGATCGCGGGGAGGAGAGTTGGTAATCAAAGATTGGAGGAGTTCATGTGCTGCCTGGGCCACCTGGTCGACGGCGCGATTGAAGGCGAGTTCGTTGGCCTTGGAAGGCTTGGTGAAGCCGCTCAGTTTGCGGACGAATTGCACCGAAGACGCACGAATCTCTTCGTCCGTCGCCGGTGGCTTGAAGTTATGCAGGGTCTTGATGTTTCGACACATAGTATTTTGTTACTTGGTAATCCAACAATTGAGACTCGTCATCTCAGTAGTCCTAACTTGATCATTGTTCATCCAGCAGTTTGGTGGTGTTCTCTGTCACGCTCGGTGCGTTTGCCATTTCAGCCGTTTTGACACGCTTTGTCCCAAAGTCTGAAACCGGTATGCCCGGCGATGCAGGCAACACAGCACGATAGCTCCCGGCGTCCAAATGAACGCTCTCTCCGATGCTTGCCTTTAAAGCAGGGGAGCGCGATCTACTCGGAGCGTTTCCTTCCAGCAACAGCGCGTAAAGTAAACGGACAAACCCAGCCACAATACAGATGATGGCGGGGCCGAACAGAAGGAGGGTTCCTGCCAATCCAATATCTAAAGGGCCCGCGTTCCCGGGTTCATTTATGATCCCTCCAATCATCGCTAACAGTATGCCTGTAAGCAGCAGTATCACAGCCAGCCGCTTGCCTCTTTGCCGTGACGTAAGCTTAGGCGCAGAAGCCTCGGCTTCACGCTCCGGCAGAGTTCCACCATGAGACAGCACCTCAGTAATGACGCTGAGCGGGAAGCCGCAGCGTGAACAAAAGCGCATTTCCTCGACGACCTGTTGCTGACCACATTGTGGGCAGTGCATTGAAAAAGCCTCTCTTTACAAATCAACCTACGGCCTATGCCTTTATAACGACCCCACCTGACTTTACGAATGATTACGAACAACGTTCTGCAAAGTTTATCAAGACCGCGTGAAGCGACACAACGCTGGATTTGAGATGCGGCGTGAGGCGTTGGGATCATCACGAGCTTGGAGCCAACCGAGACTCCCTTGATACTCATTGCCCCGTACTTGGGGCATCGGTCCACATGTGTTCGACTATGCGCCATTGGTCCTTCCCGTGACGCCGGAAGACCACGAGGTAGTTTCCTCGACCCGACCGGGCGACGCCGCTTGAAGTTCCAGTCTCTTCATACTCCCCGCTGTCGTACGCAAGATCACCCGATTGTTCCGTCACTTTGCTGTGTATCCGAAGCTCCGAGGCATTGACGGCCAAAGCTTTCTCAAACAGGTCGCGAATCGCCGCGCGACCGGTTACGCGGCTCCCGTTCGCCGGCAGAAACACAGCATCTTCCGCATACAGAGCCATCAGTGCATTGAGGTTCTTAGCGCCCCATTCCTTTGCCCACGTCTCGCTGATCTGCGCGATACCATTGGCAGTACGCTGATCGACCGGCTGAGAACGCGTGCTTACGGAGCGCTCAGTGCCGGCCTCGGCCGTGGCTGAAATGAGGAGTGCTGCCAAGAGGGAGATCATAAGAATTGCAACTGTGAGTTTTGAGAGTTGATAGGTCAACATGTGCTCCTCTGCATTACTGTTTAGTCAAATACACCCATTTGGCGAAAAACTCATTGAGGTCTTTGCCGCTGGCATGTTCCATCACCCTTTGAAAATCAGGAGTCGTTACCGACTTGCCGAAATATCTGCGCGTGTATTGACCGATGCCCGCCCAAAAATCGCGCTCACCTAGCTCCTCACGCAACAAGTGAAGTACGTAAGACCCTTTATCATAGACGAGGGTGCGATCTGCGCGAGTCGGATTTGACCAGTTTGGAAAGACGAGGGACCGATCCTTGCCCGCATCGCGGACCTTCTGATAACTCACGCGATTGGCTTCGATCTCGCGCAAGTATTCGCTGCGGCCGAAGCGATGCTCTTTGTAGGCGGCGGCCATGAACGTCGCCATGCCTTCGTTCAACCAAAAATGGTTCCAGTCGCGACACGTTACCATGTTGCCCCACCACTGATGCGCCAGTTCATGCGCGCCGAGCCACACGTCGCGTTCGTTGGCTAAAACCTCACGCCCATAACCTTCATTCATGACCGTGAAGCCACTCATCTCCTGGTCAATACCACCGGGTGCTAATATCTGCGTGTAAGTTGAATCAGCATACCGAACTCCCGCGCGCATTTCATAGAAGCTGATCATGTCAGCTGTATCGCGGAAGATGCGGGACAACTCTTTAGCTGAGAACTGCGTAGCCAGGTAACGCAGTTGTACGCGACCGCGCTGTTCCGTGAGCGTGCGAAAACGCCCGGCGGCGAAGCCAAAGGTATAAGTTGGAACAGGTATCACCTGTCTCCATTCGAAAGCGATCTTGTTGCCAGGTAATCTGCGTTGGATTGCTAAACTTCCATTGGCGACTGTTTTGAAATCCGCGGGTACGATCAGTTTCAAGCGCAACGTGGCCTTATCGTCTGGCGCATCGAGGCAAACTAACCACTGACTCGTCGAGAAGACCGTGTAGACTTGCGCTCGCTCTGGGAAGAACCGAATACCGCGGCGTGGTTTGCCATGATATTCGATCTCAATTTCTCGCTTCTCATTTGGTCTCGCCGGGCGCGACAACGAGATCTCCAACTGCCGATCCCTGCGCACGAACCCTTGCGCTTCTCCGCTTTCGTGCACAGCGTCTATGGTCAGGTCGCCGCAGTCAAACACAATTGTTGCCAGATTATCTGCGCGTGAGATCAGGCGTATCAGGACTTTTCCGGTGACCGTCTGGTTCATGATGTCGGGTTCAACCTGAGCGTCGTAATGCAGGACATCAAACGACGGCCTCGTGGTTGTCTGCGCTCTTGCTTCG
>JAMQPI010000199.1 GCA_023717565.1 Pyrinomonadaceae bacterium | reverse complement strand
TTTCCCTGGAAATTCCAAAGGTTGCGCCGATCGTCTTCGTTTATTTTGCGCTCTTCTTTCTGCTGGGCTACTTCATCTATGCGACCATCTATGTGCTCATAGGGTCGATGGTTACTACCGCACAGGAAGGCGGCATGTTAGCGACGCCAATAATCTTATTGCTGATGACCGGTTTCTACATGGCATACCCGGTCATTCAAAGACCCGATTCATCATTCGCATTCTGGGCGTCGATGTTCCCCTTTTTCGCGCCGATTACGATGCTGGTTCGAATCGTGACTAAGACCCCGCCCTTCTGGCAGATCGCACTATCGCTCTTAATTGGTTTTGGCACGGTCGTAATGCTGATCTGGCTGGCCGCGCGCATTTATCGCATTGGGATGTTGATGTATGGCAAGCGCGCCACTATTCCGGAGGTTTGGCGCTGGGTGAGACAAGCATGAGAGGTGGCAGTCGGCAGGAGCAGGAGGCAGGACTCTTGAACGGCAAGTAGTCCTGCCTCCTGCTCCTGCCGACTGCCTACTGAACCAGATGGCCATTGAGATCGAGAAAAAGTATCGCCTCACAAAGAAGCAGAGTGATTCTGTGCGCCGACGCTTGCCTGAAATTGGGGCCACCTTGTTGGGCGAGGAATTCGAGGAAAACACTTTGTACGGGGGAAAAGGCCTGGCAGTGGGCCGAAGTGTGTTGCGCCTGCGACGCGTAGGAACTGGCGCCATCCTAACCTACAAGAAACGCCTGCCCACTTCTTCTTCAATTAAGCGTCAACGCGAAGATGAGACCAAGGTTGACGATCCCGAAGCTCTTAACGACATCCTGGCGGCTCTTGGGTTCACTCCCGCGCTGGTTTACGAAAAGCGGCGGGAAACATGGGTGTTGGGGAAGGCTGAGGTCGTCATTGATGAGCTTCCCTTTGGACTGTTTATGGAGATAGAAGGCCCGGAGCGAGACATACGAGCTGTCGAAGGCAAACTTGCGGTCAAGAATTTGAAAGCCGAAAGCTTGTCCTATCCTGAGCTCACCATCAAAAACGGAAAAAAGTCCCGCGGGGTCATTGCGTCCCGGTTCCCGCGCGCGCGCCGCCCTCGAGAGCCAATTCGTTAGAATTTGGAATGGGTTTCCCAAATAGAACCCATGCAGAACTTCCCAAAATCTGCCAGCACCTTGAGGCTTTCCAGGTTTGAGCTGGTGTTGGTGGCGCGGATTGTGGGAATCAAATTCAGCAGTTGCTCTTTCTTGATGTAGATGACGCCGGCTCCCACGACCGGACCGCTCTTGTCGGTGCCTTCGTGCAGTCGCGTGAAGCAAGTGGTGATGTCGGCCCACATGTCGAAACCCGGGTCATCGCGTACCTCCTTCTTTCCCGCAACGTAATACTGCTGACCGCCGTGTTCAAAGCCTAACTCATAAATCATGTGCTTGTGCCGGGGATTGTCACCCGGGCTGAACAGATTGAAGAGCCCGGTTGGGGCCGGGATGTTCATACCCAACGGCGGGAAGTCGACGTGACCGTGCATCGGCGCAGAGTGTTGAGGATCGGCGATAAAGGCATAGGCATCAGCAATGTCGATATCACAATGAATGGCGAGTATGGTCCCGGCAGCGTCACCTTTCGCTTCGCCTTTCTTCGGATCGGTTTCGCCTAGGGCAAAGCCACCCTTCATCGTCTCGTTAAAACTCACTCCCGGTTTTGCTTTTTCTTCTGGTTGCATGATGAGGTCTCCCGTCCTGGCGGAGGTTTCTCGGCCGGCAGCATTCCGCCAAACTGATCGGCCTGGGATTGAAGTCAACAAATCACGAACAGCCCGCCAGCGTCTTAGACGAGGTCTGCCCCGTAGGAGTCGATCAGTTGACCTCCAAAGAAGCGTCCAAAGCGCTGCATCGCGTCCCATCGTTCCCCAAGTCCGCTGGCATTCGTGACCTGCATCGTCGTCATCTGTCGCATGAAGGAAGCCAGAGGAATGCTTAAAATTCCTTTGCCAATCACCTTTCCCTGCATGTTCTCGCCCTGATAGATGGTGATGTAGAGGGTCGTAGTATCACTCCAGCAATCAGGGCCGGGATCGTTTCGAATGACCTTGAAACCATGAAAATAATAGTTGTGACCGTCCCCGGCAGTTAGCCGCATCCTGTACTGCATGCGTTTGCTTTTAGCCGAAACGTTGCTTTGCGAGACTCCCAGAAAGCGAAGCAGCCTGCTGAAAAAGCCCGGTGACTTAGACCCCTCCGAATCTTCGAGAAAGTAACTAAACTCTCCGTGCGTGACCGTTAGAGGTTGGGGAGAGAGAGCGGGGGCCGTGACCGTGCCGATTATCAACGAAGCATGGTTCACGTCAGAAATTGTGCGCTCCAGATCGTCGGAAACGATGGTCAGGACAAACTGAAACGGGGAGCCTTGCTCCCTTCCCCGGTCAGCGCCTTGTTGGAAAGCCTCTGCGGTATTGTCAGTAACCTCACTCGAAAAGTAACCTCTCATGCTCTCTGTGAATCTGATGCCGAGCTTTGAAGGAGCAGACTTGGAAAGCTCCCGCGGAGTTAGCTGGTAGTTGATTTCCCACTTCCGCTCCCTGGCCATGAGCGCACAGCAGCGTTCAGCGACCGCCGATATAGTGAGCAGTGGATTCACGCCCAGAGCACGAGGAATGACCGATCCGTCGCTGACGTACAAGCTGTCATAGACGTCGATGCCTTGTGCACCCGCAAAGACCTGACCCTTGTGATTTACCACGCCTGTTTCTGCGCTACCGGCCATGATGCAGCCACCCAAAGGATGAACCGTGATCAAATCTTGACCCATCAACTGGTTAGAGAGAGGGTTTTTCAAATATGTGCCTCCGAGCGCCGCAGTCGCTTTTTCAATTTTCTCATTTACCCGGGCGACGTTTGGCTGAGTGCCTACGTCGGGCCAGGATATCCGCAGCCGGTTGTCCTCAAGAAATAGCCGGCCCTTCGCATCGTCGTGCGACATCGCCAACATGGTCTGAGTGTTGCGGACGGCGCCGCGGTAGGCACCGAAGGTAAGGCTCTCGAACTGTCGCTTTAGTTCATCAGCCCGATCCTGCAGACCTCGATCGGTGTCTCTGCCGAGAAGCGCCGCTGCTGCTGCGAACAACTTGGGCAAGAAAGCAGCAAACGCTCCGGCGATTGAACCTTCTTCCAGGACCAGGGAATCTGCTAGCCGAGCCTGCTTTCGCATGTCTATAACGCCGGTGATACAAGGGCCGACCTTCGGCCGGCCTTCGGGTGGGCGATGGCCAAAGCCGACGCTGTTGATTTCCTCGTCGCAGTTATAGGCAAACGCCAGAACATCGCCGTTTCCCGAGAAATTCTCTCCCACTCGCGAAGACATTGAAAGTCCGTTATGTTTCGAACGCAGGAGAATTTCGGTCGAGCCAAGTGTCCCGGCGCTAAGCACAACAATGTCGGCACTGACAAACATCGTCGGAGCATCAAACTTCTCACGTCCCGTATGAAGCAGTTGATAATGAACCAGCCAGCGATTTTCCTTGCGCTCGATATGGCGCACCGAGATCTCGGTGAAAATATCCGCCCCGTTATTCCTCGCATCGGGCAGGTAGTTCATCAGGACGGTGTTCTTCGCCCGATAATTACAGCCCGTCATGCAGTCGCCGCAGCCCACACACGGATGTTGTTCAACCCCCACGTGATTTGTGTCTTTGGTGAGCTTGTCGAAGTTGACATTGATTGGCGCCGGATAAAACTCTGCGCCCAGGTGGGCGGCCGATTTTTCCAATGCACCAAGTTTGGCTATCGGTGAAAATTTGTTGGGTTTGGTTTTGTATTCATACTCGGTCGGTCTAAGCATCTCCCTGGCCAGTCCATAGCCCGCCCGTAGTTCTTTCAGGCCTTGCTCGGATCGGATCTCATCAGGCCACTCGGCGGCTCTAAAGACGGCATCCTCGGCTTCGATACAGACGTTAGCATTCACGAGTGAAGTGCCGCCCAACCCACAACCTATGAAGACGTTGATCTCCTTATTCATGCGGAGATCAAACAGTCCGGTGCGCGAACCGGAGTGAAACTGAGGCAGGTCTACCTGCACTTCGCGCATCGCCTCAAATTCTGTATCCGGATACTGGCCGGGCTTGATCAGTTTGTCGTTCTGGTCAAAGTCACCCGGCAAAAACTCTTTACCCCTTTCCAACACGCATACCGTTATCTCCTCATGATTAGGCGCAACTGCGCGAGCCATCCGCGAAGCTGTAATTCCACCTCCGTAACCTGAACCCACCACAACCACCGTGTAGTGGCTTTTCAATTGTTCGATCGGTGATGCGATACGAGCCACGAACGGGCTCCTTTCTACCGTAATGTTGGTCCAGGTGTGAGCTGAGCTACGATGGTCTTGATAACACCCTGCAAGGAACAGTTTTGAAGTGTCTCAAAGGTCTTGTCGCGGCGTTATATGCCAGAAGTGCCTGAGTGTGTCAATGAAAAAGCCATTGTGGATTGGTTTGCTGCCTCCATCGGCCAACTTCCTCAAAACACCGCAAAAAAACGGCCTCGCTAGCAGGTAGCGAGGCCGCTCTCTTTCTAGTCCAATTAACGACTACATACCCATTCCGCTCATGCCGCCCATCCCGCCCGGCATTGCGGGGCTACCCTTATCGTCCTCGGGAAGCTCTGAAACCATTGCTTCCGTGGTAAGCATCAAGCCCGCAATCGAGGCCGCGTTCTGCAGCGCGGTGCGAGTCACCTTGGCTGGGTCAATAACCCCGGCCTTTACCAGGTCCTCGTACTCCTCGGTCTGCGCATTAAAGCCGAAGTTTTCGTTCTTCTCAGAACGAACCCGTTCGACCACGACAGCGCCTTCCTTACCTGCGTTTTGCACGATCTGGCGCAGCGGCTCCTCGAGAGCGCGGCGAACGATGTTGACGCCGATTTGCTCGTCAGGATCGCCTTCACCCTCTTTATTGGTCAGGAACTTCTCCAACGCTTTCGCAGCTCGGACGAGCGAAACGCCGCCACCCGGCACGATTCCTTCTTCGACCGCAGCGCGAGTCGCGTGCATGGCATCCTCTACGCGCGCCTTTTTCTCTTTCATCTCGGTCTCAGTCGCCGCGCCGACCTTGATAACCGCAACGCCGCCAATCAGCTTCGCCAACCGCTCCTGCAGTTTCTCGCGGTCGTAGTCGGAGCTGGTCTCGTCGATTTGGGCACGCAGTGTCTTAACGCGACCCTGCATATCACTCTCTTTGCCGGCGCCATCAACGACTGTGGTGTTGTCCTTGTCAATCGTGATTTTCTTGGCGCGACCCAGATCGTCAAGTTTGACGTTCTCGAGCTTGATCCCAAGGTCTTCGCTGATGACCTTGCCACCTGTCATGATCGCGATGTCTTCGAGCATGGCCTTGCGACGATCACCGAAGCCGGGAGCTTTCACGGCGGCGATGTTCAGCGTGCCACGGAGCTTGTTAACCACCAGCGTGGCTAAAGCTTCGCCTTCCACATCTTCTGCGATGATCAGCATCGGTTTGCCCATTTTGGCAACCTGCTCCAGCAACGGCAGCAGATCCTTCATCGAGCTGATCTTCTTTTCATGATTGAGAATCAATGGATTCTCCAGCGTCGCTTCCATCCGCTCAGGATCGGTTACGAAGTAGGGGCTGAGGTATCCGCGATCAAACTGCATGCCCTCGACGACTTCGAGCGACGTCTCCATTGTCTTGGACTCTTCAACGGTGA
>JAMQPI010000291.1 GCA_023717565.1 Pyrinomonadaceae bacterium | reverse complement strand
CAACAACACCACCTCACCTTCCGTTAGCTCGAGTTTGACTCAACACGACTACTCGACAGTGATCACCTGGACGCACACTGTTAAGAGCAATCTGATCAATCAGCTGCGCGGACAATTCTCCCCTAACAATTTGGCGGTTACGGGCCCGCCTGAGCCGGCCGTAACCGGCTTGATCGTATCAGGCCTGGCGGGTTTCGGGCGTGCCTTTGGCGCCCCTTATGCGGTTACTCAGGATCGCTATCAGATTGAGGACAACGTAACGTGGCTAAAGAGTTCCCATACTTTCAAGTTTGGCGGGTCGTATCGCCCGGCCACGTACAATTTCCGGAATGACCTCTGGTTCGCAGGTGAATACCAATTTCAGGCCAGCGCCGCCTATCCTGTGACATTGGCTGTGCCGGCGGCGGATCGACCGGCGTTTGTTGCTGCTGCCGGCGCCAACATCCCGCAACTGAACCCGCTGCAAAACCTGGATCTGAATTTACCGTTTGTCTATCGGCAGGGATTCAATAATTCCAGGTGGCAGGGTACAGGTCATTACATCGGAGGCTTTGCGCAGGACACCTGGAAGGTCAATCAACGATTGACGCTGGACCTTGGCGCCCGCATTGATTGGGATGGCGAGCCGCAACCGGTGCCGCGTCACGCCTATTTCTCGCCGCGATTCGGGTTCGCCTGGCAAGCGACGGACGATGGCAAGACTGTGGTGCGCGGAGGCGGCGGGCTTTTCTACTCGCCAATCTATTTTCAGATACCAGGTTACACCAGCGTCCTCAATGGCAGCGGGCAATACATCAACCAGATTTCCAAGAGTCCCCTAAACGGAGTTGCTGCGTTTTATCAGGCGGGTGTCTTCGGAAACGCGGCCTGCAGCATCGCCCCTGGCACATATCCGTTTGGGGTCTTGACCCAAACTCAAATCAACTGCCTGGGAACTCCGACAGCGGCCGGCGCACCTGGCAGAGTCTTGTTTGAATTGAATCCGGATTACAAGAACAACTATTCCATTCAAGCCAATATCGGCATCCAACGCGAGATCGTCAAGAACCTTAGCCTTGAGGTTGCCTATCAGATGTATCACGGGCTTCACCTTCAGCAGCCGGTAGGTCAAAACTACTGCGAGGCTGGCACGGCCGGATGTCCGGCGACCGCTGCCAACCTGGTCTCGCTCTCACAACGCGACGCGCGCCTCGGCCCGTTGTATCGCGTATGCGGAGCGGACACTCGCTGCGGACCGGTGAACGATGCGGGCATCACGCAGTTCACCGACTACCAGTCACGGGGCACTTCGATCTATCACGGTATGACCGTCTCGTTGACGAAGCGCTTCACCGATCACCTCTCCTTCCAGGCTAACTACACCTGGAGTAAGGCGCTTGATGATCAGACTGATTTCAACTCTTCCTTTGCTCCTCCCTTCCCCACGCAGTTGGGCACGGAGCGATCGGTGTCGGCTTTCGACATCCGGCATAACTTCGTCTTCAGCGGGGTGCTGGAGACTCCGTTCAGGGCCGGGCCCGGTCATAATTTCGCTTCGCGCGCTTTCGCCGATATTTCGATCAGCCCGAGCATTTTCATCCGCAGTGGCATTCCGTTCACGTTGCGGACTGGCGCGGACATCAATGGTGACACGCGCGGTGGAACAGATCGACTCTTCAACATTGGACGCAACACTGGAATCGGACCAAACTTCCGCAGTGTCAACATGCGGATCAGTAAGGCGTTTAAGTTTAAGGCTGATGGCACTATGCGGATAGAAGCGAGCGCTGACTTTTCCAATCTCTTTAACCGCACGAACTTCGCCGCCGTCAACGAAGTGCTCCCGGTTACGGTTGGTGCTACCGGTGTCCTAACATTCCCCAACGCCTTAGCGGCTTCTGACTACGCTTCCGGCACCAATCGCCTCTCGGGGCGCAGCGATCGCAGCCTGAGTGACCCGCTCGGTTTTACTTCGGCGTTCAACTCGAGACAGATCCTTTGGGGCTTTAAGTTTGTTTTTTAAACGAGTGGTTGGCCGCCTGACGGACGGTGAAATTTGGAGTGCGGCGGCAAGGCTTTGCGCGACGCCGCTTTGGATTGGCGAGCCTTATGGACCTTAAGAATCCAAAGCGGCCTCGCGCAAATGACCCGCTCGGTTTCACTTCGGCGTTCAACTCAAGACAGATTCTTTGGGGTTTTAAGTTTGTTTTTTAAACGAG
>JAMQPI010000285.1 GCA_023717565.1 Pyrinomonadaceae bacterium | reverse complement strand
CCGCTTCGCGGTGATGCGGGTGACGACTTTGACAGTTGAAATCGAGCCGCGATGGGTCCTTATCTCGCTGTTGGTGGGACTCCTCGGCGGCAGCCTCGGCGCTCTCTATCCCGCCCTGCGCGCCGCCCGCCAAGACGCAGTCGACGCCCTCAGTTATGAATAGGCAGTGAAACTGTGTGTCTCGGGTTGGCTTTCCGCCCGAGTCCAGGTAATCCAACCCAATGAACTAGTTACTTCACCTGGAGAGAGACACAATGAATCGACTGGAAGTGAAATTAAGTAAACTACCCCTGATCCTGACAGTGCTGCTCGGACTTTTTTTTGTCCCGATGGGTCTGGGAATGTTAATCAGCGGACTGATGAAAGGCTTTGAAGTCGTGCCGTTGGTGATTGGCTCGTTGCTGCTGGTCATGTTTGTAGTGATTGTTTTCCTCGTTCGCCGCGGGCAGGTGAGATCGGTGAAATATTTTTCCGAAGCCGGTCTGTGGCGCAACGACGGGCGCAGCTTTGAGTGGGCAGAATTGAACCGGGTGGTCAACCAGGTCAGAACCAGCGCTGGAGGTAGAAAATCTATCTGGCGAACTGAGATTCAGTTCAAGAATGGCGACACGGCTTGGTTGATTCCGGCAAAAATCAGTAACTATGCCGAAGTAAGTGATTTCGTTCGTGGACTGCAGTGCGAACATACAGAAGTCGTAGTTGGTACGTTGTAGTTAGTCTGTAGTTAGTCTGTGGACAGTCTAAGTCCATGGGTATGAGGCCTAACAAGTCCCACCGACAGGGATCTATTAGGAAACGCGCGAAACGGGCGGTATTATGCGACCGAAACGACGTTTTACAAGACGGCTGTTAGGCAGCCGAATTAGAAAGTTGGACAGCTTTCAAATTCGATGAGCCTCCCGATGAGTGTTACGTCAAGTAAACTTTTGTATTATTTGATTAGAGCGTGTCTAGCCTTGCTCGGCTTGTTTTTGATGACGGCCTCAGTCTTCTCGATTTTCTATCCTGACATTGTTCATTCTGAATCCTCGCGCTCGTACCTTCGGGACGTAACTCTCATGGTCTACGGCGGAGCATTGCTCGTGCCCTTTCGCTGGCTGAGGCGATCCTTTCTATTTCCGCTCGCGCTTTTGATATTCACACTCGGCGTAATGTGGGCGGTCTATGCGAGTCTCCCGGGAGTGGTCGGCTTTATACAGGGAAGGAAGAGTTGGCTCATCTTGCCCGTCTCGGCTATCTTCCTGGTGCTGGCCGTTATTGCTCCGGCAGCCTTGATCATGCGGAGGCGGCTCGATGTTGTGAAGTAAGCCGCGTTTCTGGTACGGCGCTGTCCAACCACGGCATGCACCCGACGCCCTGCCACGGAGCCTCTCATCAATTGTGAATGGGGGCGCGGGTGATGCCGAGCGTTGGGCGGACGAGACACTGAGAAGCGCATGCACCGATTCGTGGGCTTCATCGGGGGAGCCGCCCCCCGGACCGCCGATGGGCTCGATGAGCGATCCGAGCTGCGTAATACTTGGTGTCGCGCTAAGTCGTAGGACTGGGTGTGTCGCGTTCCTATTGCTTTATGGCCACCGTGGTATTGTCTTGGGAAGATCAACGTTTCGTCAGGAGGTTCCCGTGAGCGCAATCCCCCGTCCCGATCTCTCCGCTCGACCGCTGCGACTGACCTGCGAATACTCGATCAACGCCAGGCCAGAAGACGTCTTCGCCGCCTGGACGAAACGCTTCGACACCTGGTTCGCCCAGCCCGGAACGCTCGCCATGGTGCCCGAGCCAGGGCGCCCATACTTCTTCTACAACCGGGATGACTGGGGCAGACATCCCCACTACGGTCGATTCCTCGATGTAAGAAAGAACCAGCTCATCGAAATGACGTGGATGACGGGAAACGGGACCGCCGAGGGAACAGAAGGAGCCGAGACGGTCCTTCGGATTGAGCTTGTCCCCAAAGGCGGGGCTACCGAAGTCCGCTTGACCCACTCCGGTTTCGTCTCCGAGAATTCGCGCGACGGACACAAGGAGAACTGGCCGCTGGCCCTCAAGATTCTGGACGAAGCGCTGTCGTAATCAGCCTCTTGTCAATGTGGCGCTGCTCATCATCGACGAGGTCGGGTCGAGCCCCTGAACCGTCAGGAGGCCAGCCTCTACTTCCGACTAAGAGTCGTTCCGTGTTCGCCGGCGCCGCCCAACAAGGCGATGCAGACGGACGGCCGCTGCGCGACCGCCGCTGATCGCCAGGGCGTTGGGCGGTATCATGAGGCGTACGTTTCAAGAGATATGTATGAGCAAGTTGCGCCGCATTCGGACGCCTGAGCTAGATCGTTTGGAAGGCTATCTGAGTGCAGCGCAACATGTTTTCTTCAAGGGCGAGCTTGAGGTGAGGCTTGATGCGGCTCTCTTTGAAATCACGAGCAACGATATTTCCGATGAGGAAGTGGTTCTTGCTGCCTATCCTGATGGGTTCAATCCCATCGAGCATCGTGCCGCATGTTCCATCAAGGAGATGATGGATCGTGTTAACAACATCTTGAGCATTACCAAGGCGTTTTGGAAGCCCGAATACTCAGCACGTGAGAGAGTCGAAGACCACTTGCGGGAAGGATATTGGCAGCATGTCAAATCCTGCTTCGATTACACGTATGCTCGAATTGTGGAATTGGGACACAATGTTCCGTATGTAAATATCGGAGGTGGCTTTACGTATATCCTTTATGCCGCAGATATGAGCAGGTGTTTGGTTCTGATGGGAAATACCTGCGATTAACGCCGCCGCCCAACAACGCCATGCAGCCGACGCGAATCAGCGTGGCTCTCATCGACAACCTGGCCGTTCCGCAGTTGTGTGCGCGCGGCTGATGGCAAGCGTT
>JAMQPI010000278.1 GCA_023717565.1 Pyrinomonadaceae bacterium | reverse complement strand
CATCATTTTCCCGCACTTAAGTCTGGCTGGGGACGGTTTGATAACCACACTTTGCCTGCTGCGAGCTGTTCGCGACCAACAAATGCCGCTCCATGACTTGACCGAGGGATTCCAGCGCTACCCGCAGGTGTTGGTGAACGTGGAGGTCAAGGAAAAGCGACCCTTTGCAGAGGTGGAACAAATCCGGAAACTGGTGCAGGAGACCGAGTCGGAGCTCGGCGACGGCGGCAGGCTGCTATTGCGCTACTCAGGAACTGAACCGCTGGCCCGCGTCATGATTGAAGGTCACAATCAAGCGACGATAGAAGAATATGCAAGAAAGCTTGCACTAGTGATTCAGCAAACGCTTGGCGCGGAGTAGTCCTGGACCATGCAAGGTTCAATGCAAGTTCTACACGGCACTACTGAAAATTTTTCATGCTTTTGAGAACTTGAAATCGCGGAGCCCTCTTCACTGATCAGCCACCACGACCAATTCCAAATAAAAACCAGAGAACCAGCAGTTTTAGAAAAAGTTCTATTGCACGGCACAAGCGTTGCGATGTATATTGTGGGGCAAGAGAGACGGTTGGTGAATCCTCCGTCTCAAGTGGTTGCTGGGGTGAGGACAGTGACCACGAATATGAATGGGCGCGACGCACTCCCACGTATGTCGCGCCCATTCGCTTTTTGTGTGGGCCTTCCAAGTCCATTCCATGTATGCTCTCCATTGTTAGACCACTCTCTTGATTTCCGATTGCCGATTTCCGATTGCCGATTCGTCGATTCGTCGATTCGTCGATTCAGACTTGGATTTGCTGATCGCAAGGTTATGAAGCATCATGCCTGATGTTGGAAAAATTTCGTGAAAGCAAATCACCAATCGGCAATTGGCAATTGGAAATCGGCAATCTCTTAAGGGGTCTGAAAACTTGCAGCGAGTTAGTGTGCGGTTGGCCGCAGCAAAGCACCAATACGAGATCAAGATCGGGCAAGGGGTTCTACCGGATTTAGGCGACGAGATTCGGAGCTGTTTGCCTCATACACCACGCCGCGTTGCGGTTATCTCAAACCAGAAAGTCCTCAGTCTATTCGGCGCGCAGACTCTAAAGAGCTTGCGTGCCGCGCAGTATTCTGTTTGCCCATGGTTGATAGGCGACGGAGAGCGTTACAAGACATTGGGGACGGTTCAGAAGGTGATTCAGTTTCTCAGTGAGACAGGGCTGGAACGAACTGATGCGGTTGTGGCTTTGGGTGGGGGAGTCGTTGGCGATGTAGCAGGGTTTGCCGCAGCTACTTATCTCCGCGGGATTCCGTTCCTTCAAGTACCTACGACGCTCATCGCCCAGATTGATTCCTCAGTGGGCGGCAAGACCGGTGTTAATCTGCCTCATGGCAAAAACCTGGTGGGTTCATTCCATCAACCCTACGGCGTCTTGATTGATACGAAAACTTTAACAACTCTGGCCCGACGCGAACTCGTTTCTGGATGGTGCGAGACAATCAAGCAGGGCGCGGTGGGCAGCAAGACGCTCTTCAAACAGACTCGGGATTTTCTGAAGACGATCAAATCAGCTCCCGATGCGTTTATTTCACCGGCACTGGAAAGGCTCATCCGCTCTCATTGTGCTTTCAAGGCTGCGATTGTCATCGGCGATGAACGCGAGGCGCCTGATCGCACGGACCATCTTTCGCGGCGTGTCTTAAACTTCGGACACACGGTCGGACACGCACTGGAAAGCCTCACAGAGTACCGACGTTTTCGTCACGGGGAGGCGGTTGGTTACGGGATGCTCGTCGCCGGACAGATGTCCAGTGATCTGGGCTTGCTGGCCACATCCGAGTTAGAATTGCTGCGCGACACGGTCCGGTTGGCCGGATCGTTGCCCGATGCAAGTAACCTGGATGAAGACGGGATCATGCGGGCAATTCTCCGCGATAAGAAAAGCGTGGATGGTCGGGTCAAGTGGGTTCTGCTCGAGCGAATAGGACGCGCACGTATAGTTGACGGGAAAGACATCACGCCGCGACTTTTACGCGAATCCATAAGGCATGGTCTCAGGAAGAAGTTTTGACAATCGATTTAAGGAGTTTGTATGAGGGATTTTGCCAGGTCTGCTGAGCGAGGAGGCGCACGATTGAAGTTTCTGATCGTGGCCTTAATTCTTGGCGCGGTGACCTATGCTGGATATCACTACATACCGGTCGCTTACAATGCTTATCTCTACAAGGACCTGATGCAGACTAAGGTGGATGCCGCCGCTGCACTGGGGCGTCCCCCTCTTTGGGTGACAGATCAATTGACCAAGAGTGGCCCTGAGTACGAGGTACCGCGGGAGGCCGTCATAACTCCAACAGTGGAGAACGACCGCGTGAAGGTGAGGGTTCAATTTAGCAAGGTAATTGAATTCCCCGGTTACGCCTACGTTTACGAATTTGATCACACCGCTCAGAGCACCGAGTTCCTGGGCAAGAAGTTTTAATGAAAAAGGCGCCGGAGAGTGATTTCCTGCGCCCTGTTTGTTGGATTTCTTGTGCGCCTATCGTTGGGCACCGTCGAGAAACGCCTTGAGTTTGCGCGAACGCGAAGGATGTCGCAGCTTGCGCAGTGCTTTGGCTTCGATCTGGCGAATCCGCTCGCGAGTAACAGCGAAGTGTTGGCCGACTTCCTCCAACGTATGTTCAGATCCGCTGGTGCCCAGACCGAACCGCATCTTGATAACCTTTTCCTCGCGCGGGGTTAGCGTTGCCAACACCTCATCGGTAATCTCGCGAAGGTTGGAAGCCACTACCGCGTCGGCGGGATTCAATATCGACTTGTCTTCGATGAAATCGCCCAGATGCGAATCTTCTTCTTCACCAATGGGAGTTTCAAGCGAGATCGGTTCCTGGGCAATCTTCAACACTTTCCGCACTTTCGAAACCGGGATGTCCATCTTCTTGGCGATCTCCTCGCTGGTGGGCTCCCGTCCCAGCTCCTGCACGAGCGCTCGCGACGTGCGGATCAGCTTGTTGATGGTTTCGATCATGTGTACCGGAATGCGAATCGTTCGTGCCTGATCAGCGATCGCCCGGGTGATAGCCTGGCGAATCCACCAGGTAGCATAGGTAGAAAACTTGTAACCGCGCCGCCACTCAAACTTATCCACCGCCTTCATCAGACCGATGTTGCCTTCCTGAATCAGATCGAGAAACTGCAGGCCTCGATTGGTGTATTTCTTGGCGATTGATACGACCAGCCGCAGGTTGGCCTCGACTAGTTCACGTTTAGCCTGACCGGTCTGTTGCTCACCGATGACGATTGACTGCAGCGAGCGCTTGATTTCAACCGGCCCGACATGGTGATCCAACTCGACTTGCGCCAGCCGCTTCTTGGCCGCCGAAATCCGCCGTTTGAACTCTTTCTGATCCTCGGGCTTGATCCGTTTCTTGGTGAGCTTTTCTGTGTGGTTGGTGATTTCGCGCTCCGAGTCGCGAACTTCCTTCTGCACGGCCCGGATGGCATTGATCAAGCGCTGGCGCGCGCGCTCGGTCATACTCAGCCGTCCTATCTCCTGTGCGATCTCCAAACGAAGGCGCGCGACCTTGCGGCGGAGGCGAGTCAACTTCTTGCTCTTTTTTCCGCGCGTGAGCTTTTGTTCAGCTCGGAGTTTCTCAAATTCTTTCAACGCCTGCTTGGCAATCTTGCGAATATTCTGGATGCCTTCAATGGTCCAGTTGCGATATTCCTCTGCTTTGTCTTCATCTCCGGTCAACTCTGCCTGCTCGGAAAAAAGCACGATTTCTCGAATGTTGGCCGTGCCGGCTTCGAGGGCCTCGCCGATTCTGAGTAACTCTTTGACTGCCAGTGGCGAACGCGCGATGGACTTCTGCGTCTTCAACTGTCCTCGCTCAATGCGTTTCGCGATGGCCACCTCGCCCTCCCGGGTCAGCAGTGGTACGACACCCATCTCGCGCAGATACAAGCGCACCGGGTCGTTGGTCTTTTCGAGCGCGCCGGCTGAAAGATCGAGCTCGATATCCTCGTCGATTGATTCCTCATCGTCGTCGGCGACCGCGACAGCAGCCTGCTCGAGGAGTCTCTCGTCGGAATCAGCAACCGGAATATTCGAGCCTTCCAACTTCTGGAGTACGTCCTCGATGTCATCCGGTGAGACGACATTGTCCGGCAATTCGCGATTCAGATCGTCGAAGGTCAAATACTTCTTGTCGCCACCCAGCTCCAGAAGTCTCTCCATCACATCATCCCGATCTTTGTCGTCAATGCTCACTTCTTATCCGCTCCATTGGACTGTAGGCCGGCAATCGCGGGTTTCCCAAAACGTCAACGCCACCACTGAAGAACGCGGTTCGAAACCTGAATTGCAACCGAAATCAGAAATCTTAAAGGCCCGTTCGCATCGCTTCCGCCTTAGGCAGTAGCGCACCTCTGCGTCGGGCAAGTTCAATTTGCTCGCCTGAAAGGGTGGAAACTCGTTCGCTATCTCCGGCGCGCTCGGCGGTCGCCAACTCCAACCTTATTTCCTCTATCCGATGATTGAGTTTCATCAGTCGGAACGTCTGGACGCATTCTTCCGGAGCGTAGTCTTCATTAGAAGCATGTAGAGACTCACTCATCAAGAGCATCGGCAGCAGTTTGGCAGATAACTCGTCACCTTCAGTCTTCAGGCTTAGACTCTCGAAATTTACCTCCTGGCCTTCCCTTTCAAGTTCAAGTAAGGCTCGAAATATGGTGGCCGTAGGAAGGTCTTCGTAGTCTTCAGACTTCAGAATAGGCAGGACACCGTGGCGTAAGGCCTCGTCGGCAAACAGCAGTCCCAACAGCCTTTGCTCTGCCGGTGTGGCCTCGGACTGTCGGGCCACGACCCTTCGGGCTTCGGGCCTGGTGTCACCGCCTCGTACAAACTGCCACAACTCTCGCCGCATCGAGCCATCCGTAATTCGCAGCGAATCGGCGGCGGCTTCAAAATACTCATGTCTCTGAATCCTGCTGCGGACAGCACGAATAAACGGGAGCACTTCATCAATCGCTGCCTCCTTCTCGGCAGGATTGGTAAGTTTGCGATCCCGTACAGCTTGATCGATTACGAATTGTATGTGGGGTTGTGCTTCGCCACGTCGCCGCTGATACTCGTGCGTGCCCGATCTCCGGATGAACTCATCCGGATCGGAGTTGTCCGGAAGAACCAGGACCTTCACCTCGAGATCTTCTGCCAAAAGAGTTTCGATTGCTTTCTTTGCTGCCTGCACGCCTGCTCGGTCACCATCATAGTTGACTACCACCTTACGCGCAAACCGAGCCAACAGTTTCACTTGGTCCGGTGTGAGCGCCGTGCC
>JAMQPI010000249.1 GCA_023717565.1 Pyrinomonadaceae bacterium | reverse complement strand
GAAAAGTTGATCGTACGCGAGTGAGGTTGGCTGCTTAGCTGATGTGAACAATGATAGAATCCCGCCGACATCACCCACCTACATGAGTGTCTCAACTCCCTCAATCAGAATTCGAGTAATCGTTGTCGGGATGGGCGGACGAGGGCGGTACTGGGCTGGCCAACTCCGCGACAACCCCGCGTACTTAGTCGTGGGATGCGTTGAGGTAGATGAAGAACGCAGGCAACGCGCGTCGCTCGAAGCGGGCATACCTCCGCAGCAATGTTTTGCGGATCTGGAAACGGCGTTGGACGAAAGCGAAGCTCAAGCCGTCGTCGTGGCCACGCCAGCCGAGGACCATCAGCCATCTTGTGAACTGGCGCTCTCCAAGGGTGCCGGCGTCCTGGTAGAAAAGCCTTTCACCGTAAGCTTGCGGGAAGCTTTGCAGTTGGTCGAATCAGCTGAAAGTAAGGGCTTGCCGCTAATTGTGGCCCAGAATTATCGCTACATGCGTTCGTTTCGTACGGCCCGGCGGCTGATCGCGGAAGGCGTACTTGGGCGCATCGGGATTGTGGTCTGCCAGTACTACCGTGTTCCTCATGAAATGACTTTGTCACTCTCAAGAGTCCAGCACAGCATGCTTTGGGGTGCGGGAGTCCATCATCTTGATGCGCTGCGTTACGTACTGGGAAAGAACGTCACCCGGGTCATGGCCGAAAGTTTCACACTTCCCTGGGGACAACTCCCGCCAGGCGCCTCAATGCGAGTCATGCTCTCAATGGAAGACGACGCGCGAGTGTCTTACTCGGGTACTTACGAGTCGAGCGGCCACGAATTTTTCGAACGCGGACAAGAGTTCTACATCCGATTCGTTGGCGAAAGGGCTACCTTGCACGTGTTCCAACGCTGGCTAATACTTTGCGAGCGTCACAAGCTACCCCGCTTGATTCGGCGTGGGGCGCGGACGGTTACGGAAGAGCAGGTATTGCTGGGCCAGTTCGAACGGTCCTTGCTGGTTGGTGAGGAGCCCAATGCAAGTGGGCGCGACAATCTGCAGACCATGGCGGTGGTGGAAGCATGCGTGCGTTCTTCGAACGAGCAGAGGTGGATCAACCCGCAGGAGTTGCTGAATGAACACCAATGATCGACCGAGGGTGTTGGCCTTCGCGCTTGATGCTGCCGAGCCGACACTCGTACGTCGGATGATTGAGCAAGATGAATTGCCTGCGCTGAAGTCATTGCTCTCGGAAGGGAGGTGGATGAGTGTCAAGTCGCCGGCTGATATCGGCAGCGGTTCGGTGTGGCCCAGTTTCGTTACGGGCGAAGCTCCGATGGTACACGGCATTTACGGCGAGTGGTGCTGGGAGCCGGAGCGAATGGGAATCCAACGCATCACCGCGCGGCAGTTGACCCCGTTCTGGAAGGCGCAGGCCGAGAACGGGAACACAGTCGGAGTCTTGGATGTCCCGTTTATGCCTTTGATCGGTTTGTCGGAGGGGTTTGAGGTTTCTGAATGGGGCCCGCACGACCTCATCGATGGGCGCGTCAACGCAGCTCCCGCGAAAGTCGCTAGTCTCATCTCAAACCAGGCGCCCCATCCCTTGTCTCACGATCGCCTGGACGCTGGAGGGCCGGACGATTACCAGAATCTGGAACGGCTGGTCTCCGCTAGTTTGGAAGGCATCAGACTCAGAGGATCTCTCGCTCAGGCTTTGCTTAAGGAGACGCGCCCTGATCTCTCGCTGATCGCTTTCACGGAAATTCATCATGCGGCGCACTTCCTTTGGCATACCGTGGAACCTGAGCACGAAGTCTTTTCCAGGAATGGGTTTGATAATCACCGCGCCATCAAGCCAGACCTAAGGGAGATCTATTGTGAGGTTGATCGCCAGATTGGAGATCTGATTGAAACTCTGGGGGCCGGGACTACAATCATGGTCTTCTCTCTGCACGGCATGCAGCCCTGTCATGGGGTGCCAACCTTTCTGTTGCCGCTGCTCTGTGAAAAGGGATTCGCACGATTGGCCGATTGGAACTCGAAGTCGTGGACCGAGCGAGGCATCGCGCTCATGGCCGCCGCCAAACGTCGCAGTCCGGCAGCGTTGAAAAAGCTCTATTACAAGACTATGCCGCCTACCGCGACGCATCGGCTCGCGCAGCCCACAATGATGCCATCGTACGACTGGAGCCAGACGAGCGCGTTCTCATTGCCAAGCGATCAGCATGGTTGGATTCGGATTAATCTCAGAGGGCGAGAAGCCAGCGGGATAGTTCCGCTTGGAGAATACGAAGTGCTCTGTCATGAACTCGAGCAGCTGATTCGCTCGTTAACATCCGAAGACGGAAAGCCGCTGGCGCGAAGAGTGATTCCAACCACTGATCGTGTGAAAGAAGCGATCGGGTTGAGGATTCCGGACCTGGTAGTTCATTGGGAGGACGAAGTCTTCCGAGCGCCTTTGCGGATCAGAGGTTCTGCGGTTGTGTCGCAACCGCTCGGTCGAAAATTCAACGGGCAGCACGCGTTGGAAGGCTTTTGCATTGCTCGAGGGGCGGCAGATTTGTACCAGGGTGATTCGATCCGCGCTGAAGACCTACACCGCATCATGTGCCGGAGTTTGGAAGACACCAGAGACTGATGTATCGGATTACCAAATCGTTTTCACTCCGGCAGGAGTGCGAAGTTTATAGAACAGTACATTAATATCCCTCGCCGTTCGGAGGGGCGGATTAATACTTGATAGGTACCTTTCAAGTTGAGTTTCCGCCCCTCCGAACGGCACGGCGGGTGGAAATATTCTGAGTGCTATAAACATCTCACCCTTAACAGGGTGCAAAAAGGTGTTCTAGGGGGGTTCTCGACAGACTCCCGTTTGAGCCTTATGGCTGCAATGTTACGATAGCCCTACGATTGGAGGTTTTAGATTATGCAGGCTCTCGACACGGCCCCAGAGGTCAGCTTCTCACCACTCTCGCACCGTTACACTCTCGAAGAGTTTTGGGCCCTCCCGGACCCCGATGATCGTTCTCACTACGAATTGATCGGAGGTTTTCTTTTCATGGTTCCACCACCTGATCCGCCTCACGGTTCAATCGACTCTCGGTTGAATAGGTCACTGCTGCAGTACTTGCTCACCCACAAGGATCTAGGCGAGGTTCATCATCCGCGCGAACCGATCTACACAGACCGATTAGAAGGCACCTATCTCGAGCCTGACATGATGTACATCTCGCAGGCATTGGGCGAGCGTATGGGGCGAAAGCGCACCTCCGCCGACATCGTCTTTGAATACGTTTCAGCCAGCAACGCCGTTTACGATCGCACGACGAAAGCGGATACGTATCTTGCGCTGGGCGTGCGCGAATTATGGCTGGTGGATCATTTCACCATGACAGTCGAAGTGCGTTACGCAACGGAACGCAAAGGCAAACCTGCCTGGGAGACATGGCGTTATTCCAAAGGCGACTTGGCCGAGTCACGAGTCTTAGCGGGCTGGCAAGTTTCGGTTGACGAACTGTTTGATGGTTTGGTCTAGTGTGGCTCTTTAGTTCCTCGAATCAGCGGACTGCCTACATGAAATTACAGTGTTGTCTTTTTCTGGTCTTTCTTGCCCTTTTTCCGCCTGGGTTTTCCAACGCGCAAAAGCTTTCGCCTGAGATGGTTGCACTCGGTATTAAACTGGATCGCGCGTTTGACAGACATATGCGTGGCTGGACACGCGAGCGAATCGTCCCGGTCTATCCGGGTGAAAACGTGTTGATTGAGAATTGGACGAGGTCTGATCGACGAGTACGGATCTCTTTTGTTCCTCACCAATCTAACGAAGCTGCGAGCAATGCGTTTGCAAACTTTGCCTCAAGCTCTTCGCCGAAGACCGCAGTAAACAACATTGGCAATGAAGCCTGTCAATGGGGGCACGCCAATGACATCGTTTTTCGCCGAGGGCACGTCACCGTTTTCATTAACAGCGGCGTTGAACTGAAGCTGTTGTCCGTCGAGGACCCCGAGCTTCAGTCTCTAAACACAGCGGAGCAAGCTGCGACCAGCAAGCTTGTTGCTTGTTTTGTCGACTTGGTAATACTTGGCGCTTTTGAAAGATCGACGGAACCTGAATCAGGTTCCGTTTGTTTCAAGGACCTTCTGCGAAAAGGTTATATCAGTTCTGACTATTTCAACAGGTTTTGACTACTTGATCGTCTTCACGGGACCGGCAGGCTTGGCCGGCAGACGCGTTGGCTGCTTCAGTCGCGCCATTATTTCCGCGATGCCACGCTCCAGCTGAGGATCCTTTCCATCCAACACTGACTTCGGATCGTTGTCCACTTCAATATCGGGATCAACGCCGTAGCCCTCAATCACCCATTCGCCTTTGGTGTTGGCAAAGCCGGACTCAGGAACCGAAATGCCACCGCCATCAATCAGTTGCCCTCGATTGCTGATACCGACAACACCGCCCCATGATCGTTTTCCGATCAACGGGCCGAGACCTGCTTCACGAAACATGGCCGGGAAGATGTCTCCGTCCGAGGCTGAGTTCGCGTCCAGGAGCGCCACCATTGGGCCGGTGAAGACACCGTCGGGATAGGTGTTGGCCTCATCCGCGGTGCGGGAAAAGTTCAGAGCCAACAACTTGCGGCGCAGTCTTTCGATGAGCATGCGCGAGACATTCCCACCGCCGTTTGCGCGGACGTCCACGATCAGCGCTTCCTTGCGTATCTGTGGGTAGTACCACTTGATGAATTCGCGGATTCCGTTCGCACCCATGTCAGGAATGTGAATATAGCCGACTCGCCCGCCGGTCGCTTCCGAAACTTTGCGTCGGTTCGTATTGATCCAGTCCAGGTAAATCAAGCTTCCTTCGTCAGTAATGGGCCGGTACGAGATCGTGCGAGCGCCATCCATTGACGGTTTCTTGTTCACAGTTAGCTGGACCGGGTTGTCCGCCTTGTTACGCAACAGGCGATACGGGTCGTCGGTGCCCTTGAGCTCTTCGCCGTCGATCGCCAGCACGTAATCGCCGACGCTGGCGTTCACACCAATCTCCGTCAGCGGTGAGCGGTAGATGTCTTCTTCGTTTTGCCCCTCGAAGATTTTGGCGATGCGATAACGACCCGACGCCTTGTCGAGTTCGAAGCGAGCACCCGGCAAGCCTACGCGCGGCCGCGGAGGAATCTGGAAATCACCGCCTTCGACGTACGCATGCTGCACCGTTAACTCGGAAATCATTTCGCTGATCACATAATTCAGATCAGAGCGATGGGCCACGTACTGCAACAGGGGTTTGTACTGTTCACGCAGGGCTACCCAGTCATATCCGTGCATGTTTGAAACGTAGAACCAGTCGCGATAACGACGCCAGACTTCGTTGAAGATCTGGTTCCACTCCTCAGCCGGTATCCGATCAACCATTAGCCCAGCAGTTGACACGGCCTTGCGCGATTTGTCGCCAACTGGGGTGGCGTCGTACAGGTTATAAGTCGGGCCCTGGGCCACCAGTACCTTGGAACCATCTTCGGACATCGTGTAGCCACGCACGTCTTCCGCGAGCGTCGTCTCTTTGCGGTCTTTGATAGCGTAGATACGGAGCGTTGCCGGCCGATCACCCTGTCTGCCGTAGTAGAACGCCGGTCCGATTCCGTAGAGCAGATGTCCGGTCTTCGCTGATAGACCGCCGTAGTTGTCAGCGCCCAGGGGCACGCGGGCGGCGCGACCTGAGATGCCATCGAATTCGATTATCAAATTCGCCGGTGGTTTCGCGGCCGCATCGGCTTTTGCTTCGGGAGTGGGCGAAGGAACCGGTTTCTCCTTTTCAGTCTCGGTTGCCGGTTCCTTATTCAACTCTTTGTTGAGGTCTTTCGCCGGAGCTTTCGGCTCCAACCCCGGCGGAGTTCCCTGTGGTTTCGGCGCCTCGTCAGGTTTGGTGACGGCGACCTCATCACTTTCCGGGGGGAATGGGTGCTTAACATCCTTGCGCAGACTCATCGCGTAGATGTACGCGTCGCGATTGGTTGCGTAGTTGAACTCAATCTGGGAAATCTGCGGCGCAAACTCGCGATCGCTGAGGAAGTAGAGATAGTTTCCC
>JAMQPI010000247.1 GCA_023717565.1 Pyrinomonadaceae bacterium | reverse complement strand
CAAAGAAAGCCATGAAATGTCTAAAATCTCTTCTTTGCGTCTTTGCCACCTTTGCGTCTTTGCGTGAACTCTTAAGGCATGGGCTCGAAGCGTTTCACGAGCTGTTTGAAGCGGTCGTCTGATCTGAGGTCATCGAAAATGGGGTCTACCCGGATCAACACCAGTCCCGGATGGCGGCTCTCATAAGCCTGGTTGAGGTACTCAAGCGCTCGTTCCCTATCGCCAATTCCAGCATAGATGATCGCCAGGTAGAGCCCGGAAACATAGCGTTGCTTTGAGAGGGCTATCAACCGTCCCACAATCGCCACCGCTTCATCTGGCTTTCCCGCCTTTGCGTAGACAAAGCCCAGCGAGGCTGCTACCTCCGGATTTTTTTCAACCGCTCCATCTGTCAACCCTGCGTCGCCGGGCAACTCTAGCAAGCCCCGAAGCTGGCGAATCGCCTCTGGGTAAGATCCTTTTTTTGCATACGCCAGTCCCAAGTAGTGATGCGCGACCCAGAAACCCGGATCGATCTCCAGCGTTCGCTGGTATTGAGTGATGGCGTCGTCGTACCGGTGTTCAAAGTAAGAGTAAAGGCCGGCGTTCGAACTGATGATCGGCGACAACGGATCTAGTTGCTGGGCTTGCTCAATTTCTTGCCGGGCCCGGTCGAACTTTCCCATCTGGACAAGATATGAGGCATACCACTGATGGGCAGTAGGATATTTCGGATTCAACTCGAGAGCTTTTCTGAAGTCGGATTCAGCGCCCGGCCAGTCCCAATCATAGGCCAACTTTACAAACGCCCGTGAGGTGTAACCTTCGGCGAGCGCAGGATCGATGTCCACCGACCTCTGGGCGGCTGCTTTGGCCAAAGGCATGTCGCTAACTGGTGCGACGACTCCGATGTCACAAAGCAACGCGTAAGAATCCGCAAGTCCGGAGTATGCGAGTGCGTAAGCAGGGTCCCTTTCCTGGGCGGCTTTGAACTGTTTGATCCCATTGCGCAGTCCTGTTTCCCCGCGCTTGTTCCAAAAGTAACGCCCCTTCAGATAGAGTTCGTACGCCTCGGCGTCCTTCGTATATCTCTTAGAAAGTTTCTCTTCGTCCTGGCCGGTCAGTCGAAACCTGAGTTTTTCGGAAATCGTGCGCGAGATTTCATCTTGCACCGACAAAATGTCCGACAAACTGTTGTTGTACTCCGCGCCCCAAAGTTGAGATCCATCTGAGACATCAATCAACTCCGTCTTGATTACGAGCCGGTCGCCCTGCTTCACCAGGCGGCCCATCAGGACAGCTCCTACCTGCAAGCTGTGTCCTACTTCCATCGGGTCGACGTTGCGTCCCTTAAATCGGAAAACAGCATTGCGCGACATGACCTTCAGGTTGGGTAGCTGCGAGAGACTGTTGATGATGCTCTCCGTAATACCGTCAGAGAGATACTCCACGTTCGGTTCGTTGCTGTCGTTAACGAAGGGTAGGATGGCCACCGAGTTAATCGGAGGCCGGGAATATTTGACGTAAATGCCCACCACAGCCAGCACCAACAACACCCCACCTAAGATCATCGCAGCAGTTTTGTGGCGCCACACTCTTCCCGACCGTTCCCCGGACAACATCATAGGAGCGGAATCTATTTGCGTCTCGCCAGCTCGCGATCTCAATGCTGTGGCGATCGGCGCCTCCCCGGTTGCCTGCGTGGTATGTCCTCCTTCCAGATCGGCGTCGTAACGAGCGTGAAATCCGGAGACTGTTAGTTCTTCCCTGAGCCGCTCAAGATCGATCTTTAAATCGGTTATGGTTTGGTAACGTTTGCTCCGGTCTTTGGCGAGGGCCTTGGAAGCTATCCGCTCCAGTTGTCGAGGGACTTCGGGAGAGTAGTGTGACAATGGCAATGGATCGTGATCAATTAGCGACACTCTGACGTGACTATCCGTGGGTCCTGTAAATGGAGCTCGACCTGCCACCATCTCGTAGAGCACGACACCCAAACTGAAAATATCTGTACGTGTATCAACGTCCTCACCCTGCGCTTGCTCCGGTGACATATAACCTGACGTGCCCAGAATCGCTCCCGGATTAGTATTGCTAATGGTCATCGTCTTGGCGTCGGGGTCGGACGGAGCATCTCGTTCCACAAGTTTTGCCAGACCGAAGTCCAATACTTTGATCAATCGATCTCGCACGAACCGATCGTTACGAAGCATGATGTTTTCAGGCTTGATGTCGCGGTGAACGATGCCTGCGGTATGGGCTGCTTCGAGGGCCATGGATACCTGCAGGGCAATCCCTATTGCTTCATCAATCTTTAGTTGATTCCCCCAGAGATACTGCCGCAACGTATCACCCTCGATGAATTCGGTAGCGATGTAGTAGTTGGAATCGGTCTCGCCGATTTCGAAAACGGTGAGAATGTTCGGGTGATTGAGAGTAAGGATGGCCCTGGCTTCTTGTTTGAAACGACGCAGCCGGCTTTCGTTTTGCGTCAATTCCGTCGGAAGTACTTTCAAGGCAACTTTGCGATTATGTTGTTTCGTATCTTCGCCAAAAAAAACTTCGCCCATGCCGCCTTTTCCCAACCGCTGAAGAATACGATAATGAGCGATATGCTCGGGTATCTGAGCAACGTTTTCGGTCGATGAGTGATTGGGTGAATCGGACATGGAAGGGAGCTTCGGCAATGCGCAATGCGAGTGGCGCTGATTCTCAGAGACCGCGGCATTGTATCATCGCGTCTGCTGTTCAAACTACGGGGGAGAAAGCGCTCCAAAGATAACGATGCGCGCTTGGTTGTAGCTCTCTCGTGTGCTTTCATGTAGGGTCTGATTGCTCGGATACGAGGGCAACGAGGGCAGGCGGGCTCGGCATCGAACCGCCGGTCGTTTGCCGGTCAATCTAAGCAGCGATTGGGTATTCTTAGACTATTCATTATGACTCCTGTGATATACGGTTTTCCGTCGAGGTTCTTACTGGTTGTTTGCGTGCTTTTCAGCGCGCTAGTTGGTGTCCCGGCGCAACAGGCCAACCCGAAGGCCACTCCGACTCCGGTCGCGGGACAAGACCCCGAGATAATTCCAACCTTCATCCGGCGCGTTCGCCTGCCGATCAGCGTTACCGACAAGAAAGGGGTTTTCGTATCGGGGTTGAGTCAGAGCGATTTTCTCGTCCTGGAAGATAAGCTTCCTCAACAGATTGAGACGTTCTCAGATGATCTGGGCGAAGAATCACAACTCTACATCGCGGTGTTGATGGATACTTCTCCTTCGACCGCCGGCAAGCTGAGGTTTGAGCAGGAGTCGGCAATGAATTTCATACAAACGGTCGTGCGGCCGCGAAAGGACCGAGTGTTATTCGCAACGTTCGATCATGAGATTGTTCTCAAACAGGATTTTACGGACAAGCTTGATTTGCTGGATAAGGCAGTGTTCGGCGTAAAGAAGTTAGGCACGCAAACCGCCTTCTACGATGCCATCTGGCAGTTTTGCGACGAGAAGCTGCGATCGGCTTCTGGACGACGCGTCTTGGTAGTGATTACTGACGGTGAGGATACATACAGTCGTGCAGATTTGCGTGACGCGATCGACATTGCTCAGCGAACCGAGACCACCGTCTTCGCAATATCAACCAAGGCCGGGTTAGCAGGCGCAGTGCCGGGTGTGCAGATGGGCCAGGTTAACAGCAAAGCTGATCACAACCTGGTAAAGCTCGCTGAAGAGACCGGAGGCAGGGCGTTTTTCACCGGTGACATGCTGGAGCTTGAGAAAGCATTCAACAGAATTAAGAAGGAGTTGCGAGCTCAATATCTCGTAACCTACAAGCCTTCCAACGATCGCTATGATGGGAGCTTTAGAAAGATCGAGGTCAGGCTGAATAACGTACAGGGCGGTTTGAGGGTGCATACAAAGGATGGCTATAAGGCCGTTGCGGATTCAGTCAGACCGTAAAAGCAATCGAGGTCAATTTGTTTACAGGAAGTAAAAAGCGGAGCTTGGTTCTGGTTGCCTTTGCAGCCATTGCCCTGCTGGTGTTGCTGGGGGGGCGTCCTCGGGCCCAGCAGTCGTTGCAATCAGAAGATACCCAAGACAAGAGCCGAGCCAGACGTACCAGTGACACCCAAAAGGCAGAACCCTCGCCGAGTCCTCGCCATAAAGACGAACTGCCCGAGGACTCTGATGAAGTCGTGAGGGTTGAGACAAACCTCACCACTATCTTTTTCACGGCAGCCGATAAGAGCAAGAGATTCATCAGCACACTCAAGAAGGAAGACCTGCGCGTTTTGGAAGATGGGCAGGCCCAGGATCTATTTACCTTTCAGCAAAACACCGACCTGCCTCTTTCGGCTGCGATTTTGGTTGATTGCAGCGCGTCGGAAGAACGAATGCTGCCGGACTTAAGAGCAGCTGCGCGCTCCTTCCTGGAAGCGGTGATGCGGCCCGGAAAAGATGAAGCCGCGATCGTTTCGTTTACCGGTGAAGTTACGCTGGAACAGGGATTCACAGGGAGTCTCGACCGTTTACGTCGGGCGATCGAAAGGGTGGACTTTGTCCCGCCCGCCGGCTACATCGGGGGTGGGGTTGTGGTCGGTGGAACGCCGCCGATCTCAGGTACCAATCAAGCGCTCGCGGGTTCAACTGCAATTTGGGACGCCGTGTGGGCCACGTCCAACGAACTGCTTCAGGACTCCGCCGATAATGCCAGGCGGGCAATCATCCTGCTCACCGACGGCGAAGACACTATGAGCCAGGTAAAGATGCACGACGCCATCGAGCGAGCCCAGAAAGCAGATGCGTTTGTCTACACCATTGGCATTGGCGATAGCTACAACTTTGGTGTCAATGAAGGCGCCCTACGCAAGATAGCCGAGCAGACCGGCGGCCGCGCCTATTTTCCCCACAGCGAGCGGGAGCTTCGCGAAGCCTTTGCCCAGATTCAGAGAGATCTGCGCGAGCAGTACCTGGTGGCGTATTCACCTCTAAACAAGGCCCGCGACGGTTCCTACCGCCGTATCCAGATAGAGATCAACGATCCCGAGCTGCGCAAGCAACTAAAGCTCAACTATCGGCCGGGCTATTTCGCCAAAACACCCGGAGCTGCGGCTCCACCGAAGAAATAGCCTTTTCTTCCCCAAAAAACCATCCTTTTAGCCCTTTTCTCAAGGGCTATTTCCCATGACAAACTTTAGCCAACCCTGTTATACTCGCCGGGCCAGCGAGAGTTGCGGCGGCGAAAGTGCCGTAACAGGGGTAGCGATTTTGGGGCAAGACCGACCTGCTTCGCCCCTCACCCTGTCCTCAAGCCCAAACTAGGTCGGTCTGGGACTTTCTAGTTGGACTGACTCGCCATGCTTTCTCTCGCCGCACCCTCAACCAGGCACGCTGCGACATGACCAAATTTCCCTTAGAACCACGCCGGATACTGATCGTTGATGATGATCAGAAAGTACTCGATCTGCTTGTTGAGTTGCTTGAGCAAGAAGGCTACGAAGTGAGCGCGGCCCAGGATGGCGACAGTGCTCTGGATCTCTTGAGGTCCTGCGAGCCGGATCTGGTTGTTAGCGACGTCGTAATGCCGAAGCTAAATGGCATCGAGCTTTGCCGGCGCATTAAGCAAAACGCCCGCACCGCAAATATTCCGGTCATGCTCATGAGCGGAAGCCGCCAGACGTCTGACGACAGCATTGAAGGATTGACTGCCGGCGCAGACGACTACCTTGATATTCCGTTTCGACATGAAGCGCTACTGGTTAAAGTCGCCAGGCTAACCGAACGTCACCGCGTTGAGAAACACTATCGCGAGATCGTGGAGCAAGCGGCAGACATGATCTACACGCGGACGATGGACGGCTACATAACGAGTCTCAACCCGGCTGGAGGCCGGTTCTTTAACCGGCCGGTTTCTGATCTCATCGGTGTCCACCTCAGCGAACTAATCGGTCCCGAGGCCGCGGCTGTCGACATTGAACAGAGCAGAAGAGTTCACAGTGATGCCCCGGCGCGTTCTCTGTATTGCTTAAAGGATGAACAGGGTCAGACGCGTTATCTGGAAGGCATGACCACAGTTGAGAATGACCATCGTGGGCAACCCTCGAGGGTTCGTGGAGTCGTTCGCGACATTACCGAACGGAAGTTGGCCGAGGAGGCGCTCAAGGAGAGCGAGGAGCGCTATCGCCGATTGGTGGAGCTCTCGCCGGACGCGATTGTGCTCATCCTGGATCTCAAAATCACTTATTTGAATCGCGCGGCGCAGAACCTGTGGGGAGCGTCATCTGCAGGTGAACTAATCGGCCGATCAGTGCTCGATGTCGTACATCCGGACTATCGCGATCTGGTCGGTAAGCGTATTCACGACATCTGCGAACTTGGAGAGCCCTCCCCGCTGAGTGAACAAAAGCACGTGAGGCTCAACGGTGAAGTAATTGATGTGGAAGTCACCGGGATGCCATTTACCTTTAGAGGTCAGCCGGCGGTCCAGGCAGTAATTCGAGACGTTACCGACCGGAAGCGTGCCCGGGAGTCTCTCAAGCAAACTGAAGAACGATACCGGGAGCTCTTTGAGAATGCCAATGACATCATTTATACCCACGACCTCTCCGGAAACTTCACTTCGTTGAATAGGAGCGGCGAACGGATCACTGGTTATAGCTGGGCGGAAGCGGCAAAGATGAATCTTGCTGATGTGGTTGCACCTCAATATCTGGACCTGGCTCGTCAGGCGATTGCCAATAAGGCGAGTGGCAAAGCGGCCACCGTGTACGAATTGGACATCATTGCCAAAGATGGTCACAGGGTGCGTCTGGAAGTGAGTACCCGGATAATTCAACGTGACGGGAAAGCTGTCGGGGTGCAGGGAATTGCTCGCGATCTAACAGAGCGCAAATGGTCTGAGAACGCCCTCCGCGAAAGTCAGACGTTTTTCGATAACTTCATGGACAACAGTCCGGCCATTGCGTTCATGAAGGACGAGAAAGGGCGCTACGTTTACGTTAACAAGCCCTTCGAGGAATTGTTTGGGCAGAAACTCCGATTTCTGCGCGGCGGCACCAGCTTTGACTGGCTCCCGCCCGATTTCGCTCAGAAGACCCACGAACACGACTTGCAGGTCCTTTGCTCTGGCGAACCTCAGGAGATTGTGGAAGCCGTACCCTCGCGGGACGGCTCGTCGCATCATTGGTTGGTCTTCAAGTTTCCCATGACCGATGCTGCCGGCAAGAAGTTCGTCGGCGGCGTTGGTGTCGACATTACCGAACGGCGACGGGCCGAGGAAGCGCTAACGCATCAGGCGCAGCGGGAAGAGATGACCCACAGAATCTCTCAGGCGGTGCGCTGTTCCCTGGACAGCTCCGAGATTTTCCAGACGGCAGTTCGCGAGTTGGGATCTTACTTGAATGTAGATCGTTGCTCCCTCTTCATGAAGGACGAGGACGCTACACATGCGCTGAATGTGGCCGAGTATCACGCCGACGGTGTAGAGCCTGCCGCTGCCGATTTTGACCTGGCAGACTTGAAGGACCTGGCCGAGTTGCTGTATCAGAACGGTGTGCTGGTAATCGATGACGCACCTCATGACGAACGGATCACGGAGGTCTACCAGCGGATTCTTCACCGGGCGGGCGTACGCTCGATCATGTACGTGGCGATCATAGTCGGCGAAGACGTGCCTGCTGCATTCGCACTCTCCACCACTCGGGAGACGCGGAATTGGAGTGAGTCTGATATTACCCTGGCCAAAGCGGTTGCGGATCAGACCGGGATTGCCATTCGTCAGTCCAAGCTCTATCAAATGGCGGAGGCTACCTCGATTCGCGAAGCCCTCGTCAACCGACTGACCATTACAATTCGCGCCTCGCTTAGCCTGCCGGAAGTTCTAAGTACGGCCACCAGAGAATTGGGAAGCGCGTTGTCCGCTTCGCGCGTACACCTTCATCTCTACAACCCCGAGAATCCGGTTTCACCCGTGGAGTACGAGTTTGTGGCGCCGGGATGTACCGGCGTCTACCAGGATGCCAGTTACGACGACCCGGTGGGCCACTATCTCTTGGCAACGCTACAGCCTTTGGTAATCGACGATTCGTTAAATTACTCGGAAGGACCCGCCGAGTTTAGTGCCTTTGTTCGCGCGCACGCGCAAAAGGTCAGTGTTCGTTCTCAGATCGACTATCCGGTAATCGTCAAGGGGCAGTTCCGCGGGGTTATTTGCATTCATCAGACGGATCGCAAGCGTCACTGGACGGACAACGAATTGGCGCTGGTGGAAGCGGTAGCGGCACGACTAGCCATCGGAATATCTCAAGCCGAATTGTTTGAAATGGTTGCCCGGGGCAAGCAGGAGTGGGAAACGACCTTTGATGCCATGTCAGATGGCATCTTCATTTTCGACAAGGCGGGCCTGTTAGTGCGGGTAAATCGAGCCGGGGCTGCGATGGAGCACTCGCATCCGAGCTTGTTGAGAGGTCGCAAGTGTTGCGACATCCTGCGAACTAGCGACGAGGATGAAACCTGTATCGTCGAGAGGGCCTTAGAAGACAAGGAAAGTGTAACGATCGAGATTACACCTGCGGGAGGAAACCGCCCTCTGCTTGTTTCCATTGAGCCGGTTATGGACGAGGACAATCAGACAACGGGTGCGGTTTGCACGGCTCGAGATCTTTCTGAATTGCGCAAAGTTGAGGCGGTGGCGCGCGAGCATCAATCGCTGCTGACTCACATTCTGGAAAGCGCGCGGGAGTCGATCTATGCAGTTGATTCCGAGGGCCGGTTCAAATGGTGCAACAGCGCGACGCTGATCGGGGTTGGGTATAAGCGTGAAGAGGTTATCGGCCGCAGGCTGCTCGACCTGGTCTATGAAGGGGACCGAGAGTTGGTCTCCGCAAAGCTCGAGGCGGCGATGAATGGCGAGGCCCAGACCTATCAGATGCGATACTTCTCGCCTGGCGGTGAGCTGCGCTACGCCAGAGTTGATAACTCCCCGCTGGTGGTCGATGGTCACACCACTGGCGTCCTCGGGATTGCCCGCGACGTCACCGTACAGAAAGAGGAACGCGAGCGGGCCGCGCGTGCGGACAAGTTACGCGCCCTGGGCCAACTCGCGTCGGGAGTGGCCCACGACTTCAATAATTCACTGGCTGCAATCCTGGGCCGGGCGCAATTGCTGCGGCAGCAAACGAATGATGATGCCCTGGTACGCAATCTCGACATAATCCAAACCGCCGCCGAAGATGCCGCAGCCACTGTTCGTCGTATTCAGACATTCGCGCGTAAAGCCCCGGCGAAAGAGTTTGAAATGGTTGAGGTGCGCAGCCTGCTGGTTGATGCGGTGGAAATAACCCGAACGCGCTGGGAAAATGAGGCCTGTCTGCGTGGCCTTGAATATCAGGTAGAAATCCACGCCTGCGTTGGACAATTCACGTACGGGAGTGCTTCAGAGTTACGCGAAGTATTCGTAAATTTGATTGTCAACGCGGTTGATGCCATGCCCGGCGGAGGCAAGATCACCATCAGCTGCGTGCGCAAGGGCGACAGACTTCATCTACTGTTTGCAGACACGGGGACGGGTATGGCGGAAGACGTCCAGCAAAAGATTTTCGAGCCCTTCTTTACCACCAAAGGAGCTCATGGCACTGGTCTGGGCCTGTCGGTTAGTTACAGCATCATCGAGCGGCACGAAGGATCGATAAGAGCTGACTCGGAAAAGGGCCGCGGCACCGTGTTCACCATATACTTGCCGGCGTGTGAGATTGAAACCTACTCGGCTAAGCTGCTGCCGCTCCCGGTTGCGGCTTCTCCGCTATCGATTCTGGTCATCGACGACGAAGACTCAGTACGCGAAACGCTGGCCGATATGCTGGAAGCTTTGCACCACAAGGTCCAGCTGGCCACGGGCGGGCAAGAGGCTGTGCGGATGTTGGCTGCTGCAGACTTCGATCTCGTTTTTACTGACCTGGCTATGCCGGAAATGGACGGCTGGGAAACCGCGCGGGAGATTCGTAAGCGTGTGCCCGATATGAACATCGTTCTGGTAACTGGATATGGGGCGGGGACCTTGCCACCAGTGGGTGAGGACACTCTGGTGAACGCAATCATTGGTAAGCCGTTTGATTTTACGCAGGTCATCCAGGCGATTGCTGAGGTGACGGGCCAGAAAACAGAATTAGAGAAAGTTGGGGCGTAGCTTCGTCAGTTGTAGTTCATTATGCCGGCGCTGGCAGTAAAACCCACGCCAAAGCCCACGACCATCGCCGGCCCCTTCCAGTCATTCTTTTCCGCCAGCATGAACCCCGTCGAAGCGCTGGAAAGGTTGCCGTAGTTCTTCAGCACTTCATAGGAACCGTGTACTTTCGCCGAGTCGCTATCCAGCTCCAGCTGAGAACATATGCCATCCAGTATTTTCTTGCTGCCAGTATGAATTAAGCAGTTGTCGACTTGGGTTAGATCGGAAGCAGGCGAATCAGGATGTTCCAGAACCTTCTTAACAGTACTGACCGCATAATGAGCGCCGCGCGCGGGCACTGCAGACCGCATGAAGTACTGAGGTCTACCGTTTAAGAACGGGTGAGAACTGACTCTGGTCATCGTGAGAAGGTTGACGTCTTCCATTTCCTCGTTCGTTAAGTGGGAGATTGGTCCAAAGGCTGGTTTACCTTCTTCGCTCCCTACCAGCAGCGCCACAGCCCCGTCGCCAAAAAGCATAGACTGGATGACGAAGGTGGTATCCATCCTTTGTTGTTCAAAAAAATTTGCATTGAAGCTAAGGTCCTTTCGTGTTTGTAAGAGTTCGCGAAAACCGTAGTACTCGTTTCGCAGGAGGGGGGCAACATAAGGGGTGTGAGATTCTGCCATCAGCACCATTGCTATCCGTCCCGGGTTCACAGCTAAATACCATTGGGCAACCTCTATAGACTTCAGCAATACTGAACAGCCCTGGGCCTGCATGCTCACTGTCCGGAGCGAGCGCGACAGCAGCCCGTGGGTCTTGCCAATCACTTCTGAAGCCAGGCACGGCAACATGTGATCCGGCGTGTTCGTGGTCGCGATCAGCAATCCAATTCTAGAGGGATCTCCTTGCCACTGCTCGATACAACTGCGGATGGCTTCCACGCCGAGTTGCGTGGTCGAACTGGTCGCACGGGACGGCTTCCCTGATAAGAAGTCGGGATAGTTCGAGAGGGTGGAGTAACGCTGTTTGACGCCCAGAGTGTTGATGGTGTTGATAAGTTCCGGTGAGAGCTTGTGCCGTAGAGCCGACACCAGTTCCGAGGTCCTGAATGAGTGCTTTGGCGTGGAAGTCGCCGCCGCTAGTAAGTTAATCATCGCCGTATCTCCTGGGAGCACCCCGCCCCTCGGCCTGCCCGGGTCGAATCACCCTGGTTCGTGCACTCTCACTTGTGCTCGTGTTCATTTCAAGGCGCGTGCCACAAGACAAAAATGTTGTACAAAATCTTAAGTGCAGCTAATGGGAGACTTATGGGGATTAAAGAAAGTAGAGTACCGAAAGCTAGAAAACCGAAAAGTGGATATGGAGTATCCAGAACAACCGGAACCATCGTTTTTTGCGGACGTTTTGTCATTGGCGAGAAATCAGGAAGTGTTGGTACTCAGGTATACAGCTGTGTATCAGGTACTCAAAGCCTTAAGCCTTTCACACCTTCGTGCACGAGATGACAGGGCTTTTTGGGTGGAATGGACTATCGGAGGGCAAATCTTCCGAGCGCGCTTTCGCCGATGCTGCCGAAGTAGAGGAAGCCCTGATGCTCGACGACGTTTGCGATTTGCGCGTAGCACTGAGGCGAACCGTCCTGGAGATTGTCGACTACGTGACCATTCGCATCGATCCCGAGTACAAATGAATAATTCTTCGGTGCGGGTTGCAGAAATGCCGGCATGCGATAGACGATTTTTCTCAGGAAGGGATGCGGCAGTAACTTGTCGAGAGTGGCATCGCGCGGCGCGACCACTGCTAACCAAAATTTGTCCTTGCCGTTTGAAGAAACCCCGTCGGGAAAGCCTGGAAGGTTATCGATGAAGATGTCTGACTGACCCTGCTTCGGACCCTTGAGCCAAACCCGATGTAACCGGTAACGTGCGGTCTCACATACCAGCACGAACGTTTGGTCCGGACTTACCGCCACGCCGTTCGCAAAGTGCAGATCTCGCAAAACAACACGGGTAGTTTTTGTGGCCGGCTCGTAAGCAAGCAGTCGCCCGTTTGGTTGATGTTCGAGAATGTCTGCCTTGTAGTTTGATAACGGGAACTTTCTCGATGCATCGGTGAAGTAGATCGTTCCATCTGCGGCGATGTCGAGATCGTTGGTGCAGCTAAAAAGACCTCCGTCGGCTTGCGTGCTCAGTACAGTGATCGAGCCATCCCGCGAGATCGAAAGCAGTCCTTTGTTTGTGTCGGCAAGTATGAGATTGCCGCTGGAGTCGAACTTCATACCGAGAGGGCGTCCGTGAGTGTTCGTAAAAACTTCCGGGCGCGTGCCATCTGGTTGCAAGCGCACGATGCGGCCGTCGTTTAGTCCGGCATATATGCGGTCCTCTGAATCAATGGCTACGTCTTCCGGTGCGTAGCCTTCTCCCAGCGACAGGCGTTGGGTGCCAGCGAGTCGGGAGTTTGTTAGGTAGTCACCAGTTAACGCGGGAGCGGCAGCAGGAGTCCAAGCGGCGGGGGAAATCGGAACGGGCCAAAAGAGCAGGTAAAGCGACGCTACAGCCAACAGCAGCAGAACAATCAAGACCAGCCGTTTCAACATCAAATCTACCGCTCGCCGCGTTCTCCTTCCACCTGCGTCTGGATCCCTACTGCCAGCTGGTAAATACCTGGCTGATCCATTGGTTCGATCAGGCGCAAGGCCTCATCAAGAATCCGGCGTTGATGTTCGGGCCAGTCTGGTCGTCCGGCAACACTTCCGAATTCACCTTCATAAAAGCCTGCGCGCGGAGGACGAACAAATTCCACAACGTCCTTCGCTACGGCCAGCGTCATCGTGGGCAGGCCGGCTTGCTCCAAACCGCGGGCGACGAGCGAGACTGACTGGTGGCAGAGGCGTGATGCTGGTATTAAGAGTGCGGCTTGAACCTCGTATCGTTTCACGCGCTCGATCAGTTTCGGAAGCATGTCCTCAACCAGCCCCGCGGCATCAGTGATGAAACCACTGAAGCTCCAGAACACCGGGTTGAATTGGCCGATAACTCGATTCGCCTCGAACTCCAAAAGGCGCTTGAGGGGCAACTGCACGTTAAGATCCTGCTGCACGGCAGCAGGGTCGTATCCCTTCGCCGCGAACTTGAAATCGGCAGCTTCAACTTCAATCGGGATCTCGCGAAAGTTAAGGTCGCCGCCGGGTGCGTTAAGGTCGAAAGAATCAGTCCCGTCAATATAAGCACCGGCGGAGGAGATCATAGCAAGGTTGAGCATCGGCAAGGCGCGGCGCGCCGGGGTAAAGGGTGCGCGCTTGTTCTTCACAAATGGATACGATTCTCCGACGTCGCCATTGCCGGCGACTTTACTGTGCTCTTCTTGCCAACCAGCGTAACGTTTGCGCCAGTCATCGATCTGTTCGATTATTTCCACAAGTCGTCCTTCCCCAACAACTCACTCAATAGCATTCAAGCGTGCCCGATACGCGATTGTCAGAAACGCGATTAGGGCGGCAATCATAGCGATACTGAGGGCGGTGACAGAATAACCGTGCAGTCGATTGAAAGCCACACGGCGTGGATCATCCAGCGGCACCTGGTCAATCAGAACCATGGCCACGCGCAGCGCGCGCATCTTCGCGGCAATCACCCACTGACCAACGCCGGTGCTCGCGGCCATCGTAACTACCGCAGCGAGTTCCAGCCAGTATGAACGGTTTGCCAAACCTTTCCCCAGGACTACGGCGGTTACCAGTAGAAAAAGGCTAACGATGAAACCGCTAATGTTTACGACCGAGAGAGTCCGGGTTACCAGCGTGCCGGCAATTTCTCCTACGTTGGGCAGATAAAACCCTCGCAGCACTGCAAATACGCTAGGTGCAACGACTGAGCTGAAATACACCGCGGCGCCCAGCCATAAACCGATCAGGAGCAGTCTTAGGTCATTAAGGATTGCCACGGTTACTAGTCCTCTTCCTCCTTGTCGGTATAGAAAGAAAAACCTGTTCCCGGAACGGGGAAACCTGCGAACGAATCTAGCTCTTCTACCTTTTCCGCGTACATCATCGGAGAATCAGATCTATCGTTGAGCACCTGTTCAGCAAGATCGCCCCGAAGCATGTCCATCACAGCGTACTCGGCTGCTTCTTCATCTTGAGCTTCCACAAACCTGGTCGTATAGAAACCGAGCTTCTTCTTCACGTCATCGACATTCACGAGGAAATTCTCTCCGCGAACGAACACCTTGAACTTCTTCATTTAAACCAATCACTTTGATGCGGAGACGATCTTCATTAATCAAACTCATCGATGGCCGCCAGCAGCCTGATCCGCGGCGGAATGACTTGCGGCGGGCTCAACTCGCGAGGATCGGGTGCGTCCCAGAGCCATGATAAAGCACGCTCGAGTTGCTCCTGGTAATCCTCAAGGTCCAGAGACATGAACACCCTGGTACCCAGGCGCGCGAACTTTTCTTTGGCCATCTGGTGCATCCGCCGGGCGGCTCCCGGACGGCCAATCTCCAAGTGATGAAAGGCCACCGCCGACTGAATCATCGCTTGCAGGAAAAGTTTCTCTTGCGGCCCGACCTCACCCATCCAGCGCTCTTCCCAGGCATCGTGCGAAGCGTGAAATTCGCCGGCGTTGTACAAATCGATCCCCGCGATGTACTCGATCGGATACGCCGCCACGTGCGCATCCGTGTAGGCCGGTTGTTCAGGCACGTTATCGCTTACCTGCATGTCAGTCATTAATTCTCTCTTTACGCGACGTCGGTGGAGGCTGCGGATTCATTTACTATTCAATCTGGCAGCGATCACCTTGGCTGCGGTCGCGCCCGCGCCGGTGGCGCCGCTCAGAGTCGGGGCCAGGGGATTAGACACATCACCTACGGCAAAGACATTCGGCACTCTTGTCTCTTGCTGGCTCGTTACCACAATGTAGCCTTTGGTGTCTAACTGCAACTGGTCGCGAAACAGTTCTGTATTGGGCTCCACGCCAATGCGAATCAACACGCCGCGCACGGCCATCTGAAACGGTTTGATTGCTTCTTTGCGTCGGATCTCGACAGCTTCCACTTCTTCGTTGCCAATAATACGACTGACGACTGACTCGGTAAAAACCGTTACGCAGTGGTTGGTCTGCAATTGCTCGACAAATTCTCTGCGCGCCGACAACTTTTTGCCCCGATGTACAAGGGTTACTGTCGGACAAACATCAGCCAGCAGTATTGCGTTTTCAACCGCCGCGTCGCCGCCCCCGATGACGCAGACATCTTTGCCGGTAAACTGATCCCGGTCGCGGGCCGCGGAGTCAATAATTCCCTTGCCAGAAAAGTCATTCTCGCCCGGGATTCCCAGCTGCCTCCGCCTTACGCCGGTAGCGATGATGATAGCAATTGACTGTAGTTGTTCACCGCTACGTAAAACAACGCGTTTTGCCGCCAGATCGACGCTCGCAATTTCAACGTTGGTCCAGACGTCAAAGCCGGCGTTGTCTATCTGATCGGCAAACCGCACTAACAGTTCGGCCCCGTTCGCAGCGCGAAGGCCGACGTAGTTCTCAATCGGCCCGAAGATCGAATGGAGTTGTCCGCCGGCAGTTTCGCTCTGCTCGAGAATGAGTGTGTCCAGTCCCAGGTGATCACACCAGAGTGCGGACGACAAGCCGGCCGGGCCGGCGCCGATGATTACCACGTCATGCATGGAGTAGCATCTCCGTCACAGACTAAAGTCTATGCCACTCCGGCTGCATTTCTCGATAACAACTCTGCCCGCATTAGACTGACAAGTTCATCCGGTCGCAGCTTGGAAGCAGCAAGACTGTTACTCACATCGAGAAACTTGACGGCTGAGGTCATTTCACTGTTGTCCAACTTCCAACGTCCGTTATTATTCTGCTCAATCTGGTTTAGTTGCGAGATCAGTGCGCCGAAATCATGTCGCTTGACTCGGGGCCTCACCACAGTTTCCGCCCAGGAGTAATACGGATAGTCGATGCGATACATCCATCCGTTGCGAAATGCGGTGGCGATCAAAAAGAGTTGTCCGTGCGCGTAACGAGAGATGGCAGTGAAAGGAGCGGCGTGTCGAGTCGGGTCGAATCCACTGGGACTAAAGACTTCCGGCGCTAGTGTAATCAAGGACAGAAGAGCATCCGGGTATTCTTCGACTTTGGATTGACCTTTTTCAAAGCTCTCGATCGCGCCGGCGATCGCCTCCCAACCACTAAGCCAGAGCGTTTCGTACTCGCCCGTGTTTCGTAGGACACGCTCCACTTCAGGCAGCACGAGGTCATAGGCCTCAGCGTCGTCGCTGATCTCTTTGCCGCCCAGAAAGGCTGCCAGCGGTGAACCGGATTCATTGTTCGGGCTGGCCTGGTCTGAGCCCTGAATAACGATGCTTGCGCGCACACCATTCACAGACGAGAACTCCGAAAAGTCACCGGCTTCCGCTGCCGGAATCAACTGCTCGCGCAAGTCCAGAGCTCGTTCGCCTTTCAGCACAGTCCACACGGAGAGAACTCCGTCAGTATCGAAATGGTTGTTGGTTACCAGTTCAATTCCCTGGGTGAGTTTCAACTGGTTTGGCGAGCCTACGAGGTTCAGCGCGATTTCGGTGGAAGTATCTGCCTTCACTTCCTCCGGTGTTTGGTTTCCTTCCCAGTGCGAGAAATGGATGCTGTTGGAAACGGTGCCGTCGACAGAAAGCTTAGGAACATCGTCCAGCCCGGCGTGGTAGAACTCGAATCTCATAAGAGGGACCTTTCGCAAAAAGAAAACTTACTAAGGGAGCTTCGACAGGAAAAGCCAGGTCAAAGTCTAACGTATAGGCTCCTCAGAAAGAAAAGCTGCCGGGGACATCCTCGATCATCACCAACTCACAGCCCGCTACGCTTGTCCGTCCCTAATTCCAGCGAGTAGAATGACGGCACACTTTTTACGATCGAATCACAAGTGAAATTGATCTATCTGGGGAGGAATCATGAGTCAAGCACCGACACAGCAAATTCCCGAAATCACGGCAACTGAACTTAAGCAGCGAATCGACAGCGGAGAAGACATTCAGATTATTGATGTGCGTGAGGCACACGAAGTCGCGGTTGCCGCTATTCCTAATACCACCCATATCCCATTAGGCCAGGTGCTCGACCGTATGTCGGAGATCGATCCCAACCGTGAGACCGTCGTGCATTGCAAGATGGGAGGCCGCAGCGCGAAAGCCATCGAGGCACTCAAGCGTTCAGGCTTTACCGGCAGTCTCCTGAACCTCAAAGGCGGGATCACCGCTTGGTCCAATGAGGTCGACCCCAGCGTACCCAGGTATTAAGGGCGAAGGCCAATGCGTACATTCATCCAGCCCGGCACCGCTCAACCACAGAACCATTTTGCCGTAGCCAATGGATGTTAGGCGCAACCACCCCGGTACCACTCAACCACGGAACCATTTGCCGTAGCCAATGGATGCTAGGCGCAACCACCCCTGTACCACTCAAGACCATTTTGCGCGAGCGTCGACTCTGCCGCCCAGTCGCACAAAGGTGAATGTCATAGAGATCAGTCCGACAAAAGGTTGAGCGGTGCCGCGCTGGTTGAACTTAGGATCCATTGGCTACGGCAAACGGTTCTGTGGTTGAGTGTTGCTGGCGTCGCTGAATTTAACAGCGATATTTCCCCGTCCGTATAAATCTCGTCTTCCGCTCCTCACTACGCGTCTAAGAATGCAGCAAGGGGGTTAACCGAAGTATTAAGTTGGCTCCGCCAGCGAGTCCATGACGGACTTGCAGCGGTGGAGTCTGTCTCTCCTCCATGACTTCGATGCGGGCCGGCCGGATCTCAGGCTTTTCCGGCGGCCGGACAAACAAGCCAAACTGAATCGATGGAGGAGAGAAAAATGAGAATTATACTTTTGCGAACTTTGTTGATAGCCGCCGCTTTGGGTACCGGTCTTTCGGCCACAGCTTTGGCCCAGGGACAGAACCGGTGCAGTTTCGCGCCCTGGGAATGCCGCCAGTTGCGCTCGGATCGTAGAGAGGTTAGGGCGGACCGAGGAGAGATTCGGGGTGACCGGCGTGAGATCAGGCAAGACAGGCGTGAGTTGCGATCTGATGTGCGCGAGTTTCGCACAGACAGACGTGAAGGGGCTCCGCGTCCAGAGCTTCGCGCCGACCGTCGTGAGATCAGGGGAGATCGACGAGAATTACGCTTCGACCACCGCGAGCTGCGACGCGATCGTCGGGACTTGCGTGGGGACAGACGGGATCTTCGGCACGACCGGCGTGATGCCAGTCAAAACTAAGTGAGACCATCCTAAGGTTTGTCGATCAATCTCTGAGATAAGTTAAATTCGCAGGTTGGGGAAGCACTCAACCACAGAACTGTTTGCAGTAGCCAATGGATGCCAAGCTCAACCACCCCAGCACCACTCAACACCATTTTGCGCGAGCGTCGAATCTGCCGCTCAAGTCGCACAAAGGTGAGTGTCATAGAGATCAGTCCGACAAATGGTTGAGTGGTACTGAGGTGGTTGAGCCTGGCATCCATTGGCTACTGAAAACGGTTCTGGGGTTGAGTGCTTCCCCTTCCCTAACCTGCGAATTTGTCTAACTTGAGAGATCCCAGCCTTGGTGAGAGAGGTGTGACCTCACTTGTTGATTCCGTCGAGGTGAATAAACTGACTCAACTTCGTGATGACCATTCCCTCGACTACTTCCACGCGACAGGAGAGTGTGGGCTTGTCATTGGTGCCAGTCTGACCCTTCTCGTGATACCAGATCTGACAATTCGTACATTCGCCATTCCAACAAAAGTCGCCGTAAGAAATCGAATTGAGCGATAAATACTGGAAGCAACGTAGTAGACGATTCTTCTCGGGCACCATTACCTGCTGACCCAGGATCTCCACATGAACCAACTTTTCGTAAGGGTCAAGCAGATCGCTGTCGGTGAGAATTGAAGTTGTGGTGTCGAGTTCGTTCATAAACCCGCGCAGTATAGCGGTTCCAGTTTGAAAATAACACCGGATCTTCCCCTCCCGGCTTCTCATCTTCGCCAGTCCATTGCTAAACTAACGTCACGCGGAGGTAAACCACAGGTTGGCGTTAGTTATCTACACAAAGCCGGGCTGTCCCTACTGTCAACAGGCGCGGGATCACTACAACTCCAAAGGCATTTCTTTCGTTGATTACGACGCTCAAAACGATCGCTCGCGTCGGAAAGAGATGCTCGCGTTTTCCAACGGTGATCCCACGGTGCCGTGCATAATTGAGAATGGTAGGTATCTAGGCTCAGGCTGGGGCGACCCTCCGCGCGGTTGAACCGTCCACGACTAGCCGGCCGTGTGCCGGCAACAAACAACCAAGCGAAAGATTCTGCGGTGCTCGATTATAGAAGACGATTCTCCCCGATGTCCGCAACCCTAAATTCCGCAACAAAGAAGGTCCGACATGAAAAACCAGCTAAGACCCCTGATGCTGCCAGTCTTACTTGCAGTAGCCTCCATGTTCACGCTTAGCAGCGCGGGCCTGGCCCAATCGACAAACGGGGGCGGAGCAGCCGCACCAAAACCACCAATGGCAGAAAAGAAACCCAAGACGACTAACATCCACGGCGAGACTCTTGTCGATGACTACTTCTGGCTGCGCGAGAAGACGAACCCGGCAGTGATCTCATACTTAGAATCAGAAAACGCGTACACCACAGAGGTAATGAAGCCAACCGAGGCGTTCCAGGAGGCCCTCTATAAAGAACTGCTCGGTCGCATTAAGCAGACTGATACTCAAGTCCCATACCGGCAGGATGGTTACTTGTACTATTCTCGGACCGTCGAGGGACAACAGTATCCGATCCACGCACGCCGCAAGGGTTCGATGACGGCGCCCGAGGAGATCACACTCGACCTGAACGAGATGGCCAAGGGATTTCCCTACACTGGCCTCGGCGCCTACAGCGTTTCGGACGACGCGAACCTCCTCGCTTACTCGATGGACCACGACGGCCATCGCGACTACACACTGCACATCAAAGACCTGCGCACCGGAAAAGAACTCCCGGATGAACTCGGAGTGGTCGTTTATGCGATCTGGGCGCCCGACAACAAGACCTTATTCTACGGCCGGGAGGATTCGGCCAAACGTCCGCATCAACTCTGGCGCCACACCCTCGGTGATCCTAAAGAGAAGGATGTGCTGGTCGCGGAAGAGAAGGATGAACTCTACCGACTTTATGCGGGACGGACTCGCAGCCGGGAGTACATCATGGTCGGCTCGTCGAGCTCTGATACGAACGAGTGGAGCTATATCCCAACTTCTACTCCTACTGCGGCGCCGAAACTCATCTCCGCGCGCGAGAAAGGCCATGAGTATTCGGTTGACCAGCATGGTGACAAGTTTTATATCCTGACCAACGACAAGGGGCGCAACTTCCGTCTCGCGTCGGCCCCTATCTCCAGTCCGGGCAAGGCGAATTGGACAGAGGTGATCGCCCACCGGCCCGCTGTAATGCTGGAAGACATCGATATTTTCAAGGACTTCTTCGTGCTCTCCGAACGTGAGAATGGGCTCCCCAAACTGCGGCTCACCGACTTCAAATCAGGCAAGGCTCACTACCTGGAGTTTCCTGAGCCGGTTTACTCGGCAGGTGTTTCGACCAATCGCGAGTTCGACACGCAGAAGCTTCGATATTCTTACAACTCGTTCACTACTCCACCCTCGACCTACGATTACGACGTGCCCGGGCATAAGAGTGAACTACTCAAACGCCAGGAGGTACTGGGTAACTTCGACCCGGCGAACTACAAGTCGGAGCGGATTTACGCAACGGCAGTTGACGGAACGAAGGTTCCCATCTCCCTCGTGTACAAGAAGGGAGTAAAACTCGACGGGTCGGCGCCCCTGTGGTTAACAGCCTATGGCTCTTACGGCATTCCTTCGAATGTCGGTTTCAGTTCGAATCGCCTGTCCATGCTCGATCGCGGCGTGGTCTTCGCGCTGGCGCACATTCGTGGTGGAGGCGACCTCGGCAAGCCCTGGTATGACGACGGCAAGTTGATGAAGAAGAAGAACACCTTCACTGACTTCGTTGACTCAGCCGATTACCTGGTCAAGCAGAAATATACCTCGAAGGATCGGCTGGTTATCTCCGGCGGCAGCGCCGGCGGCTTGCTGATGGGAGCGGTCGAAAACATGCGTCCGGATCTGTTCAAGGCAGTCGTCTCTTACGTGCCTTTCGTTGACGTAATAAATACGATGCTCGACAAGAGCCTGCCGCTCACGGTGCAAGAGTTTCTCGAATGGGGGAATCCGGAGAATAAGGACGAGTATATCTACATGAAGTCCTATTCTCCGTATGACAACATCGTGGCGAAAGACTATCCCAACACTCTGGTCCGAGTTTCGCTGAACGACAGCCAGGTGCCCTATTGGGAAGGCGCCAAGTATGTGGCGAAGATGCGGGCCTTAAAGACCGACAAGAACTATCTGTTGCTGAAGGCCACCATGGGGGCGGGCCACGGCGGCGCATCAGGGCGTTACGATGCTCTCAAAGATACGGCGTTTGATTATGCCTTCATGCTTTGGCAGGTGGGCATCTCGCAGTAGGCAGCCCTTCTGCTCACAAACCCGAGGGCTACACCGAAGAGGTGTAGCCCTCTTTTTACAGAACCGGGAGCGGTAGG
>JAMQPI010000194.1 GCA_023717565.1 Pyrinomonadaceae bacterium | reverse complement strand
CTCCGCGTCCCCGCCTCGTTGGGCTCTGACCCAGGAAGCATTTGACAGGCTGCTCACTCAGCTCGACCCGGACCGCGCGCGCGCGGCTGAAAAGTACGAGGGGCTGCGCCGCAAGCTGATGAAGTTTTTCAAGTGGCGGGGCTGCCTCCAGTTTGAAGAGTACGCAGATAAGACTATTGACCGTGTTGCAAAAAAGATCACCGAGGGCGCGGAGCTTCAAGCGACAAACCCTTCGGCACTTTTCTACGGTGTCGCCGTCCTCTTGCTAAAGGAACACTGGCGAAAGACAGCTGCCAACCAGGAAATCCCTGCGAGTCAGACTGAAGTGTGGAACCCGTCTGAGGATCCGGAAAAGATCAGGGCGCAAGCCGAGACTCTGCAGGAACAGGAGACACGGCTTGCCTGTCTGCGCCGTTGTCTGAGTGAGCTTCCCTCGGAGAGTCTCAACCTCATCAAGCAGTACTATTCGGAAGGCGACGTGCTGGATAAGGAGCAGCGAAAGCAGATAGCGGTGAAGCTGAATCTCTCGGCCACTGCGCTGCGGAGTCGGGCCTTTCGAGTCAGAGGCGAGCTTGAGCGATGTGTCAACAATTGTTTGGAGGAAGTCGAGTAGGGCTGCAACACTTCTTAGATTTTCGACATTGAGTAAAGGGGAAAGGAATAGCAAAGTCAGTCGTACTCAACCGCGAAACCGCATAGGTTTTCGTCCACTTGCCTTATGAAAGAAGAAAGAACCAACGAAGAGAGGCTCGCGCGATACTTGCTCGGCCAGTTGCCGGAGCAAGAACAGCAAAAAATCGAGCAGCACGCTTTCGACGATGATGAGTTCTACCGGCAGCTCCTGGAAGTAGAGGACGACCTGCGATGCGCCTACGCTCAGGGGACGCTCTCGCTTGCGCAGAAAGAACTGTTCGAGCAGCGATTCCTGATCTTTGCTGACGAGCGCAAGAAGCTGGCGCTGGCGCGAGACATGATAGCTGAGCTTCGGCAGTCCCCGGTCGCAGATGCCTGGACCAAGGCCTCCAACCGGGGCGAGCGAAAGACCGACCGCAGCTTGCTCTCCTGGATTCCCGGTTGGTCAAGTCCTGTAACGCGTTACGCAGTGGCGGCAGCCGCGCTGGTAGTTGTCGCAGGAGGTGCCTGGCTTTTATTTGAAACAGCAAAACTGCGTAACGAGATAAACCGTCTACACGCCGAGCGCGCCACAGCCGAGCAGCAACTTAACCAACGTTCTGCCGAAGAGCGCGCTCGCATTGAGCAGCTAGAGCAGCTAGACAAACAGCTTGGGGAGGAGCGTGACCTTCGGGCTCAACTGGAGGAGGAGCTTGCAAAACGCGGGGAGCAGGCTGACGAGCGATCGATGCAGCCTGCTGTTATTGCTCTGTTTCTCTCGCCGGGTGGTATACGGGGCGGCGGCCAGACAAAGCGGCTCGTCCTGGCGCCAGGCGTAGAGCAGGTGCGGCTCCGGCTCGAATTGCCCGGTGACGCTTCCAAAAGTTATCGCGCCGTTTTATTGAACGCCGATGGGAAGGAAGTAAGTAGCCGAGCAGATCTCCGAGCGCGTCGCGAAGGGTCCCGCCGCATCGCCAGCTTGACCCTTTCCGCCCGCCTACTAGCCGAGGACGATTATGAGTTGAAGCTGACTGGAGTTGACGCAGACGGCCAAGCCGAACGGGCGGCCAGCTATTACTTTACCATCCTGAAGAAGTAACCCCACGCACCTCAATAGGTCGCCGTTAGAAACTGTCGGCATAGGTGATTGACTTCTCATTCACACCGCGGCTCTTAGAGACTCAACTTCTCATTCTCGCCCAACGTAAGAACTCAACTTCTCATTCTCCCCAACCTTTAGGTTGGGGTTCAGGTAGCATCATGGTCCAGCGGAACCACTTTAGTGGTTTCCCTCGGACCGCCACTCCAACCCATACCTACTCCTCCTGAAAGGACTGCGTCCCATGCGCGAGGGCACAGGGGCGAAAAAAACACCGACAAACCTTCCCAGTCTCTCTTTACTAGCCCACCGCCCTCGCGCTCTGCAACAGTTTTTCAGAATCGACATTAATCCCATGAAAGGGAATTGAAGGCGGCGCGTGGCCCGGAGTTCCTCGCGTCGCGCTCTTTCCACAGACTCACTGTAAGCATATCGAAAGGAGTTTGAACCGTGAAACGCGATAGCAAGAATCTCATCCAGATTGTGATCGGTTCGTTTTTGACCTGGCTTGCCATCTTCGCCTTCATGGCCCAGGCCGGAGCACCCGCCAACGCGCAACGACCTAAGGAAACCCGTTCAAATTCCGATGGGAGCACGACCTACATCTACGCGGATGATAGATATGGGCGAGATGGGGCCAGGTTTGAAGTCACCGAGAAGGATGGCGATCGGATCGTTTTCAGGCAGTGGAGAGACTCGCAGGGATTGAGGCTGGAGGAGGAGAATACGACGTACAGCGGCCCGAAGACCGAACTTGATCCCACAGGGAACGAGAAGACCGTTGTGACGCGGTACTTCATTTACCCTCGCGATGGTGCTAGACGTTTGACCCGGGAAACTACGACCAAAACCAGCATTACAGGGACCGAATACTTCAGCGAGACTAGGGAATTTGACGAGCAGCGTGTCCAAATTGGCGGTTCCAGGACGGAGAAAGATTCGCAGGGCAGGACGAAGACCTACAGGTGGGACCCGCAAAGAAAAGACTACGTTGAAGCGACCGCTGGTATGTCTTCACGGACCTTCGGAGAACGAGCCTCAACATCAGCCGCGAAAGGTTTCACGGTCGCCGGTGAAGTTGCTGGTGGGCTCAACACCACCACTTTCGAAACTCCGCGCGGGAAGATCTACGTAAATCTCCCCGACGACTTGTCGGCCGGCGATACTCTCTCCGGCACCGTCGTCGCCCAGGCCGAAGGCAAAGACGAAAAAACGCGTACGCAAAACCAGGGCGAACTCGCGGGCTATGTAGTCGAGATCGAGAAGCAACAAACTTCCTCAACCAATCGCATCCTCAGTCTTTCCATTCCCACGTCGATCAGCACCACTTACCTTCTGCTCAAAGACAAGAAAGGCAGAGAGGTCGCCAGATGCGAGCTCCCGGTTGCGCAGCAGCCACAGAAATCGCCGCCGGGTCAGGAGTTTGGACTTCCAACCATGGGACAGCAAGGCAGGCCCGTCGAAGTCACCGGCATTTTCGATGGTGATTTCAAGACGACGAATTTAACGGTCGGAGGCGAGGAAATGGAAATTCTTGCGGAGTCGCCTCGCAAGCTGGTCGCGCGCAATAACAGTAACAAAGCGGGCCCATCGCAGCTGGTCGTACGCGAGCAGAGTCGCATGGCAACAGGCAGCTTCAGAAGTGTGGGACTAAAGCTCTCAGCGCTTAAGCTCGATCTGCTCAGGGGCGAGCAGACAACTCTGATCGTGACAGTACTGGGTCTCGAAGGAATCAAAGCGCCGGTTCCACTGGTGCTGGAAAACAAGTCCCCTAGCGTTATCACGATGGGAAACGGAACGATTGAAAGAATCAGCATCAGCCCCTCTCAGGTCCAGGGAGGAACCTACACGACCGAACGACCGCTTACGGGTATCCAGCGCGGAGCTTTTTCAATCATTGGGACCGTCACTGTCAATCGACAGTGATCTACTGCGTAGTTTCTGAGCCGACTAAGAAGGCGCTCCACAAAGCTGGGCAAACGCGCCGCTGGTCAACGTCCTTTGGGCACTAACTTGATCAAATTGACCTGGTGATCTTCGTCAACTTTGTCGCTTCACTGGAGTTGAGTCATGAGAATCCGAAACGGAAATCCGGCGATCAATGTCGCCGTCTCGCTTTTGACCTCGCTAGTTCTCCTAGCCGGCCTAACTCTCTTCATTGAGATCGCACAGGCGCAGCGGCCAGCCCCAACTCCGATACGGCTCACGGACATTGACCCTGCGGGCGAACCTCAACGAGTTGAGCTTGATGGGGGCAAGTACAAACTGGTGTACAAAAACAAGGCAGGGCAAGTGTTCGGAGAGAAAGAGTACACATTAGGAGTCCACGTGCGGACCAAATTTGTAAATTTCTACTACCCTAACGGGCAGGAGGCTGAAGTAGAGTTCTATTACTTTGATTCTGCTAAGGACAAAAACACCCGCAAAGAGAAGATCCAATACGACAGCTATGGCAATCCGCAGGAACGAAAGACTACATATGACCATGAGGCGACTACCAGGATTTTCGGTGAACCAGTCATTAATGGTTCGCGAGAGAAGTGGAACCCGAGCAGCAAACGATGGGAGCCTGCGCCGGAGCGCCTAAGGTGGAATGGTGCGACGGGAAAATGGGAAGAAGCGCCCGAGGACGAAAAGTACAACGCGGCGACCGGGAGATGGGATAAGACGCTACCATCCGTTACTCCCACGCCCTCAGACTCAAGCGCTAACCGCTCCGAACTCTTAGCAAGCTTGTCGCCTCGCGACGCCCTGCGTTCCGTCGAGTTCTTGTCCGACTTCGGGAAGGTCACGGTCCATCTACCTGACGATCTGGCCGCCGGCGACACGGTCTCTGGCACGGTCTCGATCTCGCCGAAAGGGCAGGGCGAACGGGAAGGAACACAGAGCGCAGAGGTACTAAACGAACAACTCCTGGATCTGGCCGGCCAGCAAGTGCGCGTCGGAAACAAAAGATTTAGATGGACGATTCCACTCATCGAAAATGACCGAGGGGTCTCGCTGCGGTTAAGAGAGAAGAACCAGAAAGAGATCGCGCGCGAAGAGTTATCAGTCATGTCGCGGCGACCCGCTGTACCGGATTCATTCGAGTTTCCCAACTTGATTGAGCGCGGACGGCCATTTGAAATCCGCGGTCCGTTCGATGGCGATTTCGCGAACACTCGATTGATGATCGGTGGAGTCGAGGTGACCCCGCTAGCCGAATCCCCTGGGAAGCTGGTGGCTCGCAATGCAAGCAGTTCGAGTGGCGTCGCCGCAATCAAGTGCGATGAACGAGGCGTCGTGTCACAGGGCCAGCTTCGAACCATCGCGGTGAAACTTGCAGCGCCGAAACTGAAATTGCTTCGCGGCGAACAGACAACGCTCACCGTTCTGGTTACGGGCCTCAAGGGAATAAAAGAAGCGGCTCCGCTCACGCTTTTCAATGAATCGACCGAAGTCGTTAGCATGAGCGGAGGCGACCGGCAGAACTTCACCATCACCCCAAAAGCACAGGAAGTAAACGACACGTTCATGACCGAGCGCATACTGACGGGAATCACGCCTGGTGGATTCACCATCAGCGCTCGTCTCGACATACGTTTGTATGACGTCTGGCTCAAAGACACTCCGGATAAGGAAACCTGGTTTGATAGTGCTACAGATGCGTTTCGTAGTGGTCGCCAGCTCGCGGACGACGCGAGCGCCGCGGCCGGTCAAGGTGATGTGTCCGCCGGCGTTTTGGCCGACGAAGCACTCCGTCAACTGAAACGCGCGCGAATTTATGTCGAAAGGGCCATCGCCGATGGTGAAATCAGCCAGGGCACCGCGCAGAGTCTTGGTGAAGCTATTTCATACTTCGAAGCACAGGCGCTGAGAATTAAGAAACAACTCACCGAAAAACCCGCACCGGAGGCGTTTTCTCGTCCGAGTCCTTCACCACCGCCATCTTCTCGTCCGAGTCCCACACCAACGGCCACGGTGACCGATGGCAGGTTCGAGCCCAGTCAGGGAGTCTGGCAGGACGACGAGTACTTTGATGACAAACCCACCAAACGATTAACCAGAGTGGGACCTGCGTCATGGAATGCTGAGTTGAAAATGGTCGTCGGTCGACGGACTGCACTGTTCGGCATTCGCGAGGATCGGCATCTCCGAATTCTTATTCGCGGGACCACCAACGGAACGCGGCTGACACCGGTCCGGTTCCGCTTCACTCTTTTTCAGGGTGCGCGGCAGAAGGTGATTTACGAACAACAACGCGCCGAAAACAGCGTGCTATTGGACGGTCCCGTCGGGCCAAAGCAGCCCTTTGAGGCATCTCTGGACGCATCTCTTGGTATTCCAGACGGGCGCTCGTTCCTGATTGACCGTCCCGGTAGCTATCGCATCGAAGGAGAGCTGATTCGGAACGATGGCTCGTCTACAGGATTGAAAGTCTTCGCCCAGGGTGAGGCCATCGAAACCATCCCGCCAAAGTTTCGCGTCGTGCCGGTAATTCTGAGCGATCCCCTCTCGCAGTTATTCGAACTCGAGAAGGATGCGCACCTAATCGCACTTGAAGCCGAGCGAATCGAGCAATATCTACCGGTGCAGCCATATTCCGTCAATATCTCGCCAACCGCGGCACTCGACCTACGTTCGATTGATGCGAATCTGCCCGGCAATGGAAGCACCGAGCAGGAGAGGAGGGACAGTCTGGTCGCCGCCATCGGCCAGCGATTCAGCACTGTGTCGGCTCTGACAGGAGGCGAGACGATCGCCGTTCTGCTTTCAAAAAAAGACTTCGCCTTGACGCATGACCCCGGAGAAGCATTCGCCTACGCGGTCTCCCGCAAGGTATTCGTCATTCAACCCAACACGGATGACTTTACCTTCGCCCATGAATTCATTCATACGACTCCCTTTCCGTGGGCCGAAGAACAGATGACGAGCGAGTGCGGTCGCAACTATCACAACAAAGCCGACGACAATTACGGAAACGGTGTTTCGATCCGGGGTTATGGCACAACCAGGAGGGATCGCGTGCCTGCAATCATGGGCGCGTCCTATGACTACACGCAATGGATTACGCAATGTAGTTACTGGCACTTGTTGAATTATCTGGTCGGCTCACCCGACCCCGACCTGCTGCTTGTCCGGGGATTCCTGTCGAAGAGCGCGCTGACCGTCAGCGGATCGTTCGATAAATTCTACGAGCTGCGGGGCGAAACCGAATTGCCCAAGGGCCAACGCACAGCTGATGGGTTCGCTCTCATCCTCCGCGACAACGCTAACCGTGTCCTCGCCGAGTATCCATTCCGAGCTGTATGGAAGATTCCGGACGTCGAACGCGAGCGCACGATCATTCCCTTCACTTACCGAGTCGAAACGTTTCCCGGGCTGCATCGAGTCGAGCTCGTTGGACTGGCTGGCGTGCTCGACAGCAAGACGCTCAGTACAAGTCCGCCCAGCGTGAAGATTCTGACTCCAGTTTCGAACGAAGTCGTGCGTCCGACAGCTAACAGTCTTCCAGTCACCTGGAGTGCAACTGACGCGGACGGAGACTCTTTGAGCTACTCCGTCTATTACTCGCCAGACGGCGGCAGGAATTGGCGCCTGGTCTCATACGAACAGACCGGCAATTCCTTCGTCATTCCCATCCGCGGAAGACCGCGCGACGCCCGCGTCAGAGTAATTGCGACCGACGGCGCTCGCTCGAGCACCGACGAAATAGGCTTTTCATTCGAGCGATAGAACAATTAAGGAATTTAACAAGAAATCATTCAAAATCCTTGATCGTCTCTGCAACAGTTTTTCAAAACCGACATTAATCCCGTGAAAGGGAATTGAAGGCGGCCAGCAAGAGTAAGTAACGCCCCAACTCAAGGAGTAATGTCATGAGAAATCCGACCCGCCTCAGCGCACAATCCAGCGCCCGCACACTGACGCTCATCTGCCTCATCGCCCTGCTCGCCCTTGCAGGCTACTCGTGGCTGCCGGGCCTCCGGCGAGTCTTGGCGGAAGGCTTGAGGACGTCGCCTCCCTCAGACATCACGGGCGTCGTGAGCGCGACGAACGGCGATTCGACCTTCAGTTCGAATGGCAAAGTGGGGGTGAGCTTCCCAACAAGAATCGCGGCTCAGCCACAGAGCCCCATGCCCGCGGGCAAGATTGCTTTCCAGTCCGGTGGTCATATTTGGGTGATGAATGCCGACGGGACGAGTCCGACCGATCTCAGTATCATTAACGGTGTGTCCGGATTCCAGCCCGCCTTCAGTCCCGATGGAAGTAGAATCGCATTTATGAATACCAATGACGCTGGAGACCTGGGCCTTTTCAGGATTTTTGTAATGAATGCTGACGGTACGAGCCCGACACGCCTTAGCGGCTTTTCTCCCATTGAAGACCGCGACCCGGCGTTCAGTCCCGACGGCAGTAAGATCGTGTTTGCATCCAACCGGGACGGGAACCGTGAGATTTACGTAATGAACGCCGACGGGACAAATCCGACGCGCCTCACCAACAACCCTGCACGGGATGGCCAACCATCCTTCAGTGGAGATGGCAGCAAGATTGTGTTTGAGTCGTTTCGCGACGGCGACTGGGAGATTTACATCATGAACGCGGACGGGACTGGCCATAGGAATCTCACAAATAATCCGGCACCAGATACCAACGCAGTCTTCAGTCCCACCGCCGGCAAGACTGCGTTCACTTCGGTCTCGTCGGGTCAAGAAGATATTTGGATAATGAACGCCGACGGCACTGGTCAGACGCCACTCACCACCAATCTGAGAACCGACGACGAAGCAACTTTCAGCCCCGACGGTAGCATGATTGCGTTTAGGTCCCTCCGAGATGGCAACACTGATATTTATGTAATGAACACCGACGGCACAAACCAGACGCGCGTTCCAAACAACGAAAATGACCGCGTACATCCGTTCTGGGCGCCCGGCAGTGTCGTTTCGCTCGCCATCAACAATGTGTCGGTGGTGGAGGGTAACTCCGGCACGAACATGGTCACCTTTACCGTGACGAAGACGGGCTCTGCGACGCAGAACGTCACCGTTAGAGTCGACACGGCGGACGGCACGGCCGCCGCCCCAGACGACTACGAATCCATCGACAACCAGACGCTGACGTTCCTGCCGGCCGAGACGATGAAAACCGTCGTGGTCATGGTCAACGGCGACAGCGTAAGGGAGCCAGACGAGACGTTCTTCGTTAACCTGAGCAATGCCACGAATGCCTTCATCGGCGATGCTCAGGGCGTGGGCACCATCGTCAATGACGACTCCACCTTGCCGATTCGGACGCTGCCAAGTCTTCTGCAAGTAGTGATCTTTGAACAAACGATTGGCGATACGCCGCATGTGATCCGGTTTCCGCCGAACGCGGTGTCGCTCGGCATGCGACTGCCCGACCCGTTGAGCGCAAACGAGAACGACTTCTCTTTTTTCAATGAGGAATACTACGACGCGTTCTACTCGAACGGTGACGGAACACCGAATCCGTCAGGAGCCTTTCTCACGATCGAAGGGGTCTGGCGCGATCGCAGCATGGCGCCGCCCTTCACCCCGGGCAAGTTCGGCGGCATGAACATCAACCAAGTACTGCTTCTGTATCCTGATGGGACTCAAGACTTTGGTGACTTTGTTTCCGCCTTTAGGATGGGGAGTATCTGCCTGGCTAACAACCCGGATCTGCCTGACCAGTGCATCATTGGCTCGGAGTCGCGGGCAGTAGATGGTAATCCGCTCACGTTTCCGCGATTCGGGCACACGAGCGACATGAACCCCAACGAACGATTCTTCCTCACCATCGGATTCAACGGCGTCTCAGGGCCGCCGTCGCAAAGCACTGCGCAATTCAACAGCGCCGATCAAACAGCCGCCGAGGGTGCCGGCAAAAAGACGGTTACGGTCACCCGCACCGGCGACACGTCAGGCGAGTCGTCCGTCAAATACACGACCACCGAGGGGACCGGCGGGTCGCGACTCAAACAGCCCGCCGCCTCCGCTAACGGCGCGGCCTCAGATCGTGGCGACTACACCGCCGCACAGGGCACGGTGCACTTCGGGCGTGGCGAGACGACGAAGACCTTCGATGTTCTGATCACTGATGACGCTTACGACGACGACGACGAGACCTTCCAGATCACCCTCAGCGACCCGACCGGAGCGACGCTCGGGCCGCAAAGCACCGCGACCGTGCAGATCATAGATAACGATGCCGTGAACGGCCCGAGTCCAGTCCGGAATGGCAGCTTCAATCCCCAGTTTTACGTCCGTCAACACTACTCAGATTTCCTTGGCCGTGAGCCTGACACAGGCGGCTTAAATTTCTGGGTGGGCCAGACCAGCTTCTGCGGCAGTCCTGATCTGCAGATTTGTCGCATCAACGTCTCAGGCGCGTTTTTCCTGTCAATTGAATACCAGGAGAGTGGTTTTCTCGTATTTCGCACTCACAAAGCTGCGTTCGGAAACCTGCCAGGCAAGCCAGTTCCAATTGAGCTGCGGGAGTTCCTTGCAGGATCGAGTCGAATTGGCGACGGGGTACGAGTCGGCATAGGTAATTGGGAGCAGCAACTCGAAGCGAACAAGGTTGCATTCTTCGACGAGTTCGTAACGGGTGCGCAATTCCTGACGCTGTACAACGGGAGTACTAACGCGCAATACGTTGATGCGTTGAACCAGAACGCTGGCGGTGCGCTGTCGCAATCGGAGCGCGATGCGGTGGTGAGTGCCCTGAACGCGGGCACGATGACGCGTGCTGCCGCCTTACGTGCCGTCGCTGAGGATTCTGACTTTGCAGTGGCCGAAAGGAACCGTGCGTTTGTACTCGCTCAATATTTTGGTTACCTCCGCAGAGATCCGGATGCCGCACCCGACACGAACTTTGACGGCTACAACTTCTGGCTGGCGAAACTCAATCAGTTCAACGGCAATTTCATACAAGCCGAAATGGTGAAGGCATTCATCCAGTCGATTGAGTATGGCGATCGCTTCGGTCAGTGAGAATCGCGAGTGTAACGGTTAACCATTGCCAATTGCCGATTGCCGATTGCCAATTCAGAAGGTTGCCCGCGAGGCGCTCAAGATTCGTGCCGTCGCAAAAATCTAATTGGCAATCGGCAATTGGCAATCGGAAATCATCAAAACGATCCACGAAAAGACACGAAGCGGCATGAAAGGGGTTTTGTTTCGAGTCGTTTCGTGTTGCTTCGTGGATCGTCCTATCCTTTCTGAAGAGCTTTTCATTACTCTTTGAAACTCGTCGTTGACATTGAACTTGCGCGGCACTTAATATCCTTTCGATCGGAATAATCCAGGATCCCTCCGGAGCTTCATGCTTCTTCAAGCAACCGCAGCAGCCACGCAAAATATTGGCAGCCCCATCACGGCTTATTGGCCGGTAATGATCTTCTTTGTGGTGGCCATTATCTTTCCGGTGCTCCCGATCGTTCTGGGGCGCTTCATAAGGCCAATTAACTACGGCAAAGACAAGATGCGGCCGTACGAGTGCGGCATCGATCCCAAGACCGAAGCCCACGACCGTTTCACCGTGCGCTACTACATCGTAGCCATGCTGTTTTTGATCTTTGATGTGGAAACGATCTTCCTGTTGCCGTGGGCGATTATTTTCATGGGCGACGACTTCTCGTTTACCAAATTCGCTCTGATCGAAATGTTTGTCTTTATCGGTATCCTGGTAGTGGGATATTACTACGCCTGGCGCAAAGGCGCGCTGGAGTGGGCCTAAGGGATTTTCGATTTCAGATTTTTGATTTTAGATTGGTGTGCTTTCGAAGTTTGAAACTACCTTCACAAAAACGAAATCAAAAATCAGAAATCTAAAATCAAAAATCACATATGGCTGAACATCAAGAAGGATTTGTTCTAACAACCGTCGATTCGATCATGAACTCGCTGCGCCGGGGTGTGGCCTCCAAGGCACTCGACCTCGGCGCGCCGGTGGTCAATTGGGCCCGCAAGTCCGCGCTTTGGCCGATGACTTTCGGACTTGCGTGTTGTGCGATCGAAATGATTGCTACCGGCGCCGGCCGTTTTGATATCGATCGATTTGGAGCAGGTGTCTTCCGGCCCAGCCCCAGGCAGAGCGACCTGATTATTATTGCCGGCACCGTGACGTTGAAGATGGGACCAGTCGTGCGCAGAGTTTACGAACAGATGCCGGAACCGAAGTGGGCCATAGCCATGGGTGCCTGCGCCTCTACCGGCGGACCATTTGATTCTTATTCGACTATGCAAGGCGTGGATCGTTGCATTCCGGTCGACGTCTATATCCCCGGTTGTCCACCGCGTCCCGAAGCATTGCTATATGGCTTAATGCGCCTGCAGGACATCATCATGCGCGAATCGCCATCGGCTTACATATTCGAGTCGGACGGGTCGGTGCATCGGCAGCGCACTCTTGAAGGTGATGACGAATCGCAACCCATCTCTGAACGAGATGCGGGATCTGTTGTTGCGTCTGCAAGCTGATATCCCACCGAACCACTTGCGGTAGAGACTGTGTGAAAGCTCAACCGAGTGTCATGAAGTCAGTACCGTAGCGCGGTAGCGTCGGGTCCACGGTTCCAATCACAAATCTACGGGTCAATGGATTCCACCGCTCCAGGCAGGGGCTCACTCTGATCATAGAGTACGTACGCAACGGCATCGGACACTTGCTTTTCGGTCCAAAGATGTCTCTTGCTGCCGCGGCGAGCCCAAGGACTTCGCGCATTCCTCCATCAACCCGCTTCCTCAGACTGCGCGTTATCAATTGGCTAGGGAGGCTGTGTGAAAACGCAACCGAGTGTCGTGAAGTCAGTACCGTAGCGCGGTAGCGTCGGGTCCGGCTCGTAACGCTCAGTTGAGTCTTGACATGGCCGGACCCGACGCTACCGCGCTACGGTACTGACTTCATGAGACTCGGTTGTGTGTTCACACGCGTTCACTCATCTTTTGCTCCGCTCCCATTCTCTGCGGACCGGGCTGCTGAACCTCGCCGAGACAATTTGGCAAACCAGTTCGGACGCACTAGAGGCTCAGCCTTAAATGCAACGTGACCGGGAACCGACACTTGCACTTCGGTCCCCAATCCGCCGCGACTCAAAACCTTGAGACGAGCACCGATTCTTTCAGCCCGCTCGCGCATGCCTGGCAGGCCAAAGTGTCCCTCGCGTCCCGAATTCAATACTTCGCTATCGATCCCGCAGCCATCGTCGCGCACCAGAATTCGTAAGCGGTTGCTGAGGTACGCCACCTCAACTTCGATGTTCTTCGCCTGCGAATGGCGAAAAGCGTTTACCACGGCCTCGCGGCCAATTCGGTAGACTTCGTCGCGAACGACTGGGTGCAAAGCCTGGGAAGCTCCTTCCACGATCACTCGAAAATCAGTTTCTTCGCCAGCGCCAATTTCCCGCTGAATAAGAGAAAACGACTGCTCCAGATCCAACGAGACGTTAGTAGACGACCGCAGTCCGCGAAGCGCGTTTCGGCCCTCTTCAGTGACCTGTCTCATTAGTTCAAGAACCCTCCGCAGTCGAGGCCGGGCTGGTGACTCTGGCGGCAACTGATCAACCGCGACGTCGAGTTGCATCGAGGCACTAAGAAAACCCTGCAAGAGCGTATCATGTAGTTCCTGGGCAATCAGCGTACGTTCCGCCAGCCTTTCGTCGAATCTCACGTTCAGCTGTCTGGTTAGCTGGTGAAGCCGGAAGCGATAGAAGGCTATAACTGTCAGTGCGATGGTCATCGCACCGAGGATCCAAAACAACCAAGTTTGCCAGAAGGCCGGCGCGATTTCGAATCCGATCGCCTCTTCCGCGCTATTCCAGACGCCGTCGCTATTGCTCGCTATCACCCGGAAGCGGTACGAGCCCGGGCTGAGATTCGCGTAGATAGCTTCACCGGCTTTAACTGGTTCGCTCCAGTCGCGATCAACCCCGTCGAGCCGGTATCGGAACTTTACTCGCTCAGGTATTGCCAGGCTCAGCCCCGCAAAGGTAAATGAAATTCGCCGGCGAGCAGAAGGAATGTTTATCGGGCGGTGCACGTCGACAGGTCTGCCATCTGCGGTCATCGTATTTATGTGAACGATGGCTGGGACCGAACTCCTTCTGAGTCGGCTGGGATCCACAACCGAAAGACCGCGGTTCAGAGAAAACCAGATCCCCCCTCGCGAATCGACCGCGACCGATCGGTGCCGCTTTACTCCTTCGCTGCCAGGCAAGCCGTCGGCAAGACCATATTCATTTATGTCTGTGTCGGTAAATTCGCCGCGCCGGAGGTTGGCGCGTGTCACCCGCAGCACATGGTTCGCCGTCGCGATCCAGAGCGATCCGAATTCGTCTTCCGTGAGGCCCAATATTTGTTCATGGAGTGACGCCGGTAATTTTTCAGGGAGTTGGAACCGACCGTTGTTCAGGAATGCCAGCCCATCGTCGGTTCCCAGCCAGAGTACCGCAGCTGAATCCTCGAAAAGGCAGTTGATCTTCTCGGAAGGCAAACCGTCTCTGACCGTAAAAGTTCGCCAGCGGTCCCTGGACATCACACTTAGACCATTCGGCGTCGCAAACCACATCGTCCCATCTGAGCCTTCTAGAATGGCATCAACAGTATTCGACGCCAGCCCGTGATTGATCGTGTAAGTTGTAAATTTGCCACCGCTGAATCGGCTCACGCCACCGCTTAGTGTTCCGGCCCACACCGTCCCGTCGCGATTTCGATGAACGGCGTAAACGCTGTTTTGAGCCAGACCATCAGTCTGCGTGTAAGTCCGGGCTGAGTAAGACCCATCGATGTAGCGCAGGTGAGTCAACCCTCCCTTTTGTCTGCCGATCCACAATTCATTTTTATCGCCGGTAATTGAATAGATGACGTCGCCGCTCAGTCCGGCACTGGTCACGTGTGCGACTTGACCACTCTTGAGCCAGTACAACCCGCCGGCCGCTGGAGCGAACCACGCGCGATTCTCTGCATCGATGTAGATCGGTCCCTGGCTCCCCGCTGGCATGCCCTCAGCAGTTGCAAACGTGACAAAGGGACTGTCACGGAGACGTTCAATGCCCTGGGATGTCCCGACCCAGATGTTGCCCTCGCGATCTTCGAACAACGCTGACACTGCCAGGCCGCGCCGGTCGGGTTCAGCAAACGCTGCAGTTCCTTCCGTGTTCACGCGCAAGAGTCCGCTGGCCGTACCGACCCAAACGTTCAAGTCGCGATCTCTGATCATAGTCAGAGCCTGGACTTGGCTGAGAGATGAGGAAAGACCCGCACTGGTGATGGCGGTGCCGTTCCAACGAACAACTCCGTTGTCGGTACCGACCCATACTTCCTCGTTAGTGATGGGCAAAATACAGTTGACCTTCTTGTCCGGCAGTCCCTGGCCGATATCTGAGAAATGTCCCTGACTCACTGAAAAGAGTCCCACATCGCGTGTTCCTATCCAGATCTTGCCGTTCTGCGACTCGGCTATGGAGATCACCAGAAAGTTAGGCAGTTCAGCGGGAGGCGCAAGCTTCACAAACCGGCCACCACTGTAACGAAGCGTGCCGTTTACGAGAGCTGAAAGCAGAACCTCTCCATCCTTTCCGCGGGCCATTGCAGTAATAGCTGGTTCAACATGCTCGAGTTCGGCTGAAACATTCTCAAACTTTCCGTCGGTGTAACGCAGTAGGCTGGGGTTCCCCATCCGGATCCATAGTCTTCCCTCAGCGTCCGCCGCCAACCCGAGCACTGGACCGGCTGGAAGTGATGGCGTGTTTGCATGCTGAAAGAGATGGAAGCTCAATCCATCGAAGCGCACCAGGCCTTTCTCCGTACCGATCCAGAGGTAGCCGTCGGCCGTCTGTGTGATGGCGTAGACAAGCCCACCAGGAAACCCTTTGTCGCTTTCCCACCGATCGTGAATGTATTGCGACATCGCGCGACCGGGATCGATCCCGTAGGCCGTCTGAGCAAGGCACACCAACCCCAGTCCCACCACGAACCAACTGAAATGGCAGGTTCTGTTCCGCGTATCCATCATGGGAGGTATTCGAATTTCTCGATGACTACCTCCGCCTCGTTTTGCAAAGGGTTACTAGCGTTGCCGAAAATGTATAAGTTCAGATGGACCGCTTCTCCACCTGGAACTGGAACTCCTGAAGTGAAAACGTGCTCAGCAACTACACTTGATCCGCTGCCGGTCGTCGAGCCGCGCACGGTTCTGAACGCCACTTTCCCGGGTTCCCAATGGAATGAATGTGTGAGTACTCCAGGTGGCACCATAAAGCGGACAACGTTTGCAGGCACATAATAGGGCTGGACAACATATTGGCCATTCTTATTGGCGGCATCACCCCAGCGCGCAAGTTCGATACTCATTTCGCGATGGTTGGGGCTTTCATCCGAGGTATCCCAGGTGAAGATGCTTGAGACGGCAGCGGGCTCCAGATGAAAAGTGTCTCGCACAACGAAGGAGTATGATCCGTAACCGAGACTGCGCTTGAGCCTCACTTCCGCACAAGTCCACTGGGCGGATTTCCGAGCTATTCGCAGATGAAGGAACCCACTCTCATCCGTCCATGCATTCGCAGTATCGTACTTATTCGGCCTGCCGCCGCGATTGCTCTCAACATTGCGCACGTCCCATTCGTACCCGCTGAAGTGCAGCGCTTTGGGAGCTGATTCCTGAGCCCACTCGCCCGGGACAGTCTTCACCGCTACTACGTCGCCGCCCTCAGTGGGCAACACATCGATTGTTGGCGCTGGACGATATCCAGGTTCGACCAGCAGCGCGGCATACTCAGTGCCGAGGTGGGTCGAGTTCGTCCACTTCGAATCTGGTTGAATGGTGGTGAAGGGCTGGTCTGCAACAGGCTGTACCCACCACTTACCGCTTCTGGCGAACAAGACAATCTGCTGTCCGGGGCGGGCCCCCACGACACTCCCCGAGATGGTCGCAACCCTATCCGCGCCGCCTGCCTCTGCCGGGGGGATAACGTTGAATTCAATCGAGGCTACAGTTTTGGGTGGCCGCGAACCGCAACCGCTTAGCAGAATACTCAGGAACGACAACAGAACCACCTGCCAAATGCGCTCGACGCGGGCATTGTTGATCGAGGCCATATCGTCCGAGATTATAAGAGCGGCAGAGGAGAAGACAAGTACACTTTCGACTCCTTGCCGAACCTCCAGCAGGCCGCTGGAAAACAAATGCGCTCCACGAATCACACGAAACGGCACATCCGAAGGTTGTGACCGATCCTACCAGTTTGGATTAGAATATTAAGCATTATGCGACACCTAATCTGGCTTCCACTGCTGGTCCTATTGCTGGTCAAGTGCTCTTACGCGCAGTCGTGCAATCCAGCATCACTCTACTACATCGTGCGTGACGAAAAAGGAAAAGTATTGAGTCGCGCGGAACTGACGTCCACCTACGAACAACTTCCCAGGCAGATCGGCGACGCTAATACATCAATAGCCGAAGTCTCCTTCACTCCTGACGGAGAGACTTATTATTGGCCGGAGGATGCTGAGTGGGAAAAGGGGACGAAATTGCCGGCGTTGCTGTTCGCGAACGCCTCAACCTGCACAATGAATCTTAACGAGGTGACGCTCAAGTATCATGACAAGGAGATGCGACTGGTCTTCGGCATGAATATCAGCCGCACTCAGGACGATCGTCGTCCGGTGATCGACTCACTCCCTTTCCAGAACGGCGCTTTTAAGCTGGACCTCATGGGCTTCACTCCCTCACGCGACAAACGCATTCCCGCAACCCGGTGGAAACGGTTAAAGCGTCCCTCCTAAGATCCGGACATGATAAGTCTCGCTCTATTCGCGGTGACGAGGCGGTTTCGGGTCAGCTCAACATTTGCTAAGGACTATGGTTGCCCGAATCGTCCGCGATATTCGGAGGACGTGGAGAAGGCTTTGACCATCTCGGCATTGACGAAGTTGCCGTTGAACTGATTCAGCTTCGTTAACCAGAAGTCATAGCCGGTGTAGTCCGAGTCCTGTGGGTCATTCGGGTTGCGTCGCAGATAGCCAAAGTACTGCATCAACACGAAGGCTCGATTCGATTCAGAGCTGACGAGGTTGGGATGTTCAGCGATGGCCCGCAGAACCTGCGCTCGCGTCTTCGCATTGGTGGAGAGTTCGTTTACCAGTTGATTGCGCTCCGCTGCGGAAAGAGGATTGCCCGCGTTGGCATTCAACGCATCAACCAACTGCGCCGCAGTCATTGAACCAGGGAAAGCAGTGGTAAAGCGTGAGAGCTGTACAAAGTCGGCGGTGAATACTTGCTTGTTGTTTTCCAGTGCCGTCTCCCAACCTGCCTGTCCCACGACCACGCCTTGTCCAATCTGCTGTGTGTTCCGGAGAAATTCCTGGAAGCGCACGATCGGTACGGGCAGTTGATGCGTGCCACCGAAAGTCGAGGTGCCGCTAGCGTTCCCGTAAGCGGTTTTGTAAATACGCTCCACAAGGTACCCGGTTTGCTGAAACTCGATCGAGAGGAAGTAGGCGGCTGAGACATTGATGCGTTTGAGTTGAATGCACGATTGGTCCGTGCCGCAGGAAGTGATCTGGTCAGTCCAGAAGGCCAGGCCGGAGGCATCGGATTGTCGGTTGAGAAAGTCGTGATAGTGCTCTCCGACGAAGGTTGCTGCGTCGTCGATTGAATTGGACGACGGCTCGGTCGGATCGTCACTGATTTGCACGGTTGCGACTGCTGCGCCGAGAGTCGCGCCGGATGGATTCCTCAAAGTGACATTGAAGCTTTCAGTTCCTTCAACATACGAGTCTTCACTGATCAGTACGGAGAAACTCTTCGCCGTCTCACCCGCTGCGAAGCGCAGTTTGCCAAGCGCGGTGGTGTAATCGCGGCGCTCGCTGGCCGTGACGTCTGAGGTTGCGTAGTCCACGCTGGCCTCAGGGGAGGTGTCACCGATGCGGTTAACGGTAATAGTGACCGTGGTGCAGTCTTCGTTGACGCTGTAGCTGGAAGCACTGAATTGAACGACGTTCTGCGTTGGTGTCGGTGTCGGCGTTGGTGTTGGAGTCGGTGTTGGCGTTGCTGTTGGAGTCGGCGTCGGGGTCGCAGTAGGAGTGGGCGTTGGTGCTGGCGATGCGTCTGATTGCGACTGCCAGAATCCGCCCGTCTGTGAGAACTGTCCGTTGCTCGATGTAGTTCCTACCGCCGTCTGGCCGATGGTGCTTTCGACTTTTAGGTTTCCGCCTGCGCTCGTGCCCCCACCGGCCGCAATCACATTTGGCGACACCTGAAACTGCGCGCCAGCTGCCGACAGTTGCTCTGGGGATACCTGAACCGCTGTGTGGCTTTCTGGTCGGGCAACAAGAGCAACGGTTGATTGTGGGGCAAGTGCAGCGGCATGGCGGCGCGACTGTTCGCTCGCCCGGTAGGCGTAACTGGTGAGGCCCAGCACGGCCAGCAGACACAGCAGCAGGAATTTGTTTTGTCGTAATCTGGTTTTCATCATGATTCTCCGTCGGCCGTGCGGTTGCGGGCGGCACTTGCGCGAACTACAAGGTTGCTCAGCGCTGATACGTCAAGTTAACGGTTGTCCTGGTACCTGGTGGTCTGCGGCAATGGTGTTGTCTGCCCTAATAGCGCCTGCGGGGCGTCGTGAGGGACGAAACTCATTAACCGGTGTGTTAGAACACGAAGAGTTGAAAAGCAACGGAGGGGAAACTGCCGTTTTGCGCTTGTAAACTAGCTCCCAGTACTGTTGTCGAAACAACCTGAGAGTTTCCAATAATCAAGTCACCGACTTGAATGGGTAACATCAAAAAGAAACGATCACTAACTTGAAATCCGAAATCAACTGTGAAACGTGAACTATTGGATCTGACAACCGTGAATCCGCAATTTCCAGTTGATACGTTCGAAACGCCATTGTAGCAGCGGGCGATTGTCCCGTCGGCATTAACGTAAACCATCGCTTTGACGAAGCCATTGCTGGTAAGGTTTTGCCCGGCATTGCCCTCGGCATAAATTGCCCGGCCGCCGAAGTTGTTGCGCGCATACATTCCAAAGCCGGTCGGACTCGTGCTGACACCAAACACCCCGGTCGCGTTGTTGACGTTCGCTTCGCCGATGACACCGATACTGCCGCTGCCGGTGCCTCTGCCAAACACGCCCGCCGCCGCCACACTGGCAACTGCCGTCTCGCCGTAAACGCCTGAATTGCTCGTGCTGGTACCAAAGACACCCTCTGCGCTGTTGCTCTCGCCGAAAACGCCGCGACTGGAAACGCTTTTGCCCCACACGCCGCGACCGCTCGAACTCTCCGCGTAAATAGCCGACGTCCCCGCAGTTGAATTCAGGACATATAACTTGCTGGTCGGATTTGTAATACCGATCCCGAAATTGCCTGTCGGGGTTAACGTCATCTGCGGCTGACCGTTGTTGGTGAAAAAATTGAGCGGATGATTCGACTGTGTACCGAACCAACCCCCGCTCGAGTTAATAAACGATCCTACAGTTATAGTGCCGTCCGTTTGGGTAATTCCATAACCATTGCTTTGTACTACCTGCAATTTCGAGGTAGGCGTAGCCGTTCCAATGCCGAGATTGCCGCCGACGCTACCATTCCCACCAATATTGAAATTTCCTGTCTGCGGCGTCGTCGCGTTTTTGATAAAAGAGGTCTCGCCAGTCGCGGTCGTGACATATTGACTGGCAGCAATACCACCGAGCTGCATCGCATTGAGGGTCTGAATGGCATAGGGCGAAGAGCTGACGGGTTGGCGCGGCGCGAGTACGGTGTAGGCGCCGGTGTTGCCCGCCGGACGCACGCCGATTTCCAGATAACGAGCCGCACCGCTGAATACGCTCGCGCCGAAATCAAGCTGAACGCTGAAAACACCCGCGCTCGCGGCGACCGGGTTGCGCACCAGGGTCGCGCCTTGCGGCGCGCCCGTGCCAACCGTGACTGTGTCGAAAAGCTTGAATTGCAGGTCGTAGTTACCGTTGGCGGGATTGCCCGTGTCAGTCAGTTTGCCCTGATAGGTAAAGGCGGTTTGCTGAGCGAAAGCCGCGCTGGCTGTCAGGCAAACAAGAATCAAGCCGACGGAAATGGTCTGTAATATCGAATTCTTAGTCATAATTTTTCTCCCTATCCAGGAATCAGGCTGTCCGTGATTGAAAACTCATTCACCTTTCCTTTCATCTACTAACGCGAGAGTGGGACCCCAAATCCGGCACGGCGCTCGCAAAACGATTTTCGAGGCCAAATTGGCAGCAGGGGCGCAGGCAGCTACAATCACAAGCTGTTCCGATAACCGCGGGTAGTATGAAATGAAGGAATGAAGTGAGTTATGTCGGCAACGCCCTCACAGGAAGTGACACAATTGCTTGTCGCCTGGAGCGATGGAGATCGGTCGGCGCTCGATAAGCTGCTACCTTTGGTGGAGGGTGAGCTGCACCGGTTGGCACATCGTTACATGAGTCGCGAGCGCCAGGACCATACGTTGCAGACCACGGCGCTGGTTAATGAGGCTTACCTAAAGCTCATCGATCAAAAGGTTGACTGGCAGAATC